>JAFSFD010000002.1 GCA_017435365.1 Akkermansia sp. | reverse complement strand
GCACGGGACTTCAGTCCCGAAATAACGGTGCTTCCAATCGGGACTGAAGTCCCGTGCCCCGACAGAGTTCCCCCACAAATTCCGATTTATTGAGCTCTGTACTCAGACTCCGGGCCGCGCGCGGGCGTATCGCGGGGGGGAAGCTGTATCTGCTTGACCCGCCGGGGCGGCGGGTGTAAAGTAAGGGCATGCTGAACAGAGAATTGCTTGAGCGCTGCAGCAATGCAGCCGGGGTGTCCGGGTTTGAGGATGAGGTGCGCTCCCTCATTGCCGGGGAGTTGCAGGAGTGCTGCGATATTACGGAAACCGTGGCCGGTAACCTCATCTGCCAGGCGAAGGGCAGCGGGGCGGGCCCCGTGGTGGCTCTGCTGGCGCACATGGATGAAATCGGATTCATGGTGCAGGGGATTACGCCCGATGGTTTCCTGCTCATTGTGCCGCTGGGCGGCTGGTGGAACCACACGCTGCCCAGCCAGCGCGTGCTGGTGCATACGCGCGATGGCCGCCGCATTCCCGGGCAGATTGGCACGCGCCCGCCGCACCTGCTGCCGGAGTCTCAGCGCAACCAGGTGATGAGTACGGATTCTCTGTTCATTGATATCGGCGCTTCCAGCGCGGAGGAGGTTGCCGCCTGCGGCATCCGCATCGGATGCGCGGTGACTCCGGATGTGGCACTGCAGCCGCTGGAGCTGCCCCACCGCTGGATGGGCAAGGCCTTTGACAACCGGGCCGGGGTGTACTGCATGATTGAGGTGATGCGCCGCCTGGCGGGTGAGCAGCTGGATTGCACCTTGCAGGCTATCGGCACCGTGCAGGAGGAGGTGGGCACACGCGGCGCCCGCGCGCTGGAACAGACCCCCGATTTAGCCATTGTGCTGGAGGGGCCGCCGGCGGATGACACCTACGGCCAGAGCGGTATATGCCGCCAGGGGGTGCTGGGCAAGGGGGTGCAGGTGCGCCTGTTCGACCCCACGAATATCACCCCGCCTGCGCTGGTGGATACCGTCCTGGAAATTGCTGAGCGTGAGAATATCCCCTGCCAGCCCACGGTGCGCCGCACCGGCGGCACGGATGCCGCAGCCGCCTACCCGCACTGGTATGGCTGCCCGGCCATCGTGTTCGGGGTGCCGGTGCGCTATATCCACTCGCACAACGGAATCCTGGATGACCGCGACCTCGAATCCTGCATTGACCTGGCCTGCGCGCTGGTGCGCAGCGTGAGCAAATGAGTGGCGCTGCTTCCACCAGGGCCTGCTGGGTGGATTGCGCCCGCACGCTGGCTATGTTCTGCATCGTGTGGTTGCATGCGAATGCTGCCCCGGCGGGGCTGGGGCGAGCCGTGGGCGGGGCGATTGTCCTGTTTTTCCTGCTGGCAGGGTATTTTCTGCCGGGGCAGGTGGGCAATGTGCTGGTGCGCACCGGGCGGCTGGCGCTGGCCTGGCTGCTGTGGTCGCTGCTCAGCCTGGGGCTCATGGCGGTGGCAGCCCCGGATTTTGAGTTCAGCTGGCAGCGCAGCATCGGCTGGGGAGAGGCGGCGTACAACACGCCGCTCTGGTTCCTGAAAACGCTCGTGGTGTATCAACTGGTGGCTGCCGGGCTGCTGGCGCTGCGAGTCTTGCCGCGCTTTGTCCGGGTGGCAGTGCCGGTGCTCATGCTTTGCAGCTATACCACGGCCCCCGCGCAGTATGCGGCGGTGCGCTTTGATTATTTCTGGATTTTCCTGCTGGGCTTTGCTTTGAAAACGCTGCCATTGGCGCGAATCGGGGATTGGGCGGAGAAAAATATGCCTGCGCTTTTCCTGGCGGGGGTAATTTGTCTGAGCCAGCCGTATCTGCTCTCGCTATATGCTCAGTGGGCGGAGCTTCCGTGGCGGCATTGCAGCCTGCCGGTGGGGGCGCTGGGCTGGGCTCTGCTCATGCTGCTGGGTGGAATTGCGTGTGCGCGGCATCTGCCGCGTGGTGCAGCGGCCCTGGCCTTCTGCGGGCGGTGGATGCTGTTCATCTACGCTGCGCATTCCTTTCTCCTGGCGCCGTTGTATGGCGGCTATAACCCTCATTTCCTCTGGAATATCTGGGTGCCGCTGCTGGTGATTCCCCTGCTGGCAGCCGCCGGCTGGTGGCTGAACCGGCGCTTTCCTCGTACCATGGCGCTGCTGCTGGCGCGAAAGCGGTTGACCTGAGTGCCGAAACGCGGTATGATAAGCGCGCATGTACGAGCAACTCTTATCCCGTATTCAGCAGTGCAGCACCATTGGTGTGACTTCCCATTTCCGGCCGGATGGCGATGCCATCGGTTCCACGCTGGGGCTTGGCCTGGCCCTGCAGAGCCTGGGCAAGAAGGTTTATATGTGGAATGAGGACGGTGTGCCCGCCCGCTATTCCTTCCTGGAGGGGGCGGAGCAGATTCTGCCGCTGCCGGAGGAGGTGCCCGCTGACCTGGAGATGCTCATCTGCGTGGACACCGGCGACTGGAAGCGCCTGGGCGACCGCTCGCAGCTGCTTTTTGCGGAGTTTCCGCTCATTGTGAACATCGACCACCACGGCACAAATACCCGCTATGGCCACATGCACGTGATTGAGCCGGAAACGGCGGCCTGCGCTTTTGTGCTTTTCAACCTACTGAAATCCTGGGGCGTGAAGTTTACGAAACCGATGGCGGAGGCGCTCTATGTGGGTATCAACACAGATACGGGCTCGTTCCAGTACGGCAGCACCACCCCGGAGGTGATGCACGCCGCCGGTGAGCTGCTGGCTGCCGGCGTGGATGTGGCGGATGTGAATCGGCGCGTATACCAGGAAATACCCTATACTGCCCTGCTGATGCAGCGCGAGGTGCTTAACCACATGGTGGTGGAGTGCGGCGGTGCTTTGTCCCACTATTCCATGCCGGCAGGCCGCAAGGCCGAGCTGGGCGTGGGGCTGGAGGACACCAAGGACCTGGTGGATGTGGTGCGCGTGCTCCAGGGAGTGCGCGTGGCGGTGATTTTTGAAGACCTGGATGACGGGCGCATCCGTGTTTCCCTGCGCAGCAAGGACCCCGCCGTGAGTGTGGCGGCCATTGCTGCGCAGTTCGGCGGTGGCGGGCATGCCATGGCCTCCGGAATCCGCATGCGCGGGGAGCTGGCTGATTGCCGTGAGCGCGTGCTGAACGCTATCAGAAAGGAGCTTCAGGCATGAGTGAGGAGGCACCCAGCGGCGTGTTGCTGGTGGATAAGGACCCCGGCTTCACTTCCCACAATGCGGTGGCGCTCTGCCGCCGGATTCTGCAGACCAAGAAGGTGGGCCACTGCGGCACGCTGGACCCCATGGCTACCGGCATGCTGATTGTGGTTATCGGCAAGGCGACGAAGATGCAGGACCTGCTCATGTGCGAGGATAAGGTCTACACCGCCACCATGAAGCTGGGCGTGGAGACCAACAGCCAGGATGCCGATGGTGAGGTGGTGGCCGAAAAACCGACCGATGCGCTCTCAGAGGCGGACATCCGCGCGGCGTTCGAACATTTCAACGGCGAGTTTGACCAGGTGCCGCCCATGTATTCGGCGGTGAAAATCAATGGCGTACCCTGCTACAAACTGGCCCGCAAGGGCAAGGAGGTGGAGCGCAAGGCCCGCCATGTGGCGGTGCTGGATTATGAAATCACGCGCATTGACCTCGCTGCGGCCGAGGTGGATTTCCGCGTGCACTGCACCAAGGGGTTCTATGTGCGCACCTATGCGCACGATATCGGGCAGTATCTGGGCTGCGGGGCGCATCTCACCGAGCTGCGCCGCATCCGCAGCGGTAAGTTCGATATTGCCGAGGCAGTGGATGTGCCCACGCTGAAGGCCGCCGGACGAGAGGAACTGCTGGCGCGCCTGCTGCCGGTGGAAAAGGTGCTGGCTGACCGCGCTTGAGACGATGTTGATTCTGCATTCCATAGCTGAGCTAGCCTCCGTGAACATGCCGGTTCACTGGGCCATGGGCTTTTTCGACGGGGTGCACCGTGGGCACCGCCGGGTCATTGAATCGGCCGATACGCCGGGAGCCTTGCGAGGGGTGCTCACTTTTGCGCAGCACCCGCTGGCGGTGCTGGCCCCGCAGCGGCAGCCGAAACTGATTACCCCGGTGGCAGAGCAGAAACGCGCCTTGCTGGCGGAGCTGGGGGTGCAGGTGTTGCTGGAGCTGCCCTTTACCCCGGAGCTGGCGGCCACGGGGCCCCGTGAGTTTCTGGATGCGCTGCGTGGTGTGTGCCGCATGGCCGGTATTTCCGTGGGCCGCAACTGGCATTTCGGCAAGGGGGGCGTGGGCAATGCCGCCTTTGTGGAAGCATACGCTGCTGAACACGGCCTGCGCGCCTGCGTGCAGGATATGGCGGAGCTGCAGGGGGAGCGCATCTGCTCCAGCCGCATCCGCGAGCTGCTGGTGGCGGGCAACCTGCCGCTGGCGCAGGAGATGCTGGGGCATGCGTTCAGCATTGCCGGCGTGGTGGAGCCCGGCCAGAAACTGGCACGGAAACTGGGTTTCCCCACGGCGAATATGCTGATTCACCCCGCGGCGGTGCTGCCTCCCTTCGGGGTGTACGAGGTTGCTGCCAGCGTGGAGGGTACCGTGGTGCGCGGTATTGCCAATCTGGGGCTCCGGCCTACGATTGATGAGGCTCAGAAGGTGCTGCGCCTGGAAACGCACCTGCTGGGCTGGCAGGGCGATTTATATGGACGCCCGCTGCAGGTGGAGCTGCTCCGCTTCCTGCGTCCGGAGCGTAAGTTTGCTTCCGTGGCCGGGCTGCAGGCACAGATTGCCGCAGATATTCAGATGCTGGGATGAGCCGGGTCGGCTGGTTGTTACCACTGCGGACTGCAGCCAGCTGCTTTGTATAGCATCTCCCTCATGTCATCGTAGTGTTTCTGGCCCTCAGGCTTACACACGGTGTCCAGTGTGTGGATATGCAGCCGTCCCAGTTCGTTCCCTTGTTCATCGAGGAAACAGAAGCAATCGTTCGTATGGAATACTCCGGCAACATCGAAATTGACAAAGGTGAGCTGCAACCACTCCGGGGCTGTGGCCCAGCGCTGTGCCAGGGTGCGGAGCGCATCGTTCATCGGGACAGCGGGCAGTTCTCTTTCTTTTCTCTCCGGGCTCCAGATGTCAGACGTTGCTGCGCGTGTCTGTATGATGCGAACCTGAACTGCCTGCTGCATGGCTTTCAGTATCTCTGCCCGTTTCTGGCTTTCGATGATTTCACCGGCCAGGTAGGGAATGCCGTTAAACACCCCTTGTTCCGGATCATCCGGGTATAGTTCTTCCGGGGGGATAGGCACGTACCCTTCTGCAAGTGCCGCTTCCTTGTATGTCTGCCACTGAATAAAGCTACAGCAGCTGAGCGTGAATGGGATGATAGAAAGGAGAAGGGTGCGGATTTTCATATGAGTACATCAGATACTGTGATTCACCGCGAATTGCTCACCGAGTCTGTGGGAGGTGGCAATGGCGCGGGCTATGTAGCTGAGGCCGTTTTCGACAGCGAGTTCCAGCGGCTGGCCTTTGGCAAGGAAGGCGGTGATGGCGCTGGAGAGGGTGCAGCCGGTGCCGTGGGTGGAGATACCCTCCGTGCGGGGGTGGCTCCAGCGCAGGGTGGGTTTGCCGGGCTGCACCAGGATATCGGTGCAGGTGCTGCCGCCCACGTGGCCGCCCTTGGCCAGGATGGCGCAGTTGTAGCGGGCGCAGAGCTGGTTGGCGGCCTCCGCCAGCTCCTCCACGGTAGTGATGGGGGCGGTGCCGGCCAGCTTGGCGAGTTCATCGCCATTCGGCGTGAGCAGGGTGGTGCGGGGGATGAGCACCTCCTCATACACCGCAATGGCTTCCTGCAGAATGAGGGCCTCGCCCGCAGTGGCAATCATGACCGGGTCCACCACAATGGGGCCATCAAAGTCCTTGAGCGCTTCCACGGTGGCCCGCACGATTTCCGGGGAGTAGAGCATGCCGGTCTTGATGGCTCGTACCGGGAAGCTGCGCAGGCAGAGCGCCACCTGCGCGGCTACGAATTCAGGCTCCATGGCCACGATGCCTTCCACCAGCCCGGGTACTTCATTCACCACGCAGGTGACGGCGGTGAGGGGGTAGCATCCCAAGGCAAAGCCGGTTTTGAGGTCGGCCTGCAGGCCGGCTCCGGCGGAGCAGTCGGAACCGGCGATGCTGATGTAGACGGGCGTTTCCATGGAGGGAGATTATTGGAAGGCTTTTTCCAGTGCGGCGGCGGCCTGCAGCAGGCGGGTCTCTGCAAAGTGCGGAGCCAGCAGCTGAATGCCGACGGGATGCGCTCCTTCCGCCACCGGGGTGGGGATGGAGATGCCGGGCAGACCTGCCAGGTTGGCCGGAATGGTGTAGATATCTGCCAGGTAGGTCTGAAGCGGGGTCATGCTGGCGTCATGCAGCTTCGGGGCACTGGTGGGTGCCACGGGGCCCAGAATCAGGTCCACTTTCTCAAAGGCTGCGGCAAAGTCGCCCGCCACCAGGGAGCGTACCTTCTGGGCCTTGGCGTAGTACGCATCGTAGAAGCCGCTGGAGAGCACATAGGTGCCCAGGATGATGCGGCGCTTTACCTCCGGCCCGAAACCGGTCTCGCGGGTCTTGCTGTAGAGGTCGTCCAGCCCGTTGGTGCCGGCGGCGCGGTAGCCGTAGCGGATGCCATCGAAGCGGGAAAGGTTGGAGGAGGCCTCGGCGCAGGCGATGATGTAGTAGGCGGCCACTACGGCCTCGGCATGCGGCAGGGAGATTTCCACGATTTCGGCTCCCAGGTCGGTGAGTTTCCTGATGCTCTGTTCGAGCGCGGCGGCAACGGCGGGGCTGTTGCCGCTGGAGAGGTATTCCCGGGGCAGGCCGATGCGCAGGCCCTTGATATCCTTGCCGAGCCCGGCGGTGAAGTCCTCGGTGGGCTCGGTGGAGGAGGTGGAGTCCTTGGCATCGTGGCCGCAGATGGCGTTCAGGATGGTGGCGGCGTCTTCCACATTCTGTGTGATGGGGCCGATCTGGTCCAGCGAGGAGGCAAAGGCCACCAGACCATAGCGGGATACGCGGCCGTAGGTGGGCTTGATGCCGACCACACCGCAGTGCGAGGCAGGCTGGCGGATGGAGCCGCCGGTATCAGACCCCAGCGCGGCAATGGCCATGCCTCCGGCCACAGCGGCTGCGGAGCCGCTGGAGGAGCCACCCGGCACATGCCCGGGGGCCGCGGGGTTCTGAGTCTCTCCGAAAGCGGAGTTCTGGCCGTAGGAGCCCATGGCGAATTCATCCATATTAGTGCGGCCGAAGGGAATGGCTCCGGCGGCGGTCAGTCTGGTGACGGCGGTGGCATCGTAGGGCGATACAAAGTTCTCCAGCATGCGGGAGGCGCAGCGGGTGGGCTGGCCGAGCATGGCGATGTTGTCCTTCACGGCGATGGGGATGCCGCCGAGCGGCTTGCTGAGGTCGGCCCGGGCGGCGGCGGCCAGGGCTGCTTCCTTATCCCAGGAGAGGTAGGCATTGATACCCGGGTTGCGTTCTTCCATCGCGCGTGCGATTTCTTCCACCAGTTCGGCGGGGGAAATGGCTCCGCCGGTGAGCTGCTGGCGCCAGTGGGAAATGGTTCCGGTAAGCATGGTCTGATGAGAAGGATGTGGGTTAATGGGCGGATTCAACTACTTTGGGCACGCGGAACTGGCCGTCCTCCTGGGCGGGGGCGTTGGAGAGGGCTGCTTCATTGCTCAGGCTGGTGCCCGGTACGTCCTCGCGCAGGGCATCATACACCGGCAGCGGGTGGTACATGGGCTCCACGCCGGTGGTGTCCCACTGGTCAAGCTGTGCCACATAGGCCAGCACCTGGTTCAGGTCTTCGGAAAATCGGGTGGTTTCATCTGCGGTCAGCTCCAGTTTGGCCAGCCGGGCGATGTAGGCCACATCAATGAGGTTATTCTGTGCCATGGTTGAAATGATGAGAAAATCAGGAGTGGGTAAGCAGGTGGATGGTCAGGGAGTATAAACCCCAGATGGAGACAATGAGAAACAGGAGAATGACCAGGTTTTCCAACAGTATGTTGCGACTCTGGGTGCCCATTTTCTCGATGGTCACTTTCTTGCGGTATGAATCCTGCCGACGCTGCACTATGTCTTCATTCGGGCCCAGCGTGTTGGCCGGATAGCGGTTCCGATGCACTTTGGGCGGAAGCGGAGCGGCTGTCCGGGTGCGCATGTGCCGCCGCTGCTCCAGTTCGCGCAGCTGATTGTATGATGAGGGGGTGCGAGTCATGGTCAGAGTCGGGTTATCAGTGTGTAGATGCCCCAGGCGATGAGAAGTAAAAGAAAGAGGGGAAGGTGGAAGTAGAACCCGTCTGTCAGCTGTGTGCGGATGCGCCCCCAGTTGATACCAAGCCGCTCCTCAACCCCCGGTTTGTATCGGAAAATTTCGGTGTGCTTATAGCGGGTGTGCCCGGCGTAGGCTTCTTCAAAATCATTGATGGCTCGCTCCAGTTTGGGCATTGCTTCCTGCAGCCGGTTATTGAATCCTTCCGAACTCCAGTGCTGGGGCTGCATCGCAGAGAGAATCTGCAGGTGCCTTTTCAGGCATTCGTTTATCTGCGCTATTTCTGCCTGCTCCTGTTCCATGGAGCCGAGTTCTTTCTCCAGCCGCCGCACCGCATTGTGGAGCTTCATCCCTATCTCGTTCAGGCTTTCATTGAAAAGGGCTTTCTTCTGGTCGCTCTCCTCCAGCTCCAACCGCTGCGCGCGGCATTGGGCCAGCTGCGCATCGAAAAACTCCTCCTGCTGCCGGGCCTGCTCTACCCGCTGCCGGATCTGTTCCGGTGAATGCATCTCCCCATCTGCCATTCTTGGGTTCAATTCCATCTGGCGGTATGGTGTGGCTGGCTTCATCGCTTTAGAACGTTATGATAGGTGTTTCGGAAAAGTTAAATGTTTTGCTGCGGCTTGTCAAGACTATATGCGCTTGATGCTATAATAAAAACGGCAGAGACGATGTGCGACTCTGCCGTTGAGAAGGAATACGGGCGACGGGAATCGAACCCGTGTCTCATGCTTGGGAAGCACGCGTCCTACCATTGAACGACGCCCGCATGCGGTGTGCCGCGGATTTTATACTGAGTGAGCCGACCTGTCAAGAGAAAAAAAGAAATTTTGTCTGTATATCAGATTATGCTTGAAATACGAGGGGAAGTATGCTAGCCTTTGGGCAAGTACGCGGGTATAGCTTAATGGCAAAGCTCCAGCCTTCCAAGCTGATCATGCGGGTTCGATTCCCGCTACCCGCTTAACCTTAAACTGTAAAGGTGATACGCGTATGAAAAAGGTACTTTCTGTGATTCTGCTCGCTGGTATGCTTGCTGGCACTGTGCATGCTGAAGAGGCGAGCCTTTCTTCTGTGTCCGCCATGGCGCAGGAGGCCTCCGGTGCGTCTCTGGATGCGCTTAGTATGGCTGTGTATGAGCTGGTGAAGGCTCAGCCGAGTCAGGCTGTTGAGGTGTTCCAGAATGTGATGCAGCAGCGTCAGAACTGGAGCGTGACGGAGACGTACGCTATTCTTCGCTCTGTTCTTCTGGCTGCGCCGTCACTGGAATCCGGTTTTGTTCAGAGCGCTGCGACTTACCAGAGCTCGTCGGCTGGTGCCGGGCTGGTTTCTTCTCAGGGGTATCAGTTGCTTTCTTCTCTGTACACTATGCCGCAGACACAGGCTGTGGCGGCAGCGGTGGTGCAGGGTGTGGTAGGTAGTGCGGTAGCGGGCCGCGCAGCAGGCAATGGTGTTTCTGCTGAGGCTTTGGAGGCTTATGTGCCCACGGCTCCTGTGGCTCCTGAGTATTCGGTTCTTCCGACACCCCCGCCTACATCTGCAAACAACTAATAGTTTGCTGAGGCCTGATCACCTGTATGAAATCGAATTTTTACAAGTTGCTGCTGCTCACAGGGATGTGTGCAGTGAACGCGGGTGCTATATCCTTGTATGATATGGCTCCGTCCGTGGGGTTGCCGGAATCGCACGCCGCCAAGTATAACGCTTATGCTCGATTCGGTTATGATACGAACATGAATGCTTCATCTGTTGATGAGCAGGCAAGTTCGTACATAAATGCAGGTTTCGGCGCTAGCTTTGCGGATTACGAGTCTGTAGACAAGATTTCATACAGATTTAATCTGGGTGCAACACGCTATTCCAAGGCTTCCTCAGCATCTTCGTCTAAGAAGATGTATGCGGACTGCGGGTTGACGGCCAGCATTGTGCATGCTTTCACTTCGCGCAGTTCGTATTCTGCCAGTCTTTCTGTGACGTACAGCCCGGAGCCGGAGTACGCGAGCGGCATTTCGGCCTCGCGCAGGCAGGGTGATTGTCTGAACTGGTCGTTCAGTAATTCCTACAATCAGTCGATTGACAGCCGCTGGAGCTGGAATGTAAACGGAACCTACAGCGGTAATCTGTACAGCGAGACGGAATATCAGGATGACAACCGCCAGTATGTAAGCGGCGGCGCCGGGTTGAGCTATCGTGCCTCAGAGCTGCTTTCGTACAACACAAATCTTACGTATCGCCGTGATTTGCGCGAGAAGGGGTATAATTCTGACAATATAACGGTGACAGCCGGGTTCAGCCGTTCTCTGGACCCTGTTTCCAGTTGCAGTGGCTCCATAGGCTTGCAGACCAAGTACGTGCACAATGACAGCATTCTTTCTCCTGTAGTAAACCTGGGTTACAACCGCCGGGTGGCAGAAGGATTCAGTGCCAATTTCTACCTTTCCCTTTCCAATGAGAATGTAGATACTTACCGTGGCGTAGGGGCTAACTACCTTTCTGATTTAACCTGGCGCGTAGGGGCTAACTGTTCGTACACTCTTTCTCCGGATGTGTCGTTTACGTTCGGCCTTTCTCTTATGCGCAGCAGCTACACGAAGGGTACCGGGCGCCTGGAGGATGAGACCAATACGACGATTATTCCTAATGTGGGGATGACTTACCGCTTCTCTGAAAAGCTTTATGGCTCCATAGAATACCGATACACCTGGTATGAGTCTGACCGTGACAGTGGGGGCATTGACTACACGCGCCATAATATTTCAACTGGCCTGACATACAATTTCTAGTGTTGTTTTTAATGTGCCGGAGAGGATTATCGAGACAAGCCTCTCCGGCGTTTAATTCTTATAGACAAGGATATGGATACGAGCGTAAATTCGCCTAAACAGATGGAGGCAATGTTGCATGCGCAGGATTACATGCAGATTCTGCGGAGCAGGTGGAAGACGATATTGCTTGTTTTTCTTCTTGTGTTTGTGAGTAGTGCCGTCATTACGAAGATGATGACGCCCAAGTACATGAGCGGCATGACCTTTGAGATTAAGCAGCCGCGAGATTTGATTAATGTTGCAGTGGGGGGCGAGGGTAATCCCATTGCAGCCATGGCTGATGGCGGTGCTTACATGCAGACCCAGTTCGAAATCCTGGTTTCCCAGCAGAACCTGATAGCAGTCGCTAACAAGCTTGATTTGCCCAATGAATGGCAGATGGATGAGACAACGGCTGCTAATGTTCTGATGAGCATGATCAGGGTGATGCCGCGTAAGAATACGAATCTTGTGGATATAACGGTAACCACGAATGACCCGCGCGTTTCCCAGCAGGTGTGTCAGGCCGTCGTAGATTGCTATAAGGAACTGCGAGAGGAGAAGGAAAACGCCGTTATCAACGAGGCTATCAATAAGCGATACGAAGTGCTGCGTTCCCGTCAGGATGAACTGGAACGCAAGGCAGACGTGGTGCGCCAGTACATTCGTTCCGGCAAGTACATTCAGGGAATGTGGAGTGATGCCGGCCATGGAGTGCCCGTTTCTACCGGTGCTGAAGAACAGACTCTGCAGCAGTTGAATAATTCCAAACTGACATTGGAGACTGAGATTGCGCAGATGACAGTGCATATCAGCAAATTGCAGGATTTGAAGGATGCAGAGCTGTTGAGCTATGTTACCCGCACCGGTTTGCTGACAGCTGAGTCCTATTGCTCTGCCAAAGTGCGTGAATTGAATAATCGCTTTACCGAGGAGGAAAACAACCGTGCGCAGATGCTGCTCAGTGGCTATGGCCAGCGCCATCCCAATGTGCTCCGTCTGGATGAACAGCACAAGAGCACGCGTGAGCAGCTGTATGAGGAGTTGGTCGGCATGCGTGACGCTATGGTGGATCAGCTCGATGTCAAGAAATCTGAACTGCAGAATGTGGAGCAGCGCTATGTCGAGGCTCGTGACCGCCTGCGCGATAAGACGCTCGAAGACCAGAAGGTGAAGAATGCGCTCCAGGAATACGCTGCTGAAAAGGCCCGTTATGATAAACTGGAGAATGACTATATTGCCGATAAGATGCGCCTGATGGCGCCCCGTACCAGTCTGGATGTATACAGCCGTCCTGGTCTTCCGGGGGCACCCAGCAGCCCTAATTACCGCCTGAATCTTATTATTGGCGCCGTGGTGGGGCTGCTTGCCGGTATTGTGGTGGCATTTATCAGCAACTACTTTGATACCTCCATCAAGACCCTGGAAGACGCCGAACGCAACATGGGGCTGCCTGTGCTGGGGGTTATCCCTCAGGATGCCGGCCTGCTGATTCTGCAGGGGGGAGACAGTCCGGATGCGGAGGCGTACCGAATCCTGCGCACGAATATCGAGCTGAAGAAGGATTTGTACAAAGCTACTACTATTGCCGTGGTGTCTGCTAATGCCGGTGAAGGTAAGACTACGACCCTGAGTAATCTGGCCTATGTGTTCTCCCAGGCAGGATACAGCACACTTATGATGGATGCGGACCTGCGTCGCCCGCGTCTCGCACGCTATGCCGAGCTGAAGAGTGATGTAGGTTTGTCTACTTATCTGGCCGGCATGGCCGAGCTGAAGGATGTGGTGTTCCAGACCGGACATGCCAACCTGTACATGCTGCCCAGTGGTCCCATACCGACTGACCCCAGTGGTCTCATCGGCTCGCACCGCATGCAGAAACTCATCAGCGAGGTGTCCCGTCGTTTTGATATCGTATTGATTGACTCTCCGCCTGTGCTGGGCGTGAGTGATGCCTCACTGCTTGTGAGCAAGGCGGATGCAACGCTGCTGGTGCTGCAACCGCGCAAGATGCCGATTAAGGCTCTGCTGCGCGCGAAGTCTCTTGTTCAGAACGCAGGTGGCCAGATTATGGGCTTGGTTATGAATAATGTGGATATCAGCGGTGATACGCAGTATCAGTACTATACCACTTATTACTCATACTACAGCAAGGGTGAGGGCCGCTCCGAGCCGAAGCCTTCTTCCCCGCAGCCGGGTGCTAAGGCAGTGGCAAAAGTGGAAAACAAGAATCAGGAAGATCTTTACTGAAGAAATACCATGAGAAACTCTATTTTGAAACAGGTTCTTCTGCTGGTAATGTGCATGCTGGCACTGCCGCTGCTGGCTCAGGATGCCTCTACCGAGCCCCGCGCAACTAAGGGCGGCATTATCGTAGTCCAGTTCAAGAATATCCCGAGCGAAGACGTTAATAACGTGAATGGTGAGTATGCGGTCAGTCGTCAGGATGGTACTATTTCCATGCCGTATCTTTCCGGGCGCGTCAGCGTTGTCGGCCTTACGGCACGCCAGGTGGAAAATAAGCTCCGCTCGCTGTACCTGACTCAGCAGATTTATTCGGACCCCATCGTCATGGCCAACGTAGGGCCGAAGGGGGAGGCTGCTGTGGATGCCCGCTATGTGCAGGTGACTGGTCATGTTGCCGGTAAGAAGAATCTGCCTTACCGTGAGGGTATGACTCTGATTCAGGCGTTGATTGAGTGCGGCGATATTACCGACTTCGGCTCTCGCAAGATTCAGATTACGCGTGGCAAGGTGACACGAACCTATGATTATTTCAGTGCGCGCGATCGCTCTATCAAGTTGATGCCGAATGACTCGGTATTTGTGCCGCGGCGCCCGGCATTCGAGGGTAGGCCCGACAAGATTGGGCCATAAGGCAGAAAATAGGCTCATCATGAAGCTCCGGCTTTCAGCCGGAGCTTGTTTTTCTGAATGGCTGATATATGAGAAGTGAGCGTGCAAGAAGGCTTTTGCTTTTAAGTGTCGGCTACGGGCAGGGACATCACTCCGCTGCTGCGGCTCTGGCTGAGCAGTTCGGGCATGATGGCTGGGTGAGCCGGACTGTGGATGTGTGTGCCGAGGCTCAGCCGGTGGCATTCCGGTGCACGCAGAAGTTTTATGAACTGTGCGTGCGGAGAGCCCCGTGGTTATGGGGGGTGACTTATTCGCTTACGGATACAGCAGACTGGGCCAGGATGGTGAAGCGCCCGTTGTTTGCCGGATTGTTGCGCTATACGCACGAATTGCTGAGCTCCTGGGAGCCCGACCTTATCATCTGCACTTATCCCTTGTTTGCGTATATGCTGGATGCGCTCAAGGAACGCGGCGTGCAGGTGCCGCCGTATACCATGCTGGTGACCGATGCCCGGGAAATCAGCCGCCCCTGGATGCGATCAGCTGCGGAGCTGGTGCTGGTTCCGGATGAAGACTCGCGTCGCATGGTGATGGACCGCTATGCTCTGGGTGGCGACATGGTGCTGGCTCCGGGATTCCCGGTAAAAAGCAGATTTGCACCTGCTCAGCACAGGCTCGCGCCGGATTCGGAGAATCTCAGAATTCTGTACGGAGCGTACAGACGGACCCTGGGTGTGGTGAATGATGTATCGGCCATGCTTGCTGCATTCCCCCAACTGCGGCTGACTGTGCTGGCCGGTAACAGAGTGCACCTACTTCAGCGCCGGTTCTGTGCAGAATGTGCAGCCGGGCGCCTGGTGGTGCTGCGAGAGTCTGAGTCGATGCACCAGCTGCTGCGCGAGAGTCATTTTTATATTGGCAAGGCAGGGGCTGCAACGATGTTCGAATGTTATGCGTCCAATGTCCCCTTACTGGTAAACTTTATCTTACCCGGGCAGGAACAGGGGAATCTGGAATTGTTGCTGGAAGATGCTGCAGGCTGTCATGTGGAATCTACTGCGCACCTGGTGAATACTCTGCGCCGCATGCTGGAGCATGATGCCGCCGGCTGGCGCAGAATGTGCGCCGCCATGCAGTCTGCCGACCGCTCCCGGGCTGCCGCCCGCATTGCCCGTATCATTTGTCATCGATTCTGCTTATGAAAAGGGATGATAGTTGCTTGCTGGTGGATAACTCCAATACGCGTACCAAGTTTGCGCTGTGCGAGGGCGGAGCACTTTCGGAAATCCGGGTGCTCCCCACAGCGGATATCTCCGTGTTGACCGTGCAGAATATACTGCGTGGCTGGTCTTTTGCCCGTGTATGTCTGTGTTCGGTTGTGCCGTGGGCCGGCGAATGCCTCCGTGCGGCGTTGCAGGGATATCCCCTTGAGAATGTATCACCGGAAATTTCATCGCTTGTCGATTTTTCATCATATCCGGGAGTTGCCACTTTAGGGGCTGACCGCGTTGCCAATGTGCTGGCGGCGGTAGCGATTTCTCCATTGCCCGTGGTTGCGGTCGACCTCGGTACTGCAACGACGTTTGATGTCGTCACCGGTACGGAGTCGCATCCTGTGTTTCGCGGTGGCATGATTGCCCCCGGTTATGCCGCAATGGCGGCGGCGCTGGACTCCCGCACCGCTCAATTGCCCGCCATCTCTGAATTGGCTGGCAGCGGCGTCATCGGGCAGGATACCCGGCAGGCCATGAGTGCCGCGGTGCGGGTCGGTTATCCCGGTATGATTGATGCGCTCCTGGATGCAGTGGAAGCTGAACTGGGTGAGTGTATACACGTTATCCTGACGGGGGGGGATGCTGAAGTCGTCTCGTGCCTGATGCGTAGAAAATGCAGAATTGAGCCGCGTCTCACGTTGCAAGGCATTGCTTTAGCTGCCGGTTTGCGCCCGTAACTCGTTTTTTTGAGCATACTTTAGTTTTTTTTGTTGCAAGAAGGAGAGGAACGCGCTAGAATAACGGCACCTAAAATCTGTCACATCTTATGTCCGACAACATCGAATCCCAGGTAAAAGAAATCATCGCTGCTCAGCTCAGCGTTGACCCCGAAAAAGTGACCTCCGATGCCAAGTTCATCGAAGATCTTGGTGCCGACTCCCTTGACACCGTAGAGCTCGTGATGGCTTTCGAGGATAAGTTCTCCGTGGAAGTTCCCGACGAGGACGCCGAGAAGCTTAAGTCTGTGGCCGACGTGGTCGCATACATTGAGGCAAACAAGGCCTGATTGGGCCCGGTAGCTTTTTCGATAACGGGCGGTTCCTCCAAATAAATTGGGGAGCCGCCCTTTGCTGTACTTATGAACCGGAGTTCCATCGAATATGCCATGCGTCAGACCCGGGTGCTCTATGTCCCGGATCGCCGGATTGATTCTTTTGGAGACACTCGGTTCAATTTTCGTATGGTGACTGAGCCCATGGACGAGGTTGGCCTCTGCCGCATCCGGAGCGGATGGGTGGAGGCTAACCGCCCCCGAATCATACGCCCGGCCGATTTGCGAGGCGTAGAAACGGAGGGGTTCGGGGCGGATGCCGCGCGCTTTTTTGAATGGATGGAATCCCAGGGAGCCCGTCTGCGTGCGCTGATGGAGTATGGATTTCGCTTCGGCCGTTCAGATGTGCATGAGGAATTGGTGCACGAGCCGGTTCGGGAAGTGGAGGAAAAACTGGCGAGGGAGGCACTTTCCAGTGGCGACCCTTTCCGTGCGGTTATTGCCGGGGTGGATGATGCCTGGGAGGTTTCTCTGCTCAGCTTTATGTTGGAAATGATTCAGCAATCTCATGAAATTAACTTCTTTGATTTTCGTCGTCGCGGGCTTATATAGTGCATTTCAGCCCGCTGTTGCAACAGATAATTTTTCACTCTGGCCGCGCCGCCCGGAGGAACTGGAGCAGGCCCGGCGCCTGATGCAGGAGCAGAAGGGCGGAGAGGCTGTTTTGCTGCTTCAGCCCTATGTGACGGATGAGGGAATTGCCGGGCGAGAGGCCCGGCAGATATGCGGGCGCGTGAATGTGCCGCGTTATCTCTCCCGCATGCACCCCGGGGCTGTTGTGTACACTGTGCGCAAGGGGGATAATATGGCCCGCATTGCGGCTACTCAGAAATGCCCGCAGGACGTCATCATGATGTTAAATGGGATTGTGGAGCCTTCTGCACTGCAAATCGGGCAGAAGCTGGTGCTTGTTCCCATGCGCCTGCGGATGGAGATCCGCCCCTTGCAGCGCGAGGTCTCGGTGTGGGATGGTCAGCAGCTGGTGGCGGATTACCAGATAGAGAGTATGGATGATATACCACCCGCCGGTCAGAAAACCGCTACGGTGGAATTGAAGGCCAGGGAGGGATACCTGGAGGGGCTCGCCGTGCCGGTGCGTTCTCCGAAGTATCCGGCATCGGAGCGTGTTTTGCTGCTTTCTAATGGTATGGTGCTGACCAGCGGGCAGAATGGCCATGGCCCAATCAAGCTGCGTATGGAGCAGAAAGACCTGAATGAGCTTGCCATGATGCTGGATTGCGGGAATGAAGTAAAAATTATCTATCCGAAACGCTGAGTCCCGGCAAAACGTGTGCCAGTGTTAAAAAATATGCTTTTCATAGGCAGTGTGCTTTGATATAATCCCGCCCGAATGCGAAAATAAATCTGATTTTTCGCCTGAACTCACAACGAATAGAATACCATGAATAACGAGTCCACATGCAAGTCCAAGTCTGAGGGTATAATGATGACCGGGGCCGAGGCCCTCGTACAGAGCCTAGTGCGTGAGGGTGTGGACGTAGTATTTGCCTATCCCGGTGGCGCCAGCATGCCTATTCACCAGGCACTCAGCCATGAACCTTCTATTCGTACCATTCTGCCGCGCCATGAGCAGGGCGGTGCTTTTGCTGCCGAGGGCTATGGCCGTGTCACCGGCAAGGTCGGTGTGTGTATGTCCACTTCCGGCCCGGGTGCAACCAATATGATTACCCCCATTGCCGATGCCATGCTGGATTCTGTGCCCATGGTGGCCATTACGGCACAGGTCGGCAGCGGGCTTATCGGTACTTCCGCCTTCCAGGAAACGGACGTGTTCGGCATGACTGCCCCCATTGTGAAACACAGTTACCTGGTGACCCGGCTGGAGGATATCCCGCGCATTGTGCGCGAAGCTTTTCATGTTGCCCGCACCGGTCGTCCCGGCCCGGTGGTGATTGATATACCCAAGAACTTCCAGGAGGGCAAGTTTGTTCCTGATTTTGAGGCACCGATGGATCTGCCCGGGTATCGTCCGGAAATTGAGTTGCAGACAGAAGCTCTGGATGAGGTGCTGCCCATCCTGCTTGCAGCCAAGCGCCCGGCCATATATGCCGGTGGCGGTGTGGTGATTTCCAACGCATCTGAGCAGCTTCGCGAGTTTGCTGAGCGTACCCAGATTCCGGTGGCTACGACGCTGATGGGCATTGGCGCCATGCCGGAGAATCATCCCCTCTCTGTGCGCTGGCTTGGCATGCATGGTGCCGTTTATGCAAACAATACGGTGAATGAGGCTGATGTGGTGCTGGCTATAGGTGCACGTTTTGATGACCGCGTGACCGGTGCCGTGCGTACTTTCTGTGAACATGCCTGCATTATTCACATCGACTACGATGCTGCCGAGCTTAACAAGAATAAGAAGGTGGATTATGCCATCCGTTCGGATGCAGGGGCCGCGCTTACCTACCTGAACAACAAGCTGGAGGCCATGGGCATGGCTCCCCGTGAGTATGCTGTTTCCAACCGCCCGGATTGGTTCGGTATCATTGAGGCCTGGAAGAAGGCCTATCCCCTGTGCTATGAGAAGAATGAGCGTGAAATTGCACCGCAGCAGGTGATAGAGGAGCTTTACAACCAGCTGAAGGATGAGGATGCCATCATCTGCACCGGTGTGGGGCAGCACCAGATGTTTGCCGCCCAGTTCTATAAGTTCCTGCAGCCCCGCCGTCTCTCTACTTCCGGCGGCCTGGGCTCCATGGGCTATGGCTTGCCGGCTGCCATGGGTGCTCACACGGCCTATCCTGAGAAAACGGTGGTCAATATCGATGGCGATGGCTCCTTCCTCATGAACGTGCAGGAGCTCGGCACAATCCACATTGAAAAGATGCCCATTAAGTGCATTATCCTGGATAATCAGCATCTGGGTATGGTGGTTCAGTGGGAGGACCTTAAGTACGATTCCAACCGCGCCCAGACCTTCCTCGCAGACCCCGCAGATGAGTACGACCGCACTCACCGCACACCGGAAATCCTGTATCCGAATTTCCCCGTGCTCTGCGCCGGCTTCGGTATCAAGTGCGAGCGTGTGGTCGACCCGGCCGACCTGGCTCCCGCCATTGAGCGGATGCTGGCTTCCAAGGAGGCTTATGTGCTGGATGTCATGGTGCCGTATGATGTGCACGTGCTGCCCATGATTCCCGGCGGTATGGGGTACCGGGATGTGCTTCTGGAACGTATTGCCGGTGATGGCAAGGGCCGCAAAGCATCCGACCTCGGAAAGGAAATCCCGTCCGCTCTGTGATGAAAAACTTTTACTCCCCTCCTCAGTCCGGAAACTGACTGAGGGGGGGAGTTTATGAATGGAATATATGCCCAATGCGATTGTCAAGAATGTTCTCGCCTGCCTCGTTCTTGTAATTTTGTGCATTGTGATTGGGGCCGAAGTTGCGGAGAGTAAAGAAGTATCCGTAGGCATCATTGCGGCTCTTGTAGGTGGCTGTTTCATGCTTTGGCTGGGGGCTCGCTGCTGGGTTCTCATTTTCATTGTGCCACCGGTGATGGCCTTGCTTCCATTGCCGGGTAAATTGGGCACCATCCCTGTTTCTTACCTGGTAGGGTTGGTGGTTCTGGTATACTGGTTCATCATGTGGGGGATGGGATATGTGCGATTCCGCTGGCGCAGCCTTCTGGCGCTGGATTTTGCAGTGGCTGCGCTCTTCCTTTACATGGTGATTTCATTCATTCGTAATCCGGTTTCCATGGCGGTTCTCGGCTGGGAGACGGATTACGTGGGTGGCAAGGAGTACGTTTTCTGTATTCTGGCTGTTCTGTTTTATATCACAATGAGTTGCATTCCGTGCCCGCGAGAACAGGTGGTGCGGGTTCTGCGTTGGTGTGTCAGGTTGTGTATTATTACCTGTTTCGTTGCAATCGGCATACGACTTACCGGGTACGTCGGCGGTCCCGAAGATTTGCATGAGGCTGCAACCGGTGGCCGCTTCGGTATGTTTATGCAGCTGGGTATGTATGGTGTTTACATACTGTATGGCCAACATCCGATGTCCCGGGTGCTGCTTTCTCCTGGACTTTTCATAGGGTGCGTGCTTTCGTGTATCGCTATTCTGCTGTCAGGCTGGCGCGAACAGATGCTTGCTTCTGCCATTATTACCATAGCCTTGGCGCATATCAAGCGTGAATTATGGTGCCTCACGCTTATTTTTCTCGCCATATATGGCGCGTTGCTTTATTTGAGTAAGGAGGAAATGCTGGATGATTGGCCCTTTGGCATTCAGCGGTGTATTTCCATTTTGCCGGGTGTTGAGGTGTCGGCTGAAGTGGAATATAACGCTGGGCACTCAAGCGAATGGCGCGTAGAGATGTGGAAATGGGCGGTTGACCCACGTACCGGTTACATCCGGGATTATGTCTGGGGTGACGGTTTCGGTATTTCTGTTGATTTCCTGCGCCGTGAGACCACTGCCATGATGCGTCAAGGTTCTGGTTATAACCTGCGAGAGCAGTTTGCTGTTACCGGTGTGTGGCATAACGGTGGTATTACTACGGTGCATCGCCTGGGATTTGTGGGGCTTGGCCTGGTTACTTTAGTGTTTGTAACGAGCGTGTGGGTAATTCTGCGTGTCTGTCACGCATTGAGAGGAACCCCCATGTATTTGCCCTCCCTTTTCCTGATTTTGCCTTACGTGGCGCAGCTGGGGCTGTTTTACATATCAGCCGGTACCCTCGTTAAATTTTTCAACCAGTTCGTATATATAGCGATGGCTAAGTTCTTCTATTGCGAGGCTCGGGAGCAGGGGCTCCTTATGCCGCTATTCTCCCGGCAGCATTATATTCCGCTTGCGATTCAAGCCCATGAAGAGCGTATCCGCCCCGCCGAGCCTTGATGCTGACAATGAGAACGCCGCAGAGATCGACCTCTCTGCGGCGTTTCTGTTATTAGCGTGTGCGGCTTCTTGAGGAAGCCCTGCGCCACTGCTTGGATTAGTGGCGGAGGGAAAGACGCACCAGCAGATCCTTGTACAGATCCGGGTTCGTGCGCTTGGCATAATCCAGAAGCTTACGGCGGCGGGCCACCATCATGAGCAGACCGCGGCGGGAAGCGTGGTCGTGCTTGTTGGCAATGAGGTGCTGCGTAAGGTGGGCAATGCGCTTGGTAAGCACTGCAACCTGGAATCCGGTGGAGCCGGTGTCCTTCTCGTTCGTCTTGAAGTCGTTGACGTTGATTTCGCTCATTTTCGTATCTTGTTTTTTTGGTTGATTTTTCGTGGCTGCGGCAAATCGACCTACAAGGTGAGGTGATAATAGCACTAATTAACGCATTTGCAAGTCTAAAAGAAGAAAAAATAATCTAACATGTGCGGCTTACACTCACTTTCTGCTTGATACGGCGGTTAACTGTGGTAAGCTGGTGGCATTATGGAATTGATGCCCGGATTTGATTCAGCACGTGCAATATTCTGCACCATAGCCTGGGCGGCCACCCTGCTGGCTGCACTCATGTTCATTATATCATTCTTTACTGATTTTGACGGCGGAGATGCGGATGCCGCCGGGGGCGATGGCCCCGATACCGGTATGTTCTCCTTCCGGGCCGTGGTGGGCTTTTTCCTGGGCTTCGGCTGGGGCGCCTACATTTGCCAGCAGATTTCGGGCAATGTGATGATAGCCTGTGGCGTAGGTCTCGGAGTAGGTGTGCTCATGTTCATTCTGGTGGCCATGCTCATCCGCATGATTTATGGCCTGCGGTCGGACGGCAACATTTCTCCGGAGAGCCTGGTTGGTCTTACCGGCACCGTGTATGTGACCATTCCGCCGGGCGGCGAGAGTGGCGGCCAGGTGCAGGTGGCACACCCCAATCAGCTTATCACTATAGCCGCTGTCCAGAAGGGAAGCGAACCACTTTCTTCTGGTACCCGCATAACCGTTGTAGAATCTGTTGCCGGACAGGTGACAGTGCAGCCGATTTCTCAGTAAACAACAACCCAAAACAAACCATGATTGAAAATAACATTCAGCTTGCGGCTTCCTCTGTAGGAGCCAGCAATATTGTGGCCATCGTGATTCTGGTCGCCTTCCTGCTGGGCACGGTAGTCTGGCTTTTCAGCCGTTACAAGATGTGTCCTTCAGATAAAATTCTCATCGTCTACGGTAATGTAGGCGCGGGACGTTCTGCCAAGTGTATCCATGGTGGTGCCACCTTTATCATGCCCATCGTGCAGAGCTACGCCTTCATGGACCTCAACCCCATCAATATTGACGTGCCGCTGAAGGGGGCGCTCTCCAGTCAGAATATCCGTGTGGACGTACCTTCCTCCTTCATCGTGGGTATCAGCACGCAGCCGGAGATTATGCAGAACGCTGCCAGCCGCCTGCTGGGGCGCACCCGCCAGGATATCCGCGACCTGGCCTCTGAAATCATCATGGGCCAGATGCGTGTGGTCATCGCTTCTCTTACCATTGAGGAAATCAATGCCGACCGCGAGAAGCTCATCAAAGGCATTACCGGCGGTGTGGATGTAGAGCTGCATAAGGTAGGTCTCTACCTCATCAACGCGAATATCACGGATATCCGCGATGCCTCCGGTTACATTGCCGCACTCGGCCAGGAGGCCGCTGCCCGTGCTATCAACGATGCCATGATCAAAGTGGCAGAGGAAACCCGCCGCGGTGAAATCGGCAAGGCCGAGGCCGAGCGTGAGCAGACGGTGCAGGTGGCCATGGCTAACGCTGCCGCTGTGGAAGGTAAGAATGAAGCTGCCATGAAGGTGGCTGATTCCAATGCCCGCCTTAAAGTGCGCCAGGCAGAGGCCGCCCGCCTCGCCCTGGTGGCCGAGAAGGAGCAGGCCGCCCAGGCTGAGGCCGCAGGCTACATTGCCAACCGCGAGGCCGAAATGAAGCGCGCTGAGCTGGAGCGTGCCACCCAGACGGCCAATGAAATTGTGAAGGCGGAAATCCAGAAGCGCAAGCAGGAAATTGCCGCAGAAGCCGTGGCCTCGGTCATGGTGAAGGAGCAGCAGGGTAAGGCCGATGCGCTTGTGATTGAAAAAGAAGCCGAAGGTCTGGCCGCCACCAAGCTGGCCAAGGGTGAGGCCGATGCGCTTCTGCTCAAGAAGAAGGCAGAAGGTGAAGGCCTGGAACTCGTGGGCCGTGGTAACGCCGCCGCCATTCAGGCTGCTCTGGAGGCTAAGGCAACCGGTTTCCGCGAGATTGTGGCAGCTGCAGGCGATGCCCGCGCCGCCTCCGGCCTGCTGGTGACCGAGCAGCTGCCCACCATCGTGGAGACTCAGGCCAGCGCCATCCGCAACCTCTCCTTCGATAAGGTGGTGGTCATGGGCGGTGGCGATAGCAAGAGCGGCTCCGTGGGCGGCTTTGTGCAGAACCTGGTGACCGGAACCCTGCCGCTGCATGAACTGGCCCAGAGCGTAGGCGTGCAGCTGCCCGATTATCTGGGTAAGTCTGAGCCTGCTGCTCCGGCTCCGGAGCCCAAAGCGTAAGTTTACACCATGAAAAAGCCCCTGAGCGATTTTCGCTCAGGGGTTTTTTTAATGCCTGGGAGCGCGGTGTTGCGCGGTGGGGTAAACCCTCTGGGCGTGCACGATGGAATCTGCCATGGTGCGCACAGTCTCTTCCAGAATGTTGCAGAGGTGGCTGCCGTGGCGGAAATCTGCCGGCGCAAAGAAATCCACCCGGTGCTGGGTTGATTTGAGCGCGTAGCACTTGCGGAAGCTCCGGCGCGACTCATCGTCCGGGTTGT
This sequence comes from Akkermansia sp., assembly GCA_017435365.1. Classification (GTDB taxonomy): domain Bacteria; phylum Verrucomicrobiota; class Verrucomicrobiia; order Verrucomicrobiales; family Akkermansiaceae; genus Akkermansia. The sequence continues at coordinate 44,474 of JAFSFD010000002.1, read as the reverse complement.
ATACGGCTACACTCAGGCCGCCCTGCTGGCGCATCACGGTGAAGCAGGGCACGTCCGTGGGCCCGTCGCCTATGTATATCATGTGCTCAAAGGGAATGGGGCGCAAATCCCCGTCCATGTGGTCGTTCACATCTTCTATGTAGTTGAGCATACCCTTATTGATGCGGAACAGATACTGAGTCTTGCTGGTGTGGGAGATGACTCGTTTCGGGAAGCTGATGCACCCGTCTTCCTCACCGAACTCGCAGCCGAAGACTTCCCGCATGTACGGGCGGATGATTGCTCCGTCCAGAATGCTCTTGATGCCACTGGAAATGATGTAGAATTCGACCCTCACCCCGGCGAAGCGGTGCTCTTTGCTGAGGGCGCGTTCTTCAAATTTCTGGAAGAACTCCGGGATGCCCCGGTAATAGGTCAGCTTTTTGCCCAGCTCACGCAGGTGCTCGTTGCTCACGCCATCCAGTCTGAGGGTGTCCAGAATCTCTTTCAGGTAGCTCAGCTCGCCGTCCCAGCCTTCGTTGCGGCTCCGGTCGTTGCACTTGCGCCAGAATTGTTCGGCGTCAATCCCGTATTCCGGGAACAGTGTGTCCTCCTGCATGTTGTGGGGGCTCAGTGTCTGGTCAAAGTCAAAAATAAGAGCGATTGTATTCTGAGGAACGGCCATATCCTATCTTATAGCCTTTCTGTGCCGATTCTTCAAGAAAAAACTCGACTCCGAACAGTAAGAAAATGAATTGACAAATGACGCCGGATGGTATTGAATAGAGTGCATGAGAATCTGCCTCACTCTCTCCGCGCTTTTTGTTACCCTGCTGGCATCCTGCACCCAGTATCAGACCACCTGTATCACCGGCATGGCAGATTTGCCGCTGAAGACAACGGATCTGCCCAGTGACCGCTGGCAGGAGGCTCCGCTGCGAGCTAATGCCCAGTACGCCATGTACGGTGCCAATTCGGAGAAAGAACGCGAGCTTCGCATCGGCGATTACTACTACTTACGCTGGTATGATGCTGAGCCTGCCAAGCCGGTGAAAATCGAGATGCTCTACACGCAGGCTCTCACCGGGGCAGATGTGCTCACCCGCACTATAGAATACAAGGAAGCTCGCGATTCTGCCGGTTCCCGCAAAGAGACTTTCCATTTCTCCGGGCCGGAGCGTGCCAGGCGTGGCGATGTGATGACCTGGAAGGTCAACCTTTACAGCGATGGCAAACTGGTGGACTCTTTGCAGTCTTACCTCTGGGAATAAGCGAATTCGCTTGACTTATGGCCGCTTGTCGCGTATCCTTGCGCGCGCATGGCAACGGACATCAGATTCAAACGCAATTTCTCCATCATTGCCCATATTGACCACGGTAAGACCACGCTGTCTGACCGTCTCCTGGAATTTACCAACACCATCGGCGAGCGCGACAAGCAGGACCAGCTGCTCGATGCCATGGACCTGGAGCGCGAGAAGGGGATTACCATCAAGTCCCACCCCGTGACCATGCGCTACAAGGCCAAGGATGGCAACACCTACGAGCTCAACCTGCTGGATACCCCCGGCCACGTGGACTTCTCCTACGAGGTCAGCCGCTCCCTTGCCGCCTGCGATGGCGCTGTGCTCATTGTGGATGCCGCTCAGGGTGTGGAAGCCCAGACCCTGGCCAACATGCACCTGGCCGTGGAGCAGAATCTGGAAATCGTTCCCGTCATCAACAAGATTGACCTGCCCAGCACCAATCTGCCCAAGGTCTACCGCCAGCTGGAGGAAATCGTGTGCATCCCCAAGGAGGAGGCCATTCTTTGCTCCGCCAAGGCCGGTATCGGTATCGAAGACGTGCTGGAGGCCATTGTGACCCGCGTGCCTGCCCCCAAGGTGCTGGAGGATGATAACCACCTGCGTGCCCTCGTGTTCGACTCCGTGTACGATGCCTACCGCGGCGTGGTGTCCTATGTGCGCCTGGTGAGCGGCAGCGTCTCCCGCGGCATGAAGGTGAAGCTTTTCGCCACGGATGAAACCTACGAAGTGAAGGAAGTGGGTATCTTCACCCCCAAGATGCAGGCTGTGGATGAGCTGCACACCGGCGACGTGGGCTACATCATCGCCAACATGAAGAGCGCCGCCGATGTGAAGATTGGCGATACCTACACCAACCTGGCCGACCCGTGCAGCGAGCCGCTTCCCGGTTTCAAGGAGATTCGCCCCATGGTGTTCTCCGGTATCTACCCGGTGGATTCTGCCGACTACGAGGCGCTGAAGGCCGCTATGGCCAAGCTGCAGATTAACGATGCTGCCTTCACTTACATGGGCGAAAGCTCCGTGGCCCTGGGCTTCGGTTTCCGTTGCGGTTTCCTTGGCCTGCTGCACATGGAGATTATCCAGGAGCGCCTGCGCCGCGAGTTCAACATGGACGTGATTTCCACCTACCCCTCGGTAATTTACGAAGTGCGCAAGACCGATGGCGAGGAAATCAATGTGGATAACCCCAGCATCCTTCCCGAACCACAGGAGATTGATGAAATCCGCGAGCCCATCGTCAAGGTGTTCATCATGATTCCCAGTGAGTACATCGGCGCCATCATGAGTATCGTGATGGAGAAGCGCGGTGAGGTGATTCACACCGAAACCATCGATGATACCCGCGTGATGCTCACCTGCCGCATCCCCATGGCGGAAATCCTGGTGGACTTCAACGATAAGCTCAAGAGCGCCACCCGCGGCTATGGCTCCATGGACTATGAGTACGACGGCTACCAGGCTGCCAAGCTCGTGAAGATGGATATGATGATTGCCGGCGAGCCGGTCGACGCCTTCTCCATGATTGTGCACCGCGACCGCGCCGAAGCCGTGGGCCGCGAGCTGGCCACCAAGCTTAAGGACGTGATACCACGCCAGCTCTTCACTGTGGCCATTCAGGCCTGCATCGGCGGCAAGATTATCGCCCGCGAAAGCATTTCCCCCATGCGCAAGAACGTGACCGCCAAGTGCTACGGCGGCGACGTGACTCGAAAGCGCAAGCTGCTCGAGAAGCAGAAGGAAGGTAAGAAGCGCATGAAGGCCATCGGCAAGGTGAGCATTCCGCAGGAAGCCTTCATCAACGTGCTCAAGAGCGGCGACTAAGATGCGCAAGGTGTTTGCATCGCTGAGCCTGCTGTATGCGGGCTGCAACACGTATCACCTGCATGAATCATCGCTGGAGTACCCGGAGGTGATGCATGCTGTCGGCGTGCTTGCTCTGGCTCCGGCCATGGTTGTTTTCCTTCTGGTCTGCCCATGGCTGGCGAACAGGAAATGGGCAGACTCCCTGCCTGCTGAAATCTGGATTTCCCTGCTGCCATGCCTGGCGGGGATGGCGGTTTTCTCCATGCTGGTCAGTGAAATCTCGCAGGTGAGTTTTGGCCGCCGGGATGCTGAAGAGACGCTGGGGCTGGGCATGATGGTCGCGCCAGTGGTGGCGATGCTGGTAGCCGTAGTGTATGTGCTCAGCTGGGGTGTTCTGAGCCTGTCGCGCTGTATCTGTCAGGGAAATGAAAACGCCGGCAATAAATAATGCGCGTAAGCTGTTTGCTGTAGCAGCTGTGTTGCATGCAGTGGCCGGCACCTGCATGCTGGCAGGAACGGCTCTGAATATCTGGGAGATGTTCCTGAGCATGGTCGTACTGGCGCTGCTCCCGGCGCTTTTTGTCTTCCTGATTGCCTGGCCCTGGAGTCGCGATAAACTGCCCATGGAATCGCTGGTCACCCTGGTTATGAGCATGGGATGCCTGGCCTGGTTTTCATGTGTCATTGCAGGTATTTGCTCTCAAGGTCTGGAGCCTGATGCCGAAATCATGTGGGCTTTCGGCATGATATCGGCTCCCATCGCAGCGGTTACGGTTGTGCTGCTCAGCATGCTTGGCACGAAGCTGGTCCGCACTTTTCAAAAAAGGAGCCGCAGTTGAAACTGCGGCTTTTTTTCTTCTTATCGCTGTGATTTGAGGTCCTGCATGAGCTGCGCGTTGGTGTGGCAGAACTTCAGGCCACCAGAGCGTTGGCGTTGATCTGCTCGATGGTCTTGCGGATATCTGCCCAGAGGCTCAGGTCTGTGAAGATATCCACGATACTGCCCTGGTTGTTGAAGGGCGGCTGCTTGCAGCACGCTGAAATCCTTCATGAGCCCGTTGAGCACGATGTACTCCACCACCTGGTTCACAAAGTAAATCTGGCGGCTGTCCAGCTGGTTGGAATCCAGGAAGCGGGCAAAGGCTGCCTTGGCGGCGGCCATATCCAGCCCCACAATCTCGCGCACGAATTCTCCCCGCGGCTTCTGGGCAAATTCCTTCTCATAAGCATCCTTCGAGCCGATTTCCTGCCAGAGTATGCGCTTCAGTTCCTCCAGGTCCTCGGCGGAGAGGGGGATGTTCCGCTTCAATTTGCCGATGACGCCGCTATCCTGGTGCTTCTTCAGAAAACTTTCCGCTATGCTCCGGTAGGTTTCCAGCACGTTGTCGCCGGGCAGAGGCTCGCCGATTCTGGTGGAGATAACCTCGTCCCTGAAGTTCGTATCGTAGCGTCTGCACTCGTGGGGCAGGTACTTCATCAGGTCGCGCAGGCGTTCGCGGATATGCTCGAACTCGTTCACCCCGGCATCTGCCAGGTAGCTGTTGTATGAAGGATTAGTCTTCTTCACCGTTTTGTCATCGTTAAGATATGGGGGACTCCATGGTAACAGATTTTTTTTCTCTCTTCCTCATGCTCTTCTCGTCGCAAAATATTCGAATTTCAACAAAAATGTGAATAAGAAAATACGATTTTTAACTAATGTCTGAGATTGGAAAATGTATTTTACAAATATGCTTGACCTCTGATTGCCTGCGCGTTATACTTTCATCAGGTAAGGAGTAGGATATGACAATTTTCGACAGTCCCCGCATCTACAGCCTTCTGGAGCAATATAACCCCTGGTGGAAAAACGGGCAGGTCAGCGAGAAGTTGCCGACCATGCACAGAGAGGCGTACCATGATACACTGCGCACCATTTGCAGTGCGGAGCTGCGCCGCTTTGCCGTGCTGAGCGGGGCCAGGCGCGTGGGTAAGACAACCGTTATGAAGCAATTAATTGTTGAGTTGCTTTCCAGGGGGGTGCCGCCCAGTAATATCCTCTACCTCACTTTTGATAATCCTATTTTCAAGCTTTGTGGCATCGACCGGGTCATTCAGGCCTACGAGGAATACGTACCCCACCAGGGCCCCTATTTCTTCTTTCTCGATGAGGTGCAATACGCTGAATCCTGGTCGCTCTGGGTTAAGACCTTGTACGATATGCACCAGGACTTGCGACTGGTGGCGACCGGTTCTGCAAGTCCGGCTATTGAAAAGGGTGCGTCTGACAGCGGCGTAGGTCGCTGGCGGGTATTCCGAATGCCGACGATGACCTTCAACGAATACTGCCACATGCAGGGCGTAGAAGCATGCCACGGCGAACTGCCACGTTTGCCCGAAATTGCCGGCATGGAAGCAAAGGACTTCAATCACCTCATGCTGCAATTCAACAATCTTGCCCCCTACTGGAATCGCTACTTACAGGTCGGGGGGTTCCCGGAGTTGATGCAGGTGCAGGATACTGCAGAAGCACAACGCGTGCTCCGGGAAGACGTGGTCGATAAAGTGCTGAAACGCGACGTGCCTGCACTGTTCGATGTGCGTAACTCTCTGCAACTGGAAAAGATTTTCTTATACCTGTGTTTCCACACCGGCAATCTCATCAGTTTCACAAGCATATGCAGCGAGCTGGATGGTGTCTCCAAACCCACTCTGATGCGTTACATCGATTATCTGAGGGATGCCAATCTGCTCTACATCAGCCACGACTACCATACCATCGGCAAGCGTGGACTTGCTGCAAGACCTAAAATCTACATTGCTGATGCCGCTCTCCGCAACGCCTGCCTGATGATTGAAAATCCTCTGCTGAATCCGGCAGACCTGGGAATCATGGTTGAAACAACGGTTTATAAGCACTTTGCCTGTGCATTCTCCTCCCATGCTCACGTGGGCTACATGCGCCTGAGCAGCAACAAGGAAATAGATATCGTTGTCTCTCTTCCCTCTGGAACCAACCTGCTTTGCGAGGTCAAATATCGCAGCCATTCCCCCGTCTCCTCTCTGGATGCCATTCTTGCCCAATCTGCGGATAAAAACTGCATCGGCGCATTCGTTGCCAGCAAAGACCTCCGCGATTACGGGATCACCCTGACCGATTCCGGTTCCCGTCTCATTCGCATTCCTGCTCCTGCACTCTGCTACCTGCTCGGCGCATCATAAGGTGTTAATTGCCGGAGCAATAACCAACGCTCTTACCTTCGCAACTTTTTAGAAGTTCCCGTTTGACGATTATGAGGTGGCTCCGGCAAAAAAAGGAACCGCAGTTGAAACTGCGGCTTGCGTGCTTATCGCTGTGATTTGAGGTCCTGCATGAGCTGCGCGTTGGTGTGGCAGCGTTTCAGGAAGAAAAGCAGGCGCTCCATGGCCTCGGTGGGCTTGTGGTTGGCCAGGCCGCGGCGGATGAGTCGCACTTTTTCCAGCCAGAGTTCGGGGAGAATGAGTTCCTCGCGGCGGGTGCCGCTCTTCAGGATATCCACGGCGGGGTAGATGTACATCTCCGCAATGCGGCGGTTGAGCACCAGTTCCATGTTGCCCGTGCCCTTGAATTCCTGGAAGATGAGTTCATCCATGCGGCTGTTGGTTTCCACCAGCGCTGTGGCCAGGATGGTGAGGGAGCCGGCGCCGCGGGTGTTGCGGGCTGCGGCAAAAAGGCGGCGGGGTGTTTCCAGGGCGCGGGCATCGATACCGCCGCTCATGGTGCGGCCGCTGCCGCGCTCGGCGTTGTTGTAGGCGCGGGCGAGGCGGGTGATGGAGTCCAGCAGGATGAGGACGTGGCGTCCGGCTTCCACGAGGCGCTTGGCGCGTTCTATGGCCATTTCGGCCATGCGGCAGTGTTCGCGCACGCCGCTGTCATTGCTGGAGGCAAAGATTTCCGCACCGGGCAGGGCGCGTTTGAATTCGGTCACTTCTTCCGGGCGTTCGTCCACGAGTAGCACCATGAGGTGCAGGTCCTCACCGTAGTTTTCCATGGCCCCCTCGGCAATGTGCATGAGCAGGGTGGTCTTGCCGGTGCGGGGCGGGGCCACAATCAGACCTCGCTGGCCGCGGGCCACCGGGGCCATGAGGTCCATGGTGCGGGTGGTGAAGCGGGATGGGGTGGTCTCGAAAGAGAGCCGGTGGGTCGGGTTCACCGCCTTCAGGTCTTCAAAGTGGGGGCAGGCGGCGGCTTCTGCGGGTTCCATGCCGTTCACTTTCTGCACGGAGACGAGCTGGTGACCGCGCTCGTACTTCTGCGCCATGCCGGTGAGCTGCACAAAGGGGCGCAGCCGCAGCTCGGTGATGATATCCGCCGGCACATAGATGGCGGAGTCTGAGGGCGCCCAATCATTATCCGCCGTGCGGATGAAGCCGAAGCCCTTGGCGGTGATTTCCAGTATGCCGGTGATGCTTTCCGGCTCGCCCACGGGCACGAAAGCCCGGCTTTGCTGCTGGGGCTGCTGCTGGTTATTCTGCTTGTTTTTCTTGTGTTGCGGCTTGTTGCGGTTGAAAGACTCGCGGCGCACGTTTCCGCCACCCTGGGATTCGCCCTGGGCGGTCTTGTTGTGCTCACCCTGCTGGCGTGGCTTGCGGATGAAATGGCGGCGCTGGTTGTTGCGCTGCTGCCGCTGGGTGTTTTGTTTTTCTTCAGGTGCGCTCATAGCCTCAGAAAACAGAATAGCCGAGATTTGGCAAAGCGGGCAGGCGGTTCAAAGATTACCGCCTGCCCAGGGGAATTTTATCAATTATCAAAGCTGCTCGAGCACAGCTTCGTCAATTTCGAAGTTGGCAAACACGTTCATCGTGTCGTCGTAGTCGTCGAGCAGGTCATAGAGCTTCATGACCTTGCGGGCTACGGCCACATCGGAGATAACCGTGGGGTTCTGGGGCACGGAAACCAGCTTCATGCCGGTCACGTTCTTGCCGGCTGCCCCCAGGGCCTCGGAAACGGTGCCCAGGTCGGTCGGGCCGCAGGTGAATACCCACTCGCCTTCCTCATCGCCGGCTTCGAACTCATCAGCGCCGCAGTCCATGGCAAGCTCCATGGCGCTGTCTTCATCGAGCGTGGCATCGATGATGCGCACCTCGCCCTTGCGGTCGAATTGGTAGGAAACGGAGCCGGGGGTGCCCATGTTGCCGCCGTTCTTGGAGAAAATGGTGCGGATTTCGGAGGAGCAGCGGTTGGTGTTGTCCGTGGCCACTTCCACGATGATGGCGGTGCCCTCGGGGCCGTAGCCCTCGTAGGTCACTTCCTGGATGGCTTCGCCCTGCAGCTCGCCGGTGCCCTTCTTCACAGCGCGGTCGATGTTGTCCTTGGGCATGGAGGCGGCCTTGGCGCCTTCGATAGCCGTGCGCAGACGCGGGTTGGTGTCTATATCGCCGCCGCCGCTCTTGGCTGCCAGGGTGATTTCCTTGGAGAAACGGGCGAATATCTTGCCTTTCTTCGCGTCGGCTGCTGCCTTCGTGAACTTAATCTTGGACCATTTATTATGACCGGACATATATGTGATGTATGGGAGTGAAAAAAATCACGGGGTGGAAGGCGGTCTCATGGAGCCTGGTGCAGGAACAGGGTGAGCAATATTCCAACCTTCCATCGCGCCACGGCGGAGACCAATCTCCGCTGCGCTGCCGCTGCCTGAGCGGCGCCGGCATGTGCCGGAAAAGAAAAATCGAGCTGACAGGATTCGAACCTGCGACCTCTTCGTCCCGAACGAAGCGCGCTACCAGCCTGCGCTACAGCTCGCTGCTTAAAGCCGGAGCAATTATACATGGAAAATTGACTTTGGCAAGTACAAAATCGCAATATGGACTAAAATAGTATAAAAAAGGGTGGCGGGGCGGTTCTGTGTGTACACCGGAAAGCCGCCCGGGTGGACGGCTTTCCGGTGAAATATTCAGTGGCTGTACGCATCGGCCGGCACTGGTTGCAGCGGCGTCTGGTGGCCATCCACCGGGCCGCGGTTCCACTCCAGCTTGAAAGTACCGGGGGCGGTGGGGCCTTGCACTACAGTGATGGTGATGGCGTGTTTGCCGGCTTTCAGGGGAATACCCTTTTTGCCGGTTTTTGCAGCGATAGCCTCATCCGTGTTGATGGCGGAGGATTCATTCACCGTGCTGCCAGGGGTGTAGTTGAAGTCGGCATCCACCAGTTGGAAGTTGTGCAGCTTGATGTAGGCTTTCGTGCCGGGCACGTCGCTCAGGGTGAGGTAGAAGTGCCAGTGGTTACCATCGGCCGGCACGTTAATGTAGCCCTTGTACTCCGTGATGCTGCCGGCCGGCAGCTGCTCGGCGGCGGGGTCAGCCACGGTGGCGGTGGTGGCCTGGGCAGCGGCAGGCAGGGTGTCAAACTCCGGCACCCAGGGGCAGGTGGCACTCACGCGGCGCATCTCCAGGCCGGGCTTTGTCTCGCCGGGGGTGCTGGCGGGCACCAGGGTCATATCATAGTGCCGGAACCCACCGCATCCATTGTTGCGGCGACCGGCGGCGGGATCCCGTGCGTAGTCATAGGCGCGGCGGGTGTGCAGCACCGCCGCCTTCAGTTTTTCCTGAATGCCGGGGAACTGGTCGGCTATGTTCGTGCTTTCGTGGCTGTCTGCGGCTACGTCGTACACCTCGAAATCATCATTTGCGCTCTTGATGTTCGTGCGGATAGCCTTCAGGTAACGACCATCCTCTGCGCGGAACACGATGGCCTGCTGCTCACCGCGGGCGCGGCCTTTCTTGTTCGGGGCGTAGTCCTGGTACTGGGCCATGCCCCCGCCGAAATTGTATTCGGAGTACACCACGCCATCTTTCTGGGCTGCATCATTCCCCTTCAGTGTGGGCAGCAGGGAGACGCCATCGCAGCGCATGGGCTTGGGCACACCGGCGAGGTCGGCAAAGGTGGCCATCCAGTCGTGAAATTGGCTCGGGAAATTACTGTTGTGGTTTTTCTTGATGATGCCGGGGGCATATACCAGGCAGGGTACGCGGAGACCGCCCTCCCACAGGTCGCGCTTGATGCCGTCCATGGGGCCGTAGCTGCGGAAGAATGCCGGATTCTGAGTCGGAGCCGGGTGCTCATGGCTGCCCCAGACGGCACCGGGCTCATCGTGGGGGCCGTTGTCGCTGGTGAATACGACAAAGGTATTGTCTGCAATCTTGAGATCCTGCAGCAGTTGCAGCAGGTCACCCATGGCCTCGTCTATGCGGGTAATCATGGTTGCGTGGCGCTGGGCAGATTGAATGGCCCGCTGAGCACCACCACCGAAACGGGCGGTCGCATATTTTTTCCACCCTGCGTTGTTGCGGTATTCGGGGTGAATGTAACTGTCCCATTTACCATAGGCCGTGTTAATCATTTTGCCGGGCTTGCCCAGCCACTGCAGACCGCCATTCAGGCCGCCACCCGCCGGGTACGGCGCACTCGGGATAGCCAGTCGGGCGTGCGGGGCAATCAGCGTGAGCGCCAGGAAGAAGGGCCTGGACGGCTCCGTCTTCACATGGTCTGTAATCCACTTCTTACCGCGGGCGGTGAAAAGATCCGTGCTGTAGCAGGTGTCCAGATCGGGGGTGATGAGTTTATCGCCATCCCAGATGGCGTTCATGCCGGTTTCCGGGTCGGCGTTGCTTTCCTCCTTGGCATAGTGGCGGTGGCCGGCCAGGTGGTTATTATAGCCGAAGAAGTAGTCGAAACCGCGCAGGGTAGGCCAGGCTGCTGCAGTGGTGGGGGTGCCACCGCTTTCCATGCCGCCGCCTATGCCCCATTTGCCGATGAGTGCGGTGGTATACCCGGCTTCGCGCAGCACGCTGGCCAGCGTGTGGCTGTTTTCCAGGGCGGCGTCAAAGCTGTTGTTGCGGATTACCTCGCTGTGGCCCTGGTGCGTGCCGCCGAAAAGTGAAGCTCGCGCCGGTGCGCACACCGGGGCCGCCGTGTAGTGCCGCCGCAGCTGCACACCGCGCTGTGCCATTTTTGCCAGGCTCGGCGTGTTGATGGCCGGCGGGCGCACCGTGCCATCCGCACAGGTGGCGGGGACGTTGATATTCAAATCTCCCCAGCCCATATCATCCACCAGCACCAGGAGGATGTTGGGCTTCTCTGCGGCGCCGGTCAGTTGACCCGCCGCCAGCAGCAAACATAATGCAAATGCTCGTAATTTCATGGTTTTTGAAAAGCTGTGTGCTTCATTCTACCATTCTGCTGGCTCTCATTCAATGATAAAAGTAAATTTTTGCCGGAACGACGACAAAAAGACACCGCATGGGGTTGCCATGCGGTGCCCGGTAATAAGTCACAGGTGAGAGATAAAGTCCTGCGTGTCAGGAGAAGTCAGTTCTTCTTGCGCTTCTTGTAGGCTTCGCGCTGCTGTGCTTCGTTCACAGCATTGGCGTGCGTCTTCTCAATGGCGCGTTCTGCTTCGTAGGCGACGTCTTCATCCGGGTCGGCCGTGTACTTTTTGAGGGTGTTGATCACCCAGTCATGGTCGCTCATATTGGCGAGTACCTTGATGAGGATAGTCTTCTGCTTGCGGAGGTCTTCCAGTTCCTTCTGCTTTTCCTTGAGTGCGGGAAGTTCAGGGCTGTCGTCGCCCACATACTCGATGGAAGCGGGGTCGGTCTTGAAGACGATGGCCTTGATTCCGGAGGTATCGGCGAAAGCATCCTTGAAGCTCATTTCGATGAGTTTGTCGGCCTGTTCCTGGGTGCGGGGCCGGTCCTGCTTCATGATAGTGCCGATGATATTGTTGATGCAGACCTGAATCTGTTTGTCATCGCTGTAGGTTTCCTTCAGTTCAAGGACGTAGTCAAGAATGTCGTCATTGCCCCAGGCACCGAGGAAGTTGGGACCCTGTTTGGTCCATCCTTCGGCGGTGGAGAGTTCCTGCTTGTAGTATTCCAGCGCCTTGGGCGAGCATGCGGAAGCCAGAATGCCTGCCATGTTGGTGTTCTTGCTCAGTTTTTCCGGCATGGTGGTGAAGATTTCATCACCCAGTCGTGCCTTGGCATCGGCATCATCCATCATTTTGATGACGTTACTCAGACAGATGCAGAGATTCGTGGTCAGCGGCCCATCTGCCATATCGGTCTTAAGCAGACCAATGATTTCCTTCACATCGGCTTCCGTGACACGCAGGCCGATGCATTCCCAGATGTGGGAAAGAATCTTGCCCTGGTCTTTCCAGGGCTTGGCCGTCTTCTTATCGGCTACTACCTTGGAGAGCTTCTTAAGGCTGGTGTTCACGCCATCGGCATCGGAAATGGCGATGCGCTGGAGCAGCCAGTTGAAGAGGACGGGCTTGATTTTGGTGCATTCCTTGCCCATGGTGTCGAAAATCATGTCGCGGATGGTGGCATCCTTCTCAGCGGCCAGACCCAGCAGCAGGCAGGCATTCATGGCCACACCCTCAGCGCGGGCGCCGTAGCGGGGCTTGCCGTTTTCGCCCTTTACGTAGGGATCTACCACCACTTCCATCAGGGCTTTGGCGTCTTCCATGGAGCAGGTGACGTTTACACCCTTCTTGGCGGCATCTGCCATGTTTTCCACGCCCTTCATATTGATGTCCTGAGCGCGGCGGAGCAGGGTGTTCGTGTATTCACGGTGGGCTTCGATGCGGGCGTCTTCTGCCTGTTTCTGTACGACCATCACGGTGCAGATGCCGATGGTAACCACCAGCAGGCCGGCGCCTATCATGAAGGGCACGGTCTTCCACACAGGCTGCTTTGCTTCAGCTTCCAGTGCGGCTTGCACCTGGGCCATTTCCTCCTCAGTCAGCGTGGGACGGGGTGCCTTCTTTTTCTTCTTCCTGGGCTCGGTGGCCGCGGGGGCTTCCTCGGTGGGGGCGGCTTCGGCGGGAATTTCTTCTGCCGGGGCTTCCGCTGCCGGGGCGGCTTCGCTTTCTGCGGCCTGGAGGGCGGCCATCTGGCGGTTGTACTCTTCCATCTGGCGGTTATATTCTTCCAGCTGGCGTTCGTATTCTTCCTGGGCCAGGCGTGCGGCCTCTTCCTCCTCAGGGGTGAGGGTGGCTTCAACCGGAGTCTCCTCCACGGGAGTGGCGATTTCCTCAATGGGTGCAACTTCCGGAGCGGCTGCTTCGGCGGCAATGGGGGTATCTTCCTTTACCTCGGGAGCCGGGGTGGCAGGCTTGGCTGCTTTGGAGGCTGCGGCCTTTGCGGGGGCTGCGGCCTTGGCGGGAGCCGGTGCTTTCTTGGGCGCGATGGTTTTGCCGGTGGCGCTCTTCAGCTTGGGAGCTGCAGCAGGTGCGGCGCCGGTGGGACGCAGCAGGCGCGGAGAGGCGGCAGGTGCGCTGGCGGGTTTCAATTTAGGAGTGGCCATAGTATGCAGAGTTTGTGAGAAAATGAACTACGTACCCTATATGTTTACCATATTCCGCAGCGGAATGCAATCATTCATTCCGTCTCAACCTGGCTTTTTACTGTCTTTTTCAGGAGAAAGCTGAAAAGCCACCTTCGTGCGGAAGGTGGCTTTTTGATGGAGGCGAGGGGAATTGAACCCCTGTCCTGGACACTGTTGACGCAAGCATCTCCATGTTCAGACGCGGATTGCTGCATCTCGCCGGTGATCCGCTCCGCGTCAGCCTTTCACCATAGCCAGAAACCTGTGGATGTCATGCCCGACGCGGTTTCCCCGCCGGGCACCTGCCTACTGAGCTAGGCGCGTCATCCCTAGTAGGCGTCGGGAATCGGCGCAAGGCGCGTTAGTTACGCAGCCATGGCGTATTCGTTCTTAGAATAGGCACTTAATCTTTTGAGCGGCTTTTAAGGAGGCCAGCCGATCAACCTCCACATGCAGCCGGCGCCTCGAATGTTCAGTCGAAACCGGGACGCCCCCATGTCTTTTTTTCTCTACAGGTATTAGTGGACAAAAAAGCCGGTTTCGTTGAATCGAACCGGCATTTTTTTGCTAATTCCTTTTGAGAAACACGCCCGTGGGGATTCGAACCTCAAACCTTCTGATCCGTAGTCAGATGCTCTATCCAATTGAGCTACGGGCGCTTTTTCCTTTTCAGGAACCGCACTCAGTGTTGCGGTGGCCGCAGTATACATCATGAAATGGCTCGAGTCAAGACAAAATTCTAATTTTTGCGCGAATTTTTCAATTTTTCTCTTTTTTGATTCAGAAATCAGCTGTTTTTTTCGCAAGAAGCCATTTTTTCTTCAAAAAAAGGCTTGCAATGCGGCAGGCAAGTCTGTATAATGTGCCCGTCCTCGCTGCAAGGTGGGGAATCGGTAAAACCGATGGAGCGGTAGCTCAGTTTGGTTAGAGCGCAGCCCTGTCACGGCTGAGGTCGCGGGTTCGAGCCCCGTCCGCTTCGTTTTACACGAAAAAAGGCACACCTTCACGGTGTGCCTTTTTTCGTGTAACTCAGCGCCGGGTCTCCCGGGTGCAACCCTCTTCAATTGCTAGAGCTATAGGGATTTTCGCGGCGCAATGAGGTGACTTTGAGGAACAAGGCCGGTAGCAGAAGCAGGAGGGTGCCGGCGTATGTGACCCAGAGGGGCGTTTCCGGATAAGCCACGGTTTGGAACGGGTGCTCGATTGCTACGTTGTACCCGAAGGACACGGCATTCATGATGACGGCGGTCAGCAGGGGGATGGCTGCCCAGCGGCGGCCGCGCCCCAGCAGCATGGCGGCACCGCCGGCGCCCATGAGCCCGATGGGCAGCAGGATAAAGGGAATACCGAACCACATCTGCCCGCATGCCAGCAGGCAGAGCAGGGAGACGGGCAGGGTGAGGTAGGCGGCAACGGATGGCTTGCTCAAGGTCAGCACGCGGCAGAGGATGAGCGCGATGAGGCTGCCGTGAAGCGCCCATTCCAGGTTCTGGGCGGTTTGCCAGCCCTGCGGGTCATAGTCGTTGAGCCAGGGGAAGATGCAGGGCAGGGCATTATAGCAGGCAGCCAGGCAGGGGGCACCGCACCATAAACCGGCAGAGGCGATGCTGCCGAGCTTGTGCGCAAGGCTGCTCTTGTTTTTCTGTGCGAGTTGCAGAATGGCCTGTGCGCACTGGGCGGCTGCGGCGCTCAGGAACAGCAGGCTTCCGGCTGCAAAGACGCCGAGCGGCAGCACGCCGCGCAGTTCCCAGAAAGTATACCCGCCCAGGGTACTGCCCCCGTGGAAGGGGGTGGACATGGCGGCGGAGCGCAGCACCGCCTGAATGAGGATGAGCGCCGCCAGCAGGGCCAGCAGGAAAAGGCGGTTGCGCATGTGCAGCGGGCTTTACAGGGTGATTCCCAGCTGCTCGGGCAGGGCGATGCGGGGGCGCTCGGTCAGAATCTCGCCGCCGCGGGAGCCCACGGCCACAGTGTGCTCGAAGTGGGCAGACCAGGAACCATCGGTCGTGATGGTGGTCCAGTCGTCTTCGAGCACGCGCACGCGATAGGAGCCCAGTGTAATCATGGGCTCAATGGCCAGAATCATGCCGCGCTTCAGGCGGGGCAGGGGGTAATTCGGACGGTAGTTCGGAATCTGCGGTTCCTCGTGCAGGTGGCGCCCCACGCCGTGCCCCACAAAGTCCCGTACAATGCCGAAACCGAAGGGGCGCACGTAGTCCTCGATAGCGCCGCATACGTCCATGAGAGAATTGCCTTGTTTCGCCTGCTCGATGCCGCGGAACAGGGCCTCCTCGGTCACGGCCATCAGGCGGCGGGCCTCCACGCTCACATGTTCGCCTACGCCCACGGTCAGGGCGTTGTCGCCGTACCAGCCGTCCACAATGGCGCCGGCATCCAGGCTCACGATGTCGCCGTCGCGCAGCACGCGGGGACCGCCTATGCCGTGCACCACTTCCTCATTCACCGAGATGCAGAGCTGGCCGGGGTACCCGGAGTAGCCGAAGAAGGCATTGCCGCATTTTTCGCGGCGGAAGAGCTCGGCGGCGTAGTCATCAATCTCCTTGGTGGTGATGCCGGGGCGGATGATGGTCTGCAGCTCCATGAGGATGCGGGCGGATACCTCGCCGGCCTTGCGGAGCTTGCTGATTTCGTTCGGATTGCGTACGGGGATGCGGTCTGCCATGGTCTTGTCTGCGGGCATTGTAGCACAGGCGCCCCGCCGGGGCAAGCGCGGAACCGTATCTTTTTTACCGGTTTTCCGCAGAAATAACGGATTTTGTGCTTGAAGCGGCGCGGGGGCGGGTGTAATATGCAGGTTATGGCAGAGATTCATCCTACAGCTATTGTTGACCCGACTTGCGAGATTGCAGATGATGTGAAAATCGGGCCGTATTGTGTGGTGGGGCCGCATGTGCAGCTGGGTGCCGGCTGTGTGCTGCATAGTCATGTGGTGATTGGCGGGCCCTCGAAGTTCGGTAAGGGGAATGAATTTTTCCCCTTCTGCACCATCGGTACCAAGACTCAGGATTTGAAGTATGCCGGTGAGCCGACCACGCTGGAGGTGGGTGATTACAACGTGTTCCGCGAATACTGCAACATCAACCGCTCCACGGCGCCTGACCTGCGCACGGTTATCGGCTCCTACAATAACTTCCTGATTCACTCCCACTGCGGTCATGAATGCCATGTGGGCGACCACAACATTTTCTCCGGCTATGCGGCTGCTGCCGGTCACTGCGAAATCGGCAATTGGGTGATAGTCTCCGGCTGTGCGGCTCTGCACCAGTTCGTGCGCATCGGCGACCACGCCATGGTGGGCGGCATGGCCAAGGTGGTGCAGGATATCGCCCCTTACATGATTGCTGAGGGCTCCCCGGCCAACCTCCGTGCCATCAATCAGGTGGGCCTTTCCCGCCGCGGCTTCTCGGATGAGGATATCCGCGCGCTGCGCTTTGCCTACCGCAAGCTCTTCCTCTACAAGGATAACAAGGGCGACAAGATGGAGGATAAGTATGCTGAGGTGCTCGGTGATGAAAAGTACGGCAGCAATCCCCACATCAAGTACATGGTGGATTTCCTGCGCGCTTCCCAGCGCGGCTTTGCCCGTTAAATGAAAAAGTACCTGGTATTTGACCTGGACGGCACACTGGTTGATTCTCTGCCCGGCATTGCGGAGGGAATCAACCGTGCTTTATCTGCCTGCGGTCTGCCGACGCATGCGCCGGAAAAGGTGCGCAGCATGATTGGCCGCGGGGCGGCGAATCTCTGCGCAGCCGCCATAGGCTATGCAGATGCCGCGGATGCCCCGCCGGAGGAACTGGAGCGCGTGCATGCTGCCTTCCGCCGCGAGTATCCCACCTGCTGGTGTGGGGATGAGTATACACGAGCTTATGAAGGGATAACCCCGCTTCTGGAGAAACTGGCGGCTGCCGGGGTGAAGCTGGCTGTGCTTTCCAACAAACCGCATGAGGTCACGGAGCCCATGGTGCGGCATATCTTCCCCACGGTGCCCTTTGATGTGGTGCTGGGCTATACCCTGGCTTTCCCGCGCAAGCCGAATCCGGCTTCCATGCACCATATTGCGGAGAAATGGGGCGTTGCCCCGGCGGAGATAACGCTGGTGGGAGATTCGCTTTTTGATGCCCGCTGCGCGGAGAATGCCGGCACCTCCCTGGTGCTGGTGGGCTGGGGCTACGCGGCAGACCCTGCGGCGCTGCGGGCGTGGCCGGCGCCGGTGTGCGAAACCGTGGCGGAACTGGAGTTGAATCTGCTTGGTATATGAAGTATGTGCTGATGTTTCTCCGGTGTGTGCTCGCGGCGTTTCTGCTGCTGCCCGTTCTGGGCTTGTCGTACTGCTGCGGGCATCAGTATACCAGGCTGCTGGAGGTGATTTACCAGGAACCGTACCTGTGCATCAGCCCGGATGCCGTGGACCCGGCCAATGAAGGACGCAAGGTTCAGCTGGCAGCACCCGCTTATACGGATGAATGGCTGGAGCTGCCCGATATCGGCGTGCGCTGCCAGGCCCTGCAGTTGACGCTGCAGGCCAGCCCCGGTCGCTGGGTGGATGGGCGCTATGTCGATAAGCAGTATCGCGGGCTGCCTCTGCGGAGCAGGAACCAGCAGGCCCGCAGCATCCGCATGGGGGCATTTTCGTTGAAACTGCCTGAGCATATCACCATGGGAAATCAGAAAATACCCATGGAGCTTGTTCACTTGCCGGAAGAGTGGAAACCCTATTGCCGGGAGGTGCAGAGCGAGATGAATAAATCGCCGTATTACCTGAATCTGGAATTGGAGGACGAGCCGCCCCTCAAGTTGTGCTGCAGCATGGTGGCCAATGGCACCCCGGCGGTGGTGCGCGGTATTCAGCGCGGGAGTGAAATCTCGCCCGTGCATGAGGTGGTTGACGATGAGCAACTCTTCAAGTCGCATGACCGCAGGGAGTTGGAACGCGCTCATTGGGATGCCTGGATGGCGCAGGGTGCTATCCTGATGGTGCCGGCTCTGCTGCTGGGTGTGTTCCGCCTGCTGGGGTGCAGGAAGGCAGGGCAGAGTGCGCCGCTGGCTATTTGCCTCATGCTGGTGCTGGAGGCTGTGGCCTTCGTCTGCTGCGGTGGGTGGCACTACCCAGCCTGGGCGGGTTTTGCAGCTGTTGTGGCGGCGGTGTGTTTGTGGCAGGTTGTGCGGCACACGTGTCCCAAAGTTTGAGTACGGAGCTCGATAAATTGGAATTTGTCGTTGTCGGGGCACGGGACTTCAGTCCCGAAATAACGGTGCTTCCAATCGGGACTGAAGTCCCGTGCTCCGACAGAGTTCCCCCACAAATTCCAATTTATTGCGCAGAGGGGGGGCTTCTTCCAAAATGTTGCTGATATTTCTATTCTCTACAAAATCTTTGGGACACGTGTGGTTGTGCGGATAATTCGCGGTTTTCGCGTTGACTCAGCGGCTGAATAAGCGTATGATTCCTGCATGAAGATTCAGGATAAGGAAGTTCCTTCTCTCTTCCAGCGCAAGATTTGTTGGGCGGCGCTCACCGGGGTGGCGCTGGTGGTGGTGGTTTCGCTGGTGTTCGGTTTATTATTCGGTCTGGGCAGCCTGTTTGTGGCCTTGGAGCCTGTGCTGCTGCCGGTGGTGATTGCCGGGTTCCTGGCGTATCTGCTGTCCCCCTGCGTGGCGCTGGTGCAGAAGCGCATCACCCGCCGCATCTGGGCGGTGGTGTCGGTGATGTCGATTGCCTGTGTCCTGCTGGTGGGCCTGGGGCTCACGATAGTGCCGCCGCTGGTACAGCAGACGGGTGATTTGATTTCCAAGCGGGAGCAGATTCTGGAGAGCGTTGTGGAGGGTGGCAAGGCTCAGCTGGCAGAGAATCGCCTGCTGCAGAAGGGGGTGGATATGCTTTACAGCAAGATGCTGAAGGACGCCCGCGCATCGGAACTGCCGCTGGAGGATTACGAAGACCTTTCCCAGGAAACGACTTATGAAGGTAAGCTGACTGCTATTCTCAGCTTTAATTCATCCTATCTGACGGAGAAGGCCCTGGGCTGGCTCACCGCCGGCACCCGGGCGCTTTCCGGTGTGTCCATGGCCTTTATCGGCACGATTATGGTGCCGGTGTTCCTCTTCTATTTCCTGCTGGAAAGCGCCAGCATTGCCAGGAACTGGCACACCGTGCTGCCCATCCGCCGCTCGGCCTTCCGCGAGGAAGTGGTGGAAACCCTGCAGGAAATCAATAACTACATCATCTCCTTTGTGCGCGGGCAGATGCTCGTGAGCGTGATTGACGGCATTATCCTGGCTATCGCTCTTAAAATCATGGGCCTTCCTTATGCCGTGACGATTGCCGCCGCCGCCGCCCTGCTGGGCATCATCCCCTACCTGGGCATGATTTCCACCTGGATTCCCGCCGTGCTCATAGCCTGGTTCACCTGGCACGATGTGAGCCACGTGCTTATCGTGACCGCCATTTTCGGCTGTGTGAGCCAGTTCGACGGCTGGGTGCTGCAGCCGCGCATTGTGGGCAGCCGCGTGAAGATGCATGACCTTACCGTCATGTTCTCCGTGCTCTTCTGGAGCTATGTCATCGGCGGTGTGGTGGGTGCCCTGCTGGCAGTGCCCCTCACGGCGTCCATCAAGGTTATCTTCACCCGCTATGTCTGGTCGACGTATCGGGACAAGGCGAACTGATAGTCCGTGTACGTGTCTGAAATGCTCTTGCTTGTATATTTCGAAGGTGTCTTATGTTGAAATGTTGTTGCGTTCTTAAACGGTTATTGTTGATACTTGCGGCTTATCTGTATTGTGCCCTTCTTGATCCTTTCTTCTTTGATTACCCCGCACTTGTGTTGCCGTTGAGACAACTGTACGGGGTGATGCTGGCTGCCGGCATCCTGTACTTGTTTGTTCGCCTTCAGTGGTTGGGGGTAATACTGTATGTGTTTTCTGGTCTGATATTCGGTCTGTTGCACTATGCCTATGTGTTTTTTTGCTACACAGCAGGCTTTGAGCTTATCAGTGCAATTTTTGAAACTAATGTTCATGAAGTAGGCGGCTTTGTAACATTGTCATCCATTTTGGCTCTGGTGGGTGGCGTCATCCTGTTGGCTGTCGTATTTGCTCTTGCTGTCTGTGGGCTGGGGTGGAGGAAATTCCGTATCAGAGAAATCTGCTGGGTCGGGGGAATCGCAGTTTTGTGGGGTGTTGTTTATTCAATCCCTGAGGTGACAATCGGAAAACGGCATGGCATGTATCAGAAATTGTCAGACAACACGCTTCGTAATACTCATGAACTTTTCGTTAACGGGCATTATGGCATCGCTGTGCAGCGGTGGCAGAGCCCATATAGCAATCTGACTGCCATATATCATGGATTGGGAGCGTATTTCCGCGACATTGTTATGGACGATGCGACTCGTTACCATTCTGTCGATTGTCGAAACGGGGAGGATTTGGTGTTTATTATGGTTTTCGGTGAAAGTATCCGGGCAGATCATGTGCCTGCCGGTGGGTATGCGCGCAACACTATGCCGGAAATTGGTGCTGAACCGGGGGCGGTTTTCTATACCCGCATGTACTCCTATGCCGCCTCCACATATGATAGCATTGCGGCTATGTTGTCCGGTATGGTTCGTCCTGGTGATATCCCCGGGCTTACTTCATTTGCAGGTATATTGAAGAAACACGGATTTGAGGGACACCTGTATTCTGAAAATACTGAAAATATAACGGATAGTAAGCTCTTCCATGTGCTTTTGGGGCAGTATATGAGTTCTTGCAATAAGTGCCGTGCCCCTATTATGTCTGTATGCAAGACGATTGTGGATGATATTCAGAATTGTGGTGCAGAACGGCAACTGATAGTCGTGGAAAATGGTACCGGCCATTTCCCTTATGTGAATGAGGATGAGTATGACACGTTCAAGCCGTGTAATCTGAACTGGATGGCAAGCTTGCCCGACAATAAAAAGGAGATTCTTATAAATGACTATGATAATTGCATCGTAAGCGTAGATAAATTTCTGGCAGGAATTATAGATGGTGTGAGAAATCGCAATGCTGTGATGCTGTATGTATCTGATCATGGGCAACTGCTGTTCGAAGGAGGGAAGCTGATGCATGGTGACCCGCATAACGTACTGCTTCGCCAGCCTGCGGCTTTTGTATGGTTTTCTGATGAATATCGCCGGCGGCATCCTGAGCTCGTGGCAGAGATGGAAGCGGTGCGGGATAAACCATTGGTGCATGGACAGGTGTATGCAACGGTTCTGAAATTATGCGGAGTGGAGTCTTCGGTTCCCTTGCGGATTGGTGATTTTGTAACGGATGATGTTCGCAAACACCCGAATAATGTACCTGTGGAATTGCTCCGCGAATAAGCATGATAATGCTCTATCTGAACGCTTCTTTCCCATTGCTCTGCTCGTGGTAAATGTGTGGCTGCGTCATATTCCGTTTGTGGGGTTGACGCGGGCTTGCAAATGACCGGGGCTTGTGATACAATCGCGCACCGCATGCCGCGTGCGCGGGCGTGTCGCGTAGTGTCATCTGATATTTTCTGAAAGTTTTTCAATATGATTAAGTGGATTCTGAATAAAATCGTGGGTTCCAAGAACCAGCGCGAAGTGCGCAAGTTGAAACCGGTGGTGCGCCGCATCCTGGACCTGGAAAAATCCTGGGCGGAGAAGGACCGCGATTTCCTGCTGGGCAAGACCCGCGAGTGGCAGGCACACCTGCACCGCTTCACCCCCATGGACCTGCCCACCCGCGGTGTGGTGCTGGCTTCTTCCCCCGAGCAGCTGCAGGGCTACGCCGACCAGTTGAATGCCCGCTTTGAATCCCTGGCCCCGGAGTTCCCCAAGCTGCCCCGTGTGGAGGCCACGGTGGAATCCATCGAGGCCGCTAAGAAGGCCTTGGCTGAGGTGGAGCCGAAGTTTGCCAAGCTGCGTGCCAAGTATCTGGAAATGATTCTGCCCGAGGCATTTGCCGTGGTGAAGTGCGGTGCGCGCCTCCTCTGCGGGCAGACGGTGGATGTGTGCGGCACCCCCATCAAGTGGGATATGGTTCATTTCGATGTGCAGCTCATCGGCGGTATTTCGCTGCACCGCGGTTTCATTGCGGAAATGGCTACGGGTGAGGGTAAGACCCTGGTGGCTACGCTGCCGGTATATCTGAACGCCCTCACCGGCATGGGTGTGCACGTGGTCACGGTGAACGATTACCTGGCCCGCCGCGACTCCATGTGGATGGGTGCGCTCTTCTCCTTCCTGGGGCTCACCGTGGGTTGCATCCAGAGCATGATGCCCAGCGACCTGCGCCGCCGCCAGTATGCCCAGGATATCACCTACGGCACCAACTCCGAGTTCGGTTTCGACTACCTGCGCGACAACGGCATGGCCTCCAGCAAGGATGCCCAGGTGCAGCGCGGTCACTACTTCGCCATTATCGACGAGGTGGACTCCATCCTCATCGACGAGGCGCGCACGCCGCTTATCATTTCCGGCCCCGCCGTCATCGAGCACGAGCAGCAGTATGATACCCTCAAGCCGCTCATCGAGAAGGTGGTGCGCAAGCAGGTGGAGCTCTGCAACGGCCTCATGGAAAAGGCTATCGAGTACGCCAAGGCCGGTGATACCGAGCGCGCCGGGCGCTGCCTGTTCAAGGTGAAGCTGGGTCAGCCGCGCAACCGCGCCTTCATGCGCTCCCAGCAGGACCCGGACTACCGCCGCATGGTCGAGAAGTACGAGCTCTTCCTCTATCAGGATCCCCGCAAGATTGAGCTCTTCAAGCTGAAGGAGGAGCTTTACTACACCATCGATGAGAAGACCCACGATGCCGACCTCATGGAAATGGGCCGCGAGGTCATCAGCCCCGGGCACCCGGAGAACTTCGTGCTGCCGGATATCGGCACCGAGTTCGTGAATATCGATGAGGATGAGAAGCTGAGCGAGCGCGAGAAGGAAGCCCGCAAGACCGCCCTCATGAAGCGCCTGGATGAGACCGGCGTGCGCCTGCACACCACCAGCCAGCTGCTGAAGGCCTACACCATCTACGAAAAGGACGTGGAGTACGTGGTGAAGGATAACAAGATTGTCATCATCGACCAG
Organism: Akkermansia sp.; assembly: GCA_017435365.1. Classification (GTDB taxonomy): domain Bacteria; phylum Verrucomicrobiota; class Verrucomicrobiia; order Verrucomicrobiales; family Akkermansiaceae; genus Akkermansia. The sequence continues at coordinate 20,925 of JAFSFD010000002.1, read as the reverse complement.
AACACCGGCCGCGAGATGCCGGGGCGCCGCTGGAGCGAAGGCCTGCACCAGGCCGTGGAAGCCAAGGAAGGCGTGGAGGTGGAGGCCGAGAACATGACCTACGCCACCATCACCATCCAGAACTACTTCCGCCTGTACAGCCGCCTGGCCGGCATGACCGGCACCGCTGAGACGGAGGCCGCCGAGTTCCACGATATCTACAAGCTGGACGTGCTGCCCATCCCCACGAACCGTCCCTGCATCCGCGAGGACCAGAACGACCTCATCTTCCGCAGCCGCCGCGAGAAGTTCAACGCCGTGGTGGCCAAGATTGTGGAGCTGCACAAGAAGGGGCAGCCCGTGCTGGTGGGTACCGCCAGCGTGGAAGCCTCCGAGACGCTTTCCCGCATGCTGAGTTTTGCCAAGGTGCCGCACGAGGTGCTGAACGCCAAGAACCACCAGCGTGAAGCTGAGATTGTGGCCCGCGCCGGCCAGCGTGGTGCCGTGACCGTTTCCACCAACATGGCCGGCCGTGGCACCGATATCAAGCTGGGCGAGGGCGTGGCGGAGCTGGGTGGCCTTTTCGTGCTGGGCACGGAGCGCTACGAATCCCGCCGCATCGACCGCCAGCTGCGCGGCCGCTGCTCCCGCCAGGGTGACCCCGGCGGCTCCCAGTTCTTCCTCTCCTTCGAGGACGACCTGATGCGCAATTTCGGCGGCAGCGAGCGCATGACCAAGATGATGGACCGCTTCGGCATGCAGGAGGGTGAGGCCGTGGAGAACACGCTCATGAACCGCATCATCGAAGGTGCCCAGAAGCGCGTGGAGCAGCGCAACTACATGTGGCGCAAGCACGTGCTGGACTACGATGACGTGATGAACCAGCAGCGTATGATCGTGTACTCCATGCGCAATGATGCCCTGCTGTGCGAAGACCCGCGCGAGATGCTCTACGAGTGCCTGGTAAACGGTACCCACAACAAGTGCGAGCTCTACCTGAACGAGGACGAGACCGGCTCCTACCGCTACACCGACCTGCTGCAGTGGATCAACTCCACCTTCCCCATGGGGTGGAGCGAGAAGGAATCCGACCTGCAGGGCAAGACCCCGGAGGAAGTGGCAGAGCACATCGTGTCCCGCGTGAAGGAGATGTACGAGAAGAAGGTGGCCGGTGAGCGCCCCGACCGCATCGACCAGATGGAGCGCTCCATCATGCTCCAGGCCATCGACAAGCTGTGGCAGAAGCACCTCACGGATATGGATGCCCTGCGCGAGGGTGTGCGCCTGCGCGCCCAGGGCCAGCGCGACCCGCTCGTGGAATACAAGCGCGAGGCCTACTCCATCTTCGAGAGCCTCATGCAGAACATCGACTACGAGATTCTCAACGGCATGTTCCGCAGCACCACGAACCTTTCCGCCTTCGAGGACTTCCTGGCCAGCCTGCCCACCAGCAGCGCAGAGGAGGAGGATTCGGATGTGACCGATATCCTGGGCAATGGCGACCTGCTTTCCGCCCTGCGCGAGCAGCTGCAGATGATTCACGAGCGCCAGCGCGCCGCCGGGCTGGAGCCCGCCCCGCTGCCCACGCTGGATGAGGTGGAGGAACCCGCCCTGACCGAGCCGGAGATGCCCGCCGCCCCCATGCCGGAGATGTACGGCGAATCCGTGAGTGGTGCGCTGGACCAGGCCGTGCCCTTCAGCGAGAAGAAGATTACCCTGCCCAAAAAGAAGGTGAGCTTCAAGCTCAAGCCCTCTGCCAGCAAGGAGGCCTACATCGTGAAGAATACCGGTGATATGCCCCTCGCTGATGAGGCGGACGGCCTGACCGTGGGCTCCGTGGACTCCGGCTACGTGCCGCAGTTCTTCTCCGGCAAGGACGAGGAAAAATCCTGATGCCAGGCAAGGCGCATATTCCTGAAATCTGACACTCACACTCTATGAATGTCCGTTCTGCACTGGAGTATGTGCCTTATTTCTGCGGCCGCCTGTTTGTGGTGCATGTGGCGGCAGGGCTTCTGAAGGCTGAAGAGCTGGTGGATACCCTGCTGGATGCCGATGCGCTGCATGAGGTGGGCGTGCGCCTGGTGCTGGTGGCCGAGGGGGCGGATGCCTCTGGCCTGGCTCACCGCGCCGGCGAGTGCGAGATGCACACCGCCGTGGCGGAGATGCCGCTTTCAGACGGTCCTGCGGCAGTGGCGCGCGTGCAGGAGATTGTGGAGCGCCGCCAGGTGGCCATTGTGGCCTCCGGCGCAGCCGGGCATTTTGATGCCTTCAGCGTGCAGCTGGCGCAGCAACTGGGCGCTTCCAAATACATCTGCCTGCTGGAGGGAGAGGTGCCCACACGAGAGGGCCAGCCTATCTTTGCCGTGCCGGAGAGCGAGGTGGCTCAGTGCCTGCCCGAATGCACGCACCCGGAGCAGTTGCAGCGCGCGGCAGAGGTGTGCCGCCTGGGGATTCCCCGCGTGCACCTGCTGGATGGCCGCCGCCGCGGCGTGCTGCTTGATGAGCTCTTTTCAGAGGAAGGTGTGGGCACCATGGTGCATACCGACTCATACCGCGAGATACGCCCCTTGCGCGAGGAGGATATCCCGGAGCTGCTTTCCATGATTGCCCGCAGCATGGCCGATGCCAAGCTTGTGCATCGCAACTACGAGACCATCTGCGAGAACCTGCAGAGCTACTATGTCTACACGCTGGACTCCACCATCGTGGGCTGCGTGGCGCTCTATCCCTACCCGCAGGAGGGCTGCGCCGAGCTCGGCTGCCTGTTTATCAAGAAGAATTATGAGGGCAGGGGCTATGGCAAGGCCATGTGCCGCTTTGTGGAGAATAAGGCGCGTGAGCTGGGCTTTACCCGCATCTTTGCCATTTCCCAGAGCGCGGTGGACTACTTCCGCGACCGCATGCACTACGACCCGCTGCCCCGCAGCGTGCTGCCCCCCGCCCGCCTCGCAGCCCTGGAATTGAGCGGCCGCTCCTCCGGCGTGTTCGGGCGTGAACTGTAACGAGAAAAACCTCAAAAGCCCCGTGGCCGGGGCTTTTGGTGGGAAATCAGTCGTTTTTCTTGTCGCCGATTATGCCGGGGTGGTGCTCTTTCATGTACTTGAGCATCTCTGTTACATGGCGGTAGCGCGACCGGAGCTTGGATTTGGGGTGGAACAGACTGCGCAGGTAACTCACCTTGATGCAGTGGTTCAGTTCCTCCAGGCTGGGATAGGGCATAACGTACTGGAGCTTGCCGATGCTCGCTTTGACTTCTTCGCAGATGGCGTCAAATCGCTCGCGGTGGGTATCATCGGTCCCTACCGCTTGAATACAGTACAGTACCCCCTGGGTGTCCTCCCATGTCAGCACATCTGCGTTCACGGCAGACAGCCATTTGTAGAGGCAAAGCTTCAGAATATTGCTGAAGAATGATATGCGTTTTGTATTCCCTCTCCTGGCCGATAACTGGCAATCGATGAGAATGACGCGACCATTGTGCAGCAGCATGTTTTTCAGGGCGAAATCGCAGTGTACAATCTCGGTGCGCTGCAGCGCCTGGAATATGCTGTACAAGTCTTCAACAATCTGAGCCTTCTGCTCTGCGGAGAGGGATGCCCCACCTTCCAGCTCAATCAATGTTCTCAAATCCTTGCCCGGGCAGTATTCGGTGCTGCAGAATGCATGCTTTTTGCCGGCGTGGTAGGCCAGCGGCCTGGCAAAGTTCTCCGGGGCCTGCTCCCAGAGTGCCTTGGTGCAGAGATATTCGTTTTCACTCATATCGCCATAGCGGCAGGCCTTGATGAATATGTCCTTGCCATCGCGGTCTTTTGCCAGGAAGATGGAGTTGAGACGGCTGGAGAACTTCTTGGGCTCTGTGTATTGCCGGACGTCTGTGTAACCGAAATTTTTCTTCAAAAAACGGCTGAATGCATTCTGCCGGACAATTAATTTGGGGACTTCTCTTCTTTTGTGCGCCATGGTGTTGTTGAGAACGTTATAGGATTGAGACGCTTATGAAAGTTCTGCGAGGAAGCCGCTTTCATCCAGATAAATGTGAGAGGGCAGGGTGTATTCCGTTCGCAGAGAGGGGGCGCTGATGATTGCATTGGAGCCTTCAGCAGATGCTGCGACGCGGTACCCGGGCAGGAGAAGCCCGCGGGTGCGCGGCCGCACGCCAAGCTGGATGGTGCCGTCGCTCATCTTGAATACACTGTGGCACATGCTCATAGAGATGATATTGCCCATGGAGGTGCACAGGCAGGGGCGCCAGCGCATGTTCGGGGTTGAGATGGCCGGGCCGCCGCTGAAATCATAGAAGGGAATCTGCCGCGGCGGAATCGTGGTGAGCAGGATGCGCCGCATGTGCGCACCACCCACTATCTGCGAGATGGTGGAGCTCAGGGTCTCCTGCGGGTTCTCAATCAGATGCACCGGCGTGCGGGTGATGAGCGGCCAGAGCACGGCCAGCACCAGCTCCTGCGGCTCACCGTGCCCCACGGTGGTGAGCAGGTGGTGGCGCCCTTCCTTCAGGGCGTTCACCCGGCGCACCTGGCAGGTGTTCAGCCAGTAGCGGTGCAGGGCGAGCAGGTCCTCCGTCCCGTCGATGAGGAGCTGCAGCCATTTGCGCGCCAGCGGCGGGAACTGCGTATCTGCCTGGCGGCTGATGAGCGCCGCTGCAATCTGGATGGCTGTGAGCGAGCCGCCCGGGAAGAATACGAGCGATTTGTGGCCTCGTTCCTCCAGCATGCGGATGAGCCCTTCGCGGCTGATGTCATCTGCCGTTTCCAGGCAGGTGGCCGAAAGCTCGCGGAACGAGCGCAGCACGATGCGGCTGTTGAAGGTTTCCGGGTCAAGCGGCGCCCCGAATGCTACGGTGAAATTGTAGTTCAGCGTCTTGGGCAGCTTGGTGAAGAATCGGTTGCGGGAGAAGGAGAAGATGCTCCCCCAGAGCCCGTCCATATACACCGGAATGATGGGGGCCTTGGCCCGGCGGGCTATCATTTCCATGCCGCGGCGGATGGGGGTGAGGCACCCGCTGCGCGTGAGCTGCCCCTCCGGGAAGATGCAGATGATATCTCCGTTCTCAATGGCTTTGGCCGCCTTCACGATGGCCTCGCGCGGGTTGCGGGAGGAAATGGGCAGCGAGTTGAAGATTTCCAGCGCCCAGCCCAGCAGGCGCATGGCCATGAATTCCTCTGCCACGATGAAGCGCACCGGCCGCGGGCACACCATCGTGAGGAAAAGCGCATCAGCGTATGTCACGTGGTTCACCACCAGCAGCGCACCGCCGCGCATGGGCAGGCGCTCCAGGTTGATGGTGCGCGGGCGGTAGACCAGCTGCAGGCACCAGATGCCGATCATGCGGATGAACTCCTGGGGAATCAGGCGCAGCGAGCAGATGAGGATGAAGAAGCTCATCAGGAACAGCACAAAGAACTGCTGCTGCGGGCTCGCCCCGAAAATTTCATACATCACCCACATGAGCGCCACGGCTACCAGCCCCATCAGGTTATCGATGAGGTTGCCGGCGGCAATGATGTTGCCGCGGTTGTTGGGGTCGCAGTTGTCCTGCAGGAAGGCGTTGAGCGGCACCAGGTAGGCTGCGCCGAATGCTCCGGTAAGGGCCAGCAGGGTGTTGCTGGTGTAGGTGTTGACATCAAAGAAGGTCAGCAGCAGCGTGCAGAGGGTGATGCCGATGGCCCCGAAGGGAATAAGCCCCAGCTCATTCTTGCCCTTGCAGAGCTGCGAGGCCACCGCCCCGCCGAATACCACGCCGCCGGTCATCCAGGCCATCAGAATACCGCACTGCAGAGAGAAGTCCACACTCGGGTCTGCCGCCTGCATGCTCTTGGCTATCTGAATCAGAATGAGGAACAGGGAGCCGGCCAGACACCAGAAATACGCAATTCCCAGCTCACTGAGCCGCAGCAGGCGGTCCTGCCACAGGTACTTAATCTGCCCGAAGTGCTCGTAGAACAGGCTCCAGCTGAACGGACGCGCTTTCTTGGCCGGATAGCGCGGCACCAGGAAGGATGCTGCGCATACCAGACACGCCAGCCCGATGAAAATCCAGGTGGGCAGGATGACGGAATCCCAGCCGGCGAGCTGCTCGGCATCATACGTGGGGGAGTTCTGCGCTTCATATGAGGTCAGCAGGTAGGAGAACCAGAAGAACACGCCAATCTGCGCCGCCAGCAGCACGAATACCAGGCTCATTTCAATGATGCCGGAGCCGAACCCGATGTATTTGGAACCCAGCAAATCCTTCACAATGCCCTTTTTGGCCGGTGAAAGGATAGTGGCCTGTGTGGCAAAAATTGCAAACCAGAGAATGGCGGCGTACATGTCGTGCTGGTAGAAGCAGAACAGCATGCAGCTCATGATGAATATCTGGATGACGCTCATCACCTGCACGATGCGGGTCTTGCAGAAACAGTCAGACAGCCACCCCACCAGCGGGGAGAACAGAATGTACGGCAGCACGAAAATAGCACCCAGAATGTATTCCAGCGTGCTGCCATCCGCACCCCAGAGCCATACCCCCAGCGGAATGAGCAGGAACTGCACCGCTTTCTCATTAAAGGCATTCTGTGCCTGGACTGCTACCAGCGTCCAGAACCCGGCCCATTCCTTCCGGGTCGGCTCTTTGTAAAAATCCTCTTCTTCGTCTGCCATAAGATGAGTTTAATTCAGACTCATTATCGCACAAAACCCACTTTTATCAAGCATAAAGCGGCATCTGCCCGTGAAAAAGCTCATGTGTCCTAAAGATTTTGCATGAAATAGAACTATCAGCCCCATTTCGGATGAATCTCCCATCTGCTCGATAAATGGGAATTTGTGGGGGAACTCTGTCGGAGCACGGGACTTCAGTCCCGATTGGAAGCACCGTTATTTCGGGACTGAAGTCCCGTGCCCCGACAACGACAAGCATCAATTAAGTGTGTTTTTCAGAGTTTCTCACCTGGATTTGCAGCCGGAGCCGAAAAAAAGCAGGAAACGCGGGGCGTTTCCTGCCGGGGAAAAAGGAAAAGACGAATGCTGAATCAGTAGCGGATGTTGAGGTCGCGCGGTTCGCGGGGGGCCTCAGGGGTGCGCTCGCAGGGGGGCAGCATGGTGTTCAGCCGGCGGTGCTGGATGGTTTTCTTCATGCCGGCATCGTTGTCGCGGGTGAGCTTCTGGGCCTCCTTAATGGCTTTCTCGCGGTTCTTTTCTGCGCGGGCAACAGCCTTGTTGTAGCGGTCGATGCTGGCTTTCTGGCGGTCGGTGGCAATGCTCTTGAGGGTGTCCTCCGAGAGATCCTTAGTCTGCACAACGGGAGCGGCCTGCACGGTCGCAACTGCCATTACGAGGAGAGCGAAGAGGGGAAGAGTTTTCATACGTTAGCTAAATGACTCTTTAAGTATATGCCAGAGCCCCGCTAAGTCAAGCTCATTTTTGAAATTCGCCGCATATTTTGCACCTTGCGTATTCCAAAATCTGAGTGTTGAACGCTATAAATGAGAATTCGTGGGGGAACTCTGTCGGGGCACGGGACAAACATCAATTTATCGGGCAGGCTGCGGGGTCAGATGCCTTCATCCAGCATGCTGAACATGTCCATCTGGGCCACATCCGGTTCCTCGGCGCAGGGAAGGCCGGTTTCGCGGGCGCGCTTGCGGCGGGCGGAGCGGGGTTCGCGGGCGGCGGAGCTCATCTCCAGGTGGGTGAGAATCTGCTTGGCGCGGTCGATGATGGGGGCGGGCAGGCCGGCAAGGCGTGCCACCTGGATACCGTATGATTTATCCGCCGGGCCGGGGAGCACCTTGCGGAGGAAGACGATTTCATCCTTCCACTCGCGCACTTCCACATGCCAGTTGCTCACGCCGGTGTGGGTGTGCTCCAGGTCTACCATCTCATGGTAGTGGGTGGCAAAGAGGGTGCGGGAGCCCAGCACGTCGTGCAGGTGCTCGGCCACCGCCCAGGCGATGGAAAGGCCATCGAAGGTGGCGGTGCCGCGGCCGATTTCGTCCAGAATGACCAGGGAGCGGTCGGTGGCGTTGTTCAGGATGAGGGCGGTCTCGCTCATTTCCACCATGAAGGTGGACTGCCCGCGGGCAATGTCATCGCTGGCGCCCACGCGGCAGAAAATGCGGTCCACCAGGCCGATGCGGGCGGAATCTGCCGGCACGTAGGAGCCAATCTGCGCCATGAGGGTGATGAGCGCCACCTGGCGGATGTAGGTGCTCTTGCCGGCCATGTTCGGGCCGGTGAGGATGAGTACGCGCTGGTTTTCCGCCTCGATTTCCGTATCATTCGGCACAAAGGCGGAATCGGTCTGCACCTGTTCGATGACCGGGTGGCGGCCATTGACGATGTGCAGGTCGCGGCTCATATCCAGGCAGGGGCGGCAGTAGCGGTGGTGCTGGGCAATTTCCGCCAGGGAGAGCAGCACGTCTACCTCTGCCAGGGCCTCGGAGGTGCTCTGGATGCGGTCGATGAAACGGGCCACCTGTTCGCGCAGCTGGCAGAAAAGCTCGTATTCCAGCTGGCGGGCGCGTTCATCCGCCCCTAGGATGGTGCCTTCCATCTTCTTGAGCTCATCGGTCACGAAGCGCTCGGCATTCGCCAGGGTCTGCTTGCGCACGTAACGGTCCGTGGGCACCTTGGAGAAATTCGCCTTGGTCACCTCGATGTAGTAGCCGAATACGTTGTTGTAACGGATTTTAAGGGAATCGATGCCGGTGGCGGCGCGTTCGCGTGCCTCCAGGTCGGCCAGCCAGTTCTTGCCTTCGCGCGAAGCGGCGCGCAGTTCATCCAGCTGCTCGTTGTAGCCATCGCGCATCATGCCGCCTTCCTTGATGGTGACGGGCGGCTCGTCCACCACGGCAGAGGTGAGCAGCGCGGTGAGTTCCTCGAAATTGCCGAGGCGCTCCAGCAGCGGGGAGAAGAGCGGCTCATGCTGCTGCAGGGCGGCCAGGTCCTCCACGATGGCCGGCAGGTGGGAGAGGGACGTGCCCAGCGCCAGCAGGTCGCGCGCGTTGCCCGCCCCCTGCGACAGGCGGGAGACCAGGCGCTCCGTATCTCGCACCCCCTTGAAGGAATTGCGCAGCTCCGACATGAGGAAGGGCTCTTTCAGGAACCCGGCGATGAGGTTCTGGCGGCGCAGCAGTTCCTCCATGCAGCAGGTGGGGTGCAGTATCCAGTCGCGCAGCTTGCGCGCGCCCATGGGGGTGCTGGTGCGGTCCAGCGTGCCCAGCAAGGTGTTCTTGTGGCCGCCGCGGGCCTCCACCAGGTCCAGATTGCGGCGGCTGGCGGAATCGATGAGTACGGCGTTCTCCGTGGCGCGTAGGGAAAGGGTGCGCAGGTGGTCGGTCTGGCGGCGCAGCTGGTGCTTCAGGTAGTGCAGGATAGCCGTGGCAGCCCCCAGTGCCGGCCCCAGGTGGGCGCAGCCGAAGCCCTCCAGGGAGTGCACCCGGAAGTGCGATTTCAGGAAGGTATCTGCCAGCCCCGGCAGGAAGGTGTAGCCATCATACATCAGCGTGACGGGCACGCCGGGGAAATCCTCCGCCTGCTCCTGGCTGATGAGCAGCTCGCGCGGGCGGATGCGGGCCACTTCCTCGCTCAGCGCTTCCAGGCTCGGGTAATCAGCCACCGTGAACTCGCCCGTGGTGTGGTCCGCACAGGCCAGGCCCCAGGCGTTCTTCTCGTGGTAGCAGGCCGCGATGTAGTTGTGCTCCCCGGCATCCAGCAAGGCCATATCGGCCAGCGTGCCGGCAGAGATGATGCGGGTGATTTCGCGCGGCACCAGCTTGCCCGGCACCGGCGTGGCCATCTGCTCTGCAATGGCGATGCGCTTGCCCAGCTTCACCGCCTGGCCTATGTAGCCCTCTGCCGCGTGGTAGGGCACCCCGCACATCGGGATGGTCTGCCGCTTTGTGAGCGTGAGACCCAGCGCGGCAGAGCATTCCACCGCATCCTCGAAGAACATTTCGTAGAAATCCCCCAGGCGGAAAAACAACCACACATCCCCCGGCAGTGACTGCTTCATGCGCAGGTACTGGTCCATCATCGGGCTGAGTGCGGGCTTTTCTGCCATATCCGGGTGCTTACCTATTCTAACCGACCAGCCACCCCACATCAAGCATTTTGCTTGTCGTATTTGGTGCAAATAAGTGCAATTAGTGCAGATAAGTGCATTTATTGCACAAAAAGCTTGGCGAAAATGCACTAATTTTCGATTCATTCCGCGAAGCGGGCCTGCCCCACGTTTATACAGGGCGGATTCAGGCCAGGAGAGTATCTTGCGTTACATCAACGACCGAAAGAACGTCACATTCTCACAAATGCTCAACGATTTGGATGTAGGCCGTCGCACCTTGGCGTATCGTCTGGAGGAACTGAAGTCTCGTGGGCTTATTGTCCGCACCGGCAATACTCGTTCGGCAGTGTGGAATGCCGTGCAGTGCCATGGCTGCCCCCCCGTCGGCAGTGACTGCGTCAAGCACAGGTCATCTGACAATGGCCGGGCCAATAATTGAGGCCGGTGGGATTAAGAGCGCACTTTTCTCCGGAATGCAGCATTGCACCACCGCTGCGCCAATTCAAGAATACAGGTCAGCACTACGCAAAGGAACAGTGCCCCCGCCAGTTTTGCAGCATAGAACCCGGGGCTGTTTTCTGCCCACCAGAGCAGGGCAGCAGCCCCGGCTGCGCGGAGGGCCAGGAGGTGCGTCAGGTAGATGTGGAAGCTGTATTTTGAGGTGAGCCGGAGCGCGTTCAGGGCTTTCCCCTTGAGCTGTATGGCTGCGCTCGGCAGCAGGAGAATGCAGAGCTCGGTGATACCGGCTGCCATCATGGCTGATTTGAAGTGAGCCAGCGCCAGTATGCCTATGATAATGCTGCCCAGGCGGATTTTGTTTTCACGGAGGGCAAAGAAAGTGACGATGCCCACGGCAAAATACTGCATCTGGTAAAGCGGATTCCACCTGAAGAACAGTCGCACTTCATCGAACAGCTCGCGCGAAAGTTGTTTGGAACCCTGGCGTACCAGAATAGCCACCACCATGCAGATCGCGAGGAAGATGAGTGCCGCTTTGAAACTTTTCACGTATTTGAACACCAGTGGCGCCACTGCGTAGAAAAACAGGAAATCACTCATGCACCACATGGCGCAGCAGTTGTTCCACACGGTGAAATTATCCGAGGGTAGCCAGAGTTGCAGCCCCAGGAAATAACGCAGCCAGCCCAGGTGGCATGGGTCTGCCGGGGTGCCGCCTTCAATCAATTCAAGATATACCATGCAGGCCACTATGGCCGCGTAATATGTGGGCAGAATGCGCAAAACTCTCCGCTTGTAATACTCCGGCGTGCTGGCTCCAGGCTTCATGAAATACGCGCAGGCCAGGTAGGCACTCAGCGCAAAGAAGGCCTGCACCCCATATCTCCCTGTGCTGCAGATGTCGTGTATCCACTCGGCCATAGGGAATGCTTGCTCGAAATGCACGAGCAGCACCCCTGCCATGGCCAGTACCCGAATGATATCCAGCGATATGGAATAGTCTTTTTTCATTGATGTGTCGAGGTGGTATCGTGCTGTGATTCAGGATTGCATGCTCAACAGTATTTGGGGTGCTTTGCTGGCGATGAGGGGGGGCAAGTCCAGAATGCATTCATCATTACCCACGTGTATCCAATTGTTGTGGTGATTCATCATCTTGGAATGTTTGGATATGCGTGATGCTCATCGTTTCGGTTTCAACTTGGTGGGCCTGAGCGTGAGAGCAAAAGTCAGTAATCGGTACACAAGCCAGAGAATTTGGGTTAACAGACGAAAGATCCTGTAGACGAAATCTTTTTTGCCTTGTTTGCTAAGCTGCCAGAGAGGCAGCATTCGTAAATCCACATCAATGGCTTGGAAAAAGTGGAAGCATGGGCGTAAGATGATCTTGTACGTCAGCCAGTTGCATTCTGCATATCTTCTGCTTTCGATTGTCGCGGTTATTGACTCACCGTGAATGCGGTAGAGAACTGTTGCTTCAGAACTGTGCCAGATTTTGTAACCGGCGGCAAGCGCTTTGGCAAACAGAGGCCTGTCTTCTATGTTTCTGAATAATTCCGGTACGTAGTCGATTTTTTTTAAGAGTTTTGCAGAAACCAGAAAAGTCGGTGCATTCAGCCAGAAACTCGGTTTTTTGTATACATACTCAAGATCTACATATTTGTCACACGGTCCTCCGGCAACGTATTTCAATTGTTCCGTTTTGCTCAGATCGTCATGATTGGAGAAGGTGCGGAGTGCTGAATATACAAACGAGACTTTGTGAGAAATGGCCTCATGGTACAGTGTATCAAGTGCGTGGGGAAGCAGAATGTCATCGCCTGCAATGTCTTTCACCCATTCTCCGGAACAGGCCTTATAACAAGTGTTGATATTTCTAACAACCCCCTGATTTTCGGAAGGCCTGATGATTTCGCTGTGAACAAATCTATTATTGTTTCGACTGAGCCATTTTTTACATACTGAAACCGTGTCATCCGTTGAGCAGTCATCACCGATTATCAGTTCGATAGCGCCATCGTATGTCTGTCTGTATATGCTATCTAACGTGGCTTCAACGTATCGAGCCGAGTTATAGGTTAGTACAACGACGCTGATCAGAGGCTTGTCCGACATAGGTTAAGCAAAGAGATTGATAGTGCGCACGACCATTTGCATTTCTTCATCCGTCATTACCGGGCTGATGGGTAGAGAAAGCTCTTCGTTGTGAATTTTTTCAGTAATGGGGTAACTCCGGTCATTCCATTCCTTGTAGCATTCCTGCTTGTGCGGGGGAATCGGGTAGTGGATGACGGTCTGCACCCCATTGGCTGCCAGGTACTGCTGCAGCTCATCGCGCCGGGCACAGCGGATGGGGAAGAGGTGGAACACGTGTGCCTGCCAATCCGGTACCTGGGGCAGGATGATGGCAGGATTTTTGATATTCTCCACATAGAAGCGGGCCACGGCACGCCGTTTTTCTGTATCCTCATCCAGGTATTTGAGCTTCACATCCAGCACTGCTGCCTGAATTTCATCCAGACGACTGTTGCGGCCGGTGTACTTGAACACATACTTGCGCGTGGAACCGTAATTTGCTAACGCCCGAATGCACCCGGCCAGCTCCGCATCACTGGTAGTCACGGCGCCGCCATCACCCAGTGCTCCCAGGTTTTTGCCTGGATAAAAACTGTGACCTGCCGCATGGCCGATGCTGCCAGTGCGGGGACCGCCCCTGAAGCGGCAGCCATGCGCCTGGGCATTATCTTCCACCAGTTTCAGGTTGTACTTGCTGCAGAGCTCGCCAATCTGGTCTGTGTAGGCGCACTGACCGTAGAGGTGTACAATCATGATGGCCCTGGTGCGCTCTGTGATGGCAGCTTCCACCTTGCTGCCATCCAGCTGGTAGGTGTTGATATCCGGCTCAACCAGTACCGGGGTGAGCCCGTTTTCCGTGATGGCCAGGACGGAGGCTATATAGGTGTTGGCCGGCACAATCACCTCATCGCCCGGCTGCATAATACCCAGCTCCAGATAGGCGCGGAATATCCAGATGAGCGCATCCAGTCCGTTGGCACAGCCGATGCAGTGGTCGCTACCGATGTAGGCGGCATAGTTCTTTTCAAAGCGTGCGTTTTCTTCGCCTTGCAGGTACCAGCCGCTTTCGACAACTCGGCGAACTGCAGCCTGAATTTCTTCGCCGTGAGAGGCGGTTACATCTTTGAGTGAGAGAAAGGGAATATTCATAGATTATTATTTATAAAATGTTAATTTTCCACGTGTGGTATATCGAAGTTCGGGCTCCAAAGCTTTCCTTCTGAGAAATAAGTCCATTGTTCAGTACTCGCCCCATCTCCTCAGTTGAAATTCCGAAATCAAGGTAGGTGTGGGTTTCTTTATATTTTTGCATTATTTCTGAAATAACTAAGTCGAGAGCGCCAATGCAGCGCCCTTCATCATTGCTGGCAAGATATTGAGTGTGTATTACTTGCGGGTAGATAAACAGAAGGGCTCCTGCTATCAGTCTCCCTTCGCTGTTCTTTGCCATAAAACAGCGGATATTATTCGGAAATCTGCTGTGAAGAAGTTGCAACTCCTCAGCATTGTGCACAGCTTGAACATTGTGATGCTGCGCGAGGACTTCATTCTCCAGGGCAATGAATGAATCGAAATCCTCCGACTCGCTGATTACAACCCCCTCCCGTTTTGCTCGTGAAATTTGGGCCTTTCTTCCTTTAGGCATCTTGAAGGGGGCCCTAAGAAGCAGGGTGCTGGACGGTTCTGCTTTGAGCATCTGGGCATTGCTGATAAATAATGCATATAAGTCTTCCTGACTCGGGTATGTGTGGTATATGTAAGGGACAGACTTATACACAAGGGTGGATACTCCCTGTTCTTTGTAATAATCCAGAATGGCAGAGAAACATTCCAGCATGGTCTGCTGTTTCATCTTCTCTCCGGCAATTATGCCGCCGTATGTGAGTCCGCCATGAGAACGAATTTCATCTCCATGGCGGCTTGCCGGCATCACCGCCACGAGTTTATCGTCATCATACGCCATTACGGATGCATCACTGAAACGGTCGTCGTGATATTCCATAAAGCCTCGATTAAACATAAACATCGGCGCTCGTGAGACTTCAATGAAAGCATCCCATTCTTCTTGTTTTTTCTGCTCGTACGGGGTAACTACTATCATAACGCTATTTGTAAAGTGCTTTGGATGAGGCAACCAACATCAAACGCTCCTTGTGTTGATCACTTGAGGGGTATTGGATTTGTAGATTCTGGGTACTCTGGAACCAAGGCGTGCATAAATTTCACAACCTATTGTTCCTGCCCATTCTGCTAGTTGATTAACGGTGATATGCTTCCCTATGAGCTCCGCTATGTCACCGGATTTCACGCAAGGTAAATGAGTCACGTCCACCACAATCTGATCCATAGTAACTCTTCCTAGAAGAGAACAATAATGGCCATTTATATACACCTTTGCCGGACTTTGGGATAAATGTCGGCTCCATCCACAAGCATAGCCAACTCCCAAGGTTGCTACCCGCATGTTTTTGGAGACTTTATAGGTGCAGCCGTATGATATGGTTGAGCCGGCTTGTAATTCTCGGACTGTTAGCACTCTCGCGAAAAAAAACAATGTTGGTCTCAATTCGTTGCACAAATCGGAATCAATAGGTGGAATACCGTATGTCAGCAGACCCAGTCTGACTAGATTCGAACATTGAAGTTTATATCCGAGAGCACATGCTGAGGATGCTATGGATTTGTATTTTAACGTGTGATGGCATTCAACAAGTTTTACGCATTTTTCAAAGAGTCGTATTTCGTTTTCGGTATACTGTATGTCCACATCAGCTGCGGGACAATGTGTCATTATGCCCTCTAGTTTGATGTTGGTTGAATGATTCAATTTATTTAAAACGTTACCAAGTCCATGAGGTGCAAAACCTTCTCTTCCCATTCCTGTGTCGACAGCTAAATGTACGTTAAATATTTTGCCGTATTTTTTCGAAATTTGCTCAAAATCAGACAGGTCTTCCAATGTGGAGATAATGCATCTCCAATCGTTTTTTACAATTTCCTCACGTTCGCCTGGAAAGGTTGCTCCAAGAATGAAAGGTTTTGTCAATACTCCGGCATCATGGATTTTTTTTGCTTCGAGCACATTTGCAACGCCGAGAAAGGCGATGTCTTCTCTATCAAGTAATTTGCTTATTGCAACTAAGCCATGACCGTACGCCTCTGCTTTTACAATCGGCATGATGGCTGTTCCTTGCTGAACTCGGCGAACAAGATACATGTTGTGAATAATTGCATCTAAATCAACCTCAATCCAAGCTCGGGATATACTTTTTATGTATGAGGAGTTCATGCTTATAACTAAGATTTCTTCATGTAGGTACCAAGGGTTGTCTGCAGAGGAAAACGCGAGAAGGGTATCTGTAAACAGGGGCTTATGATGCAACTAAACATATCAGCTCAGGCAGGTATATGATTTTTTATCGTCTGTTACGAGTGCTGATTTTCAGTGTGGCTACACGTTGTTTTTATACAATGTGCATTTGCTATTACCGACTTCCATTGTTTTGGTAAGCTTAACAACCATTCTCACACTAAGGGTGTGAGAATGGTAAAAAATCGATTTTCGCTTAAGAAATGTGTCATTAAACTTTTAAATACGCATTTCTTAAATTCCGTCGTTTCTTTCAAGCTTAATGAGATCGCCCATCATGCGATTAGCATAGGCTGGTTTCCAAGGGCAGATGCCAGAACGGGAGGTAAACGTAAACTCACCGAAATAAATGTGACCATCGTCCATTCTGTACAAATCCACACGAATATGTGGGAATCCTTTGGATAAACGCTCCGCCAATTCTATCATTTCGTCCAGATTGTCGGGTTTGGGAAAGTCATATGGAATTTGGTTGACATAGTAGAAGTCTTGTCTGTTCCATTCTCTATCGTAGAATATCATTTCCACCCTCTTCTGGTTTCTTGAAGAACACTGCACAAAATGAGCCTTTCCTCCGAAACACCAGAACTTGTAGTCGATTAAATCTTCACCATTCCTATTGCTGATAAACTCTTCAATGACAATTTTAGGTTTCACATCAGCATATTGCAACTCCAAACCGTACAGGAATGCATAGTTTGTGCTCATCCATTCGTTTACTTGCTTTCTTGCAGCTTGTTTATCGAATTGTGCCTTGTCTTTACAGATGATATTATATCCTGATCCGTGGTTGCATTTCAGTGCAAATTGATTCGGAAGGGTATCAAAATCAATATCATCAAAGCTGTCATAAACACCGATGAGAGGGATAAGATATCCTTTTCCTATTTTTTCTTCTATGTAGCTTCGTACTTCATACTTATCCGCCATTTGCGTTTTAAGCGGAGATTTTTCGTACAATTTTAAATACTGAATTTTTTCATTGTAAGTTAAGGGACGCTCAAGATTCAGATATTCGCCCGTGGTTTTATAAAACCAGCGTTTTAAATAATCGGGGTATTTGTTTTCGGGCAAGCAGAGAGCAACGTCATTCTCTAAAAGTGCTACTCTGTTATTCATTTTGCGAATTTTTCTCTTAACCGAACGAAGAGGGTCGAAGAGCTTTATAATTTCTATAATTAGTGATTTCGATTGTTGCGACATAGTCTTGTAGTATTGAGTTTCTGGATAAAAGAAGAAGCTTGTTTATATAGTTTTAAATGTTATAAAATCATTGTAGTTTCTTATATAGTCGTCCTCACTGTATTTTTCGGAGGCAAGGACGAGGCAGACCGAGCCGGAGGAGAAGTCGTCCAGCGTACGCCAGATTCCCGGCACCACCATGAGAGCCTGGTAGGGACGGTTCAGCATGAAGGTACGTTTCACCTTGCCATCATCCAGCGTGACACTGAAGCTGCCGCTGGCGGCAACGATGAGCTGGTAGAGATCCTTGTGAGCGTGGCCGCCGCGACTTTCCCCCCCGGGGACATCGTAAAGATAGTAGACGCGTTTCGTGCAGAATGGAACAGAAACACCATTTTCCACTACAGTGATGTTTCCTTTTGCATGGTGGTGTTTATCGAGCTCGATAATGGAGCAATCGTAGACTGTACTGTTCTTCATCATTTGAGATTCCTGAATAGATTGAAATCGCGTATATAATCTCTTTCGTCATACGGGCGAGATGCCAGTACCAGTGCGAGTGAATTGGTAGAGAAGTTTTCCATTTCCCGCCACCAACCGCTGGGCACATAGAGCCCGAAGTAGGATCTGTTCAGATGCCAGACTTTCTTTTCACCAGCTGGATTGATGAGTACTACATCAAAACTGCCGGAGAGCGCGACAATAAACTCCTCATTCTCCCGGAACGCGTGACCGCCACGAGTTTCGCCACCGGGTACATCATATATCCAATAGGTTCGTGCGATATCGAACGGTATGTGGCTGCCTTGTTCTATGAAAGACAAATTCCCCCTTGCATCCAGAAATTTGGGTAATGCAGCAAGGTAGGGTGAATGAGTGGAGATCATGGCAGATTGCAAGGTAAAGTGGTTATTGTGCGCATTGTATCAATCCGACTCACGATAAGTTTGTCGAGCCAGGAACTTGCTTTTTAGTTGATCTTCTTCTTTTTAGTAGAAGCTTTGATTCTGAACTGCTCCATTTTCGAGATAGCTTCATACTGCAGATATCTGAAAGTAGTCCATAACTGTGAGCTGAGTGATATAGAGGGCCAGTTCAGGAGGTTATACATGAACTTGTCGTTGTTTTTTTCTATGGTACGGGAGCACCTGTTATAGATAGATTTCGAGAGTAGATTGAGAAGCTTTTTTCTGCTTTTAAAGCACGTGCGGATTGAGTGGTGACTTTGGAGAATAAGAAGTTTAGAATACTCGGGAGCCATGTGCAACCACTGTTGGAGCTGCGTTGCCGCATCAGCTGCTTTTTCAATGTCTGTGTGGGATGTCCAGATGGATGCCTCCATCTGTCGATAGGCAAATGAGGTTTTCCGCTCAAAGTAGATGGGACCTTCCTGCATGTACGCCAGCACAATGCCGGCATCTGAGAAAAGCCCGTGTTTATCCATGTGGTTAATCTTACCTTCATTTAGTATATTCCGCCACACGAATGCAGAGGCATGTATATATGAACTCGGCAGATATGAATCCGGGGTAATGTAACCGGACTGCCTTTTGGCTGGATGTAATTCTGTCAGCTCGCCGTTCAGGAATTCCTGATAACCGCTGCCGTGACCGACTACATTTGGGTGTGCGTCCAGAAAGGCTATGGCATCACTGGCAAAATCCGCATTTACCATAAAGTCATCGCCATCCAGGAAGTAGACGTATTTGTATTTGGCATTTCTGAGCAGACAGAGTCTGTTGGAACTAGCTCTTTTGCGACCATCACATTCGCCGGATGTGCGAGGCATCTGAAACAGTCGGAAAATGGATGGAAAGCGATTTACATATTCTTGCAAAAGTTCGACCGTGCCATCGTTGGACCCATCGTCTCCAAGCAGCACTTCATAGTTTTTCAGATTGTTCTGCGCAAGTATGGAATCCAGCGTTTCTTGAACATAAGGTTTAAGATTGTAAAATATTACGCAAAATGATATTCCGTCAGCTTTCATAATCATTGATTTTTAGATTTTACGATGGCCTGCGAGTTGGAAATAAATCTATTATTCGATGGGGAGGCGAATCCACCCCGGCATGTATGCAAGGTCGCGGGATTGTTCCCGCAATTTTCCGTTAAACCATATTTCCGGCATAATGACGTTTTTCTGCTTGCTATAGGTAAGGAAAGCCGGGAAATGGGAGAACCCGGAGTTAGAGATAATGGCATGTTTGCATTCAGCCATAAGCTGCATATCGGTAATAGGAGTTCCCTCTTTCCGGTTTTTAAGCATTACGAACTTGGCGCTTCCCGGTAGCCGCTTCAGAAATGCCTCAGACCAAGTCTCATCATTGGTGAATACATAGAAAACAACATCCGGATGGAGCCTCTGCATGTGCTCAATAGCGTTGGTATAATACTGCTCTGTGCAGACTTCGTGAATCGTGCCGCAGAAATCACCCCGGCGAATATGAAGGGCGCAGGAGACATCCTGTCGTATGGCGTTCAGCAGAGCCTTCTCCTCGTCAGTCAGTTCCTGCCCGAATTCCATGAGCTGGCGTAAATTATTTTGTACGTCGGCGATATAGCGAATATCTGCATAGTAGCCATCCAGGTACATGGAACGGTCGGTGAAAGCTTCCGGGCAGTAATCAGTATATCCTCGTTCATCATACGAGTCGCTGAACACTCGCATGAAGAGTGTTGATATGTCTTTCTGTGTGACAAGTTTGTCGCCGTACTGCTTCCGAATGGCGGGGAAGGCATTGAAAAGGTTGAAGCCTCTGTTGTTGTTCCCTTGGAGGTCTTTGCCATGTTTCTCAAACCACGTTACATCCAGGTATAGGGGAAGCCCGGCTTTCTTTGCCGCGGCATAGCCTACCGCAAAGAAATTCATCTGGGAGGCCAGCCCACCGTCCATGCGCACTATGACTCTGGGGGTGAACCAGCCTTTCGCTGCTGCTTTCCGATCCCAATCGTGAGCCTTGACCAGCTCGCTGATTTTTTTCCAGAAAAGCTTCTTCGCTTTTTTAATGCATTTCATCGCCCTTTGTACATATCTTCGTAGTATTTCTCGTAGGCACCGGAGGTAATGTTATCCATCCACTCCTGGTTGTCGAGGTACCAACGCACGGTCTTTTCGATGCCTTCCTCGAACTGGAGGCTCGGCTCCCAGCCGAGTTCGTTCTTGAGCTTGGTGGAGTCGATGGCGTAGCGCAGGTCGTGGCCGGCGCGGTCGGTCACATAGGTGATGAGCTTTTCGCTGGTGCCTTCAGGGTTGCCCAGCAGGCGGTCTACGGTCTTGATGACCACCTTCACGATGTCGATGTTCTTCCACTCATTGAAACCGCCGATGTTGTAGGTGTCGCCGGTCTTGCCCTGGTGGAAAATCACGTCGATGGCGCGGGCGTGGTCCACCACATAGAGCCAGTCGCGCACGTTCTCGCCTTTGCCGTAGACAGGCAGCGGCTTACCGTGGCGGATATTGTTGATAAAGAGGGGAATAAGCTTCTCCGGGAACTGGTAGGGACCGTAGTTGTTCGAACAGTTGGTTACCAGGGTGGGCATGCCGTAGGTATCGTGGTAGGCGCGCACAAAGTGGTCGCTGCCGGCCTTGGAGGCGCTGTAGGGGCTGTGCGGGTTGTACTTGGTAGTCTCCAGGAAGAATTCGCTGCCGTAGGGGGCGGAACCCTCAGGCTTGTCCAGCTCCAGCGCGCCGTATACCTCATCGGTGGAGATGTGGTAGAAGCGCTTGCCTTCCCAGTTGCCGTTCCAGTGTTGGCGGGCGGCCTGCAGCAGGCTCAGCGTGCCCATCACG
>JAFSFD010000035.1 GCA_017435365.1 Akkermansia sp. | reverse complement strand
TGGGAAGTGCGAAGTATAAAGTCAGGCAGGCTGG
Organism: Akkermansia sp.; assembly: GCA_017435365.1. Taxonomy (GTDB): domain Bacteria; phylum Verrucomicrobiota; class Verrucomicrobiia; order Verrucomicrobiales; family Akkermansiaceae; genus Akkermansia. The sequence goes on along the minus strand of JAFSFD010000035.1, from coordinate 69,793 downwards.
CGCCTGCAGGCGTTTTCTATTGATAACAAATGGCGAGCCGCATGGCTCGCGGAACTTTCACTTCGTACCTCCCACCTCGTACTTCGTACTTTTGTCGGAACGACAAATTCCTTTTCTTTCTGCGCTGTCGGCACCGCAGAGGGTAAAATGCGCATCAAAAACTCCCGTTTCTGCCCCGCAAACGCCACCAAGAACTCATTTGAACAGAACGTATAGCAAAAAACGCTTCATAAACACCAATTTTTTTCTTTTTCAGCCACTCCGGCCGCAACATTTTTCTGTACACAGCCTTCGGCATGCTGGGTACTACCACCCATCGGGCGTATGAGAGATCTTTCCATCGCGCGAGGAATATCCCGCACCCCCGGCAAAACCTCAATTATTAACACATAATTCATTCATTATCTATGAAAAAGACATTAATCGCACTCATGGCCCTTGCCGGCGTGGCCATGGGTGGCCAGTACACCATGGACAAAGGCGGCAACCTATATGCAGGGGAGATGACTCTTACCTTTACCATTCCCGATACTCCCATCCTCACGGGTGATTACGGCATTCTGGCTGCTTACTACCAGGTGAATGGCAGCAGCTACAATGTGAACGCTTTTGTTCTGAGTGCCGATAACACTCTCACCCTGAACCGTGGTGGCTCCCTCAGCAGCACTACGATTCTTACGAATGATGTCACCACCGGCACGCAGGATAAGTCCACCTTCACGACAGCAGAAGGCACCGCTTTCACGCTCAGCGCAGGCGATTACACCATCAAGTACCTCGGTGGTACCAATGGCGCCGCTGCCGCTGATCTGTACATGGGTGACGCCTTGGTTGCTTCCTTCACTGGCGGCAACCACAACATGAACGGCACGCAGCAAACCACGGATACGCTGACTCTACTCACTAACGATTCCTATAATGTGGTGGCTACCAGCTATCCCGGCATGGTTCCCGAGCCCGCCACCGCTACGCTGAGCCTGCTGGCTCTCGCCGGTCTGGCAGCCCGCCTCCGCCGTCGCTGATTGCTCAGGCGTGCCAAAGGTCTCCGCAAGTAATCGGCTTGCTGTTAAAACAGTAGTTCTCACAGGTGCTTTGCCGCGGGCAAAGCACCTGTTTCATTCCCGTGCCAAGGCCCAGAAGCGGCGGGCATCACCGGAAAGGGCAGGTGCCATGTAGCGACTGCGGAGCAGGTCCAGGTTGTGGTGCCCCATTTCCAGCTGCAAAGCAGGAAGATTGCGGAAATAGGCTGCATGATAACTGGCAAAGGTGTGGCGGCAGGCATCGGAGGGCCAATGGACGAAGCCTGCGGTCAGGCGCAAGCGCCGCCAGCGGCGCTTCCAGTTGCAGGGAATGATGCGCAGCTCCTCCGGCAAGTCCTCATTCAGTCGTAACGGGACCACTCTGCCGCCTCCCGTTTTGCTGGCCCGCGGACGGATGATTACCTGCTGTTCCTCCCAATAAAAGTCCGAAGGTTTCAGCCTTGCTACTTCCGCAGGGCGCACTCCGCTGAACAATAACAGATTGAGCGAAAGCTGCATATCGCTTCCCCTGGCGCAGGCAAGCAGGTGCTCCACCGCATCCGGCCTCAGGGGGACAATCTGCTTTTCTTCAACGCGCGGCACTTCGATGCGGGCCACGGGATTGGAATCGCACCACTCTCGGCGTATTCCGTAAGCAAAAATGCTATGCAGGATGGCACGCCCCTTCACGTAGCTGTGCCGGCTGCTGCCGAAAGCCTCCTGGAGGATATGTCGGCACATGCCGGTGGTGATATTGCGCAGCTGCAGCCCGGACACCCCCTCAACCTTCAGAATGCGGCGCATATAGTGGCGCAAATCCCGTAGAGTGACCGGGCGAACTCGGTCGCGGCGTGCCTCTACACTGGCCCAGGCCGCCGTTTCGAGCGATACGGTATACTCCTCCCGCTCCACTGCCTGCACCCCCGCATGGATAACGCGACGGAGAAGCAGAAGCAATTCCGCACGGGGTTTCCCCTGTGCCAGTTGCCCCAGATTCTCTGTCATTTCCAGTGTAAGCCGGGCGGCATCGATGCTGCCGAGCCCGCATTCTTCCAACATGCTATCTGCTACTTTCTCTACTTCCATAGAAGCCCAGTATAGCAGATAAACCAGCACGAAAAATCCCGCTCTGTTCGGAAACAAAGCGGGATTGAAATGAAACAGGCTTTCGCTGCAATTACTTGCGGCGACGACGAGCAGCCAGACCGGCCAGAGCAAGCAGGCTCAGCGTAGCGGTGGCGGGCTCGGGAATAACCGTCATAGTCATGCTAACAACAGGGGCGTCGGTCTTCCAGCCCGTCTGCCAAGCATTATCTGTGTTCTTTTTGTCCTCATGCCAATAGTTCATAGTTCCATCGGCATTCAAGCTGGAAGCAGAACCAAGAAGCTTGTTTGTACCAGGCGTGTCCATGAATGTAAGTTCGACTGATTCGCCATGACCATTTGTCTCCGTACCTGCGGTAAGGGTTATTGTGAGGATGTCAGAGGAAGAAAGTGTGAGAGTGTTCGGAGCATCGTCAGCGAAAATGGCAGTTGTGAAAATATTCGAGGATTGCTGCACAGAACCAGTGATGGACTGATCTCCAACCGCGATGGTAAGAGTATCCCCGCCGCCAGAACAATTACCACTGGCTTGCCCCAGCCATGAGAAAGATGAAAATTCGTATGTTGCTGTAGATGTGAGCGAATCACCCCCGAGCAAATCGTCCAATTTTACGTAGAACGTCAGGGTTTTGTTATCACCCACGTTCCATGTTGTCCCGGTCGCTTCCACCAGATTGGTACTGGCCTTGACTGTATTCCACTGGGAATAAAGGCCATAAGTTGCCTCAGGAGTGACCAGCTGGGTCTCCAGTGTTATTGGAGTGCCTGCGGAAACCACGCCGGCGAGAGCCATGAGTGCGATAAGTGTCTTTTTCATAGATATTGAATGAATAATGTGTGTTAATAATTGAGGTTTTGCCGGGGGGGCGGGATATTCCTCGCGCGATGGAAAGTTCTCCCATACGCCCGACGGGTGGTAGTATACAGCATGCCGAATGCAGCGTTCGTGCGGGGACGCAATAGCAAAGGAGGGTAGAAAGATGTTCCCTTTGTGCTTGAACAATTGGACTTTGTCGTTCCGACAAAATTACGAATTGGTAAGTTTTTAGCACACGTATCCCAAAGTTTGAGTACTAATCTCGATAAATTGGAATTTGTGGGGAAACTCTGTCGGAGCACGGGACTTCAGTCCCGATTGGAAGCACCGTTATTTCGGGACTGAAGTCCCGTGCCCCGACAACGACAAACATCAATTTATCTACCAATTCGCTTGATGGAAATGCAAAGGAGCAAGTGAAGGACTAATTGTTTCATCGCTCATGCGCTCCATAGGTATCAATCTGGGGATTCGTGAACAGGCGGAAGCTTGTGTTGTTTTTCAAGAAAAAGAAGCGCTATCACCTGCTGGTGTACTGTTTAAATTATTTACAAATGGTGAAAAGGGGCCGCTTTTTGCAATAATCAGCAGACGAGGAAGCAAGATTCACCATTTATGGTGAATCTTGCTTCCGCTCAAAAACGGTCAAGCCGCTGCTTCATGTGATAGCGGAATACTCGCTGAGCCTTGGGCGTCATGTGTGAGTTGGGCAATTCACTTATGATGCCGGGGCTGCTTTGAAGAATGTTCCGGATATCGAGCTGGGCAATTCTGCGGCTCAGGCCAATGGTTTCGCCCCAGGTGAGGAAGAAATCGCTGAGGTGGTTTCCGGGGCATGTTCTGCCGTCCTCAAACAGGCCCTGGCTCATGGCAAAGGCAGTATCAGAAACATGAACACGCGTGTTCATGACATCGTAGACCGGAGCAAGTCGCCACGCGCCGCTATCTGCCTCCAGCATGGAGAAGTTCTTGGCATGAGCATCCCCATTGCATAAGATGAAGTTTACCAGCACCATGCGGAAGAACAACCTTAAATCCAGGAGCGGTGCAGAGGATACTTTTCCGATGATGCCGGCAAGTTGCTCGTAGCTGCCATTGTATTTGGCATTGCTGTTTCCCTGCACCAGCATACCTGAAAGGGAGGCAAGGTCTTCCATGTGCAATTTCCTACCGTCCGGCAGGATATCGAAGCGGCGGGTCAGGTAAGCTGGTGCACCATCCAGAAAGAAACAGAGCGCGGAGGCTGCGGTGGGAAGCCGGAAAATCCCCCGGCATATCCGCATGCAGAATTCTTCGTTGGCAGGTATATCCCGGTTCAGGGCGAATCGCGCCGGGTGTGGTTTGAGAATGAGAGTTCCCTGTTCGCCTGGCTCCGCAAAGCGAAGCTGCCCATTCCGGACAAGAAGCGACATCTTGTGCTGCGCTCCCGATACTGAAATGGACGGAGCAGAAGAAGCGCCGCTTCCGGCGAGGATGTCTCTCTTGTAGCTATAGGGAAGGATGGGGGAGACCCGCTGCCCATCGAACAGCGCTTGCTGCTGCGCAGCCGTATATTCTGTGAAAGCTGGCTTCATTCCGTTATTACCTCCCGTACTGTTACATCGCCAATGGTGTCGTGTCTGGCAAGTCTGAGCAGTTGGGAAAAACGGTCTTGCTCATCGATTTTCAGTTCCCGGCAGATGCGCTCCAGATTTTCGCCTTCGGGCAGCAGACTCTCAAAAAAGGGGAAAAGGTGCTCGCCATAATAAGGTTCCCGCCTGGGGGGCATCTGGTAACACACCGTGTGGCAGGGGGGGTGCACCAGGTATTCGGGCAGGTATTGCAGCTCATAGTGCCGTTCCCCAGTCTGTGTGTGCCGGGTCAGCACCGCAGCCGGAGTGCCTTTTACATAAACGATAGCTCTTTCATCCTTCATGGCGACGGTTTCTTAATACATTGTGCGTCTGGGAAGAAGTGAAAGCTCCAGTCCCAGGGTTTCGAGTACCTTGAGCAGAACATTCAGCTGGGTATTGCCTACGCCACGCTCTAACCTGCTCAACGTATTGATGCCAATGCCGGTGAGTGCCGCCATTTCCTCCAGCGTCACATGTTCTTTTACTCGTCGCGCGCGAATGGCTGCACCTATTTCAGAAGAATTCACCATGCGTGGTTAATATCGCACACGATCTCCCGCTTGTCAAGTTTCAACTGCAAGGCGCAGAAAAAACAGGCACCATGCGCAGCGCGGTGCCTGTTGAGAATCAATTTATGAACAGAGCAATCAGCGGCGGCGTGCTGCCAGAGCGGCCAGGGCCAGCAGGGAAAGCGTGGCGGTGGCGGGCTCGGGAACATACTCTACCGTCTGCCAGCCGAGCATCTGGAGGGCGCGCAGGTCAGCTGCGGAGAATGCGGTGTTGGCGGTGCCGCCGGGACCGAGCACATTGGTGCCATCCCCGTAGGCGAGGTGCTCCAGGGTGTCGCCTTCGAGCATGGTGGCAGAGATGTGCACGCCCAGCTCGCCGTTCAGGCTCAGGCGCCTGGCCGGGTCGTATTGGATTTCATCGCCGGTGTAGCTGTCAGGGTTGGTCGGGTCGTCTCCGTTGCAGACCCAGCCGGCGGCTTGCAATTCCTGCAGGGTGGCATAGGCGGCATCGATGGTGCCATCTGTTACAGTCACGATGTTCTCCCCATCGAGAGTAACGAGTCCATCCCAGGTGGAGACACTGCCGGAGAGCCTCGCCACTGCCTCGCCGGTTGCGTCGTACCCCTGCGAGTACAAATATGAATCCATGCCCATGCCGTGGCCGATTTCGTGGGTGGCGATGCACTGCAGTTCGTCTGCCGTGCGGGCTGTCTGGATAGAGGAAGTGGTTCCCTGCGCATCGGTGGCTATGCTGGTGATGACCGGGTTGAGCACGATGGCGATATCGATGGAGTTATGCTCTGAGGTCAGGATTTCCGTTTCCCAGTATGCGCCCTCCATCACCCAGTCGGGGGCATAGCCGGAGGTTATGTTATTATCGCGCCATGCCCATTCGGCCACGCTGTAGATATTGGCCTTGCCGCCGCCATATTCCGGTTCAAATTGTGTGGTTACCAGCTGGGTACCGGCATAACCGGCCATGGAGCTGTCCATGATTCCGCCTTCTGTAGAGCCATCGTCCAGAAAGAAGCCGATGCGCAGCTTGCGCGCATGTTTTGTGGTGTCGTAGGGCGTGGTGATGGCCGTGGTCCAGGTGTTGACCGCGTTGAGCATGGCCTGCCTGCGCTGCTCGTCCCAGTAGTAGGTGGCACTGTCGGCCACGTGGCCACTCGTCCTCCTGGAACTGTCCAGCCATTCGACGCCGGTTGATCGGCCGAACATCCCCGCTTCATCGTTTCCGAAGAAGTAGAGGTCGAAAACTGAGTTGCTCGTGCTGTCGATATCTGCCGCCATTACAGCCCCTGCGCATGCACCCAGAAGGATTAATGAAGAAAAATACCTGCCCATGTGTGTTATATACATACAATTCCTATAGGAGTAAAGTAAAAAATGATATTTACTCCATTTTTTTGAGGAATAAGTATAGAGCGGACGGGTTACGAGGTCTCACCGAGGAGGCGGCGCAGGCCGCTGCATTCATCGAGGGCCTGCTGCAGCTCGGGGGGCATGTGGAGCAGGGGCTCGGCATAGCCCCAGAAGCGGGCTTCCTCGGTAAAGTAGGCGCGTGCTTCGGGCGAGTTGTAGAAGGATTCGCACCAGCTGAGCATGCGGCGCAGGGCGGCGATGCTTCCGGGTGTTTCATCCTCCAGCCCATTGCAGCGGATGGAGATGATACACAGGGTCCAGCGGACGATGTTCTCAGTGTCCTCCGGATTGACGCTGGGGCGGGTGCGGCAGAATTCCTCCCAGGCGGGGGCGTAGTAGGCAAAGGCCACCGGCCCCATGAAGGCCAGGTCCTCCTGGAGCGATTCGTATTCCCCGGGCAGGCGTTGCAGAATATCCTCGCGCGTTTTTCCCAGGAAGGAACGCACGGCGCTGCGCTCATCCAGTGAGTCGTATACGTTGATGTCTTCTTGGCGTGGGAGCTGGCTCATGGGCGTGTGCGGGCATTTTAGCAAAAGGAGCGTGGATGTCAAGGCCAGGGGCACCGCGGGAAGTGAGGATGATGGAATGCGGTGCGCGATAAATTGATGTCTGTAGGGGAACTTTGTCGGGGCACGGGACTTCAGTCCCGATTATGTGCACCGTGATTTCGGGATTAAAGTCCCGTGCTCCGACAAAAAATCCCCCGCCGGGGAGCGGCGGGGGATGGTGGGGGATAAGGGGTTGGCGGCGGATTAGTTGGCCACGATGTTCACGAGGCGGCCGGGGACGACGATGACCTTGCGGACGGTCTTGCCGGCGGTGAACTCCTGCACGCGGGGCAGGGCGAGGGCTGTGGCCTCCAGTTCCTCCCTGGGAGCATCGGCGGCCACGGTCATCTTGTCGCGGAGCTTGCCGTTCACCTGCACCACGATTTCCTTGGTGTTTTCCACCAGGTATTCGGGGTTGAAGGTGGGCCAGGGCTGCTGGCAGAGCTGGCAGGCGGGCAGGGTGGTGAACTTGCTGCGCAGGATGCTGTAGAGCTCCTCGGTGATGTGCGGGGCATAGGGATTGAGCACATGGAGCAGGCTCACGTAGTCGGCCACGCAGACGGAATCGGCGCTGGTCATGGCGTTCACGCACTCCATCATCTTGGAGATGCCGGTGTTGAAGCTCATGGCCTCGATATCCTCGGTCACCTTCTTGATGGTCTTGTGAACCTCCTTGCGCACGGGGGTGACAGCGCCGGAGTCCTCGCCGGTGAGCTTGGTGCCAAGCACCCATTCGCCTTCCTGGTTTTCGACCATGGCGAGGCGCCACACGCGGGCCAGGAAGCGGCTGATGCCTTCCACACCCTTGGTCTGCCAGGGCTTCACTTCCTTGAGCGGGCCCATGAACATTTCGTACATGCGGAGGGAGTCCGCGCCGTAGGCCTTCACGATGTCATCCGGGTTGACCACGTTGCCGCGGCTCTTGGACATCTTCTGGCTGTCCTCGCCGAGGATGAGGCCCTGGTTCACGAGCTTGTTGAAGGGCTCATTGGTGGTGACCAGACCGTAGTCGTAGAGCACCTTGTGCCAGAAGCGGGCATAGAGCAGGTGGAGCACGGCGTGCTCGGTGCCGCCCACGTAGAGGTCCACACCGCCGGGGTTGCCGCCACCCATCCAGTACTGCTCCACGGCGGGGTCGACGAAGGCCTCATCGTTGGTGGGGTCGAGGTAGCGCAGGTAGTACCAGCAGGAGCCTGCCCACTGGGGCATGGTGTTGGTCTCGCGGGTGAAGTTCTCGGAGTACTGAATCCAGCTGGTGGCCTTCACGAGCGGGCCGCGGGGGTCGCCGCTGGGCTTGAAGTCTTCCATCTCGGGTTGCAGGAGGGGCAGCTCGCTTTCGGGGATGGCGTAGTGGTTGCCGTCCTGGCTGTTCCAGACGATGGGGAAGGGTTCGCCCCAGTAGCGCTGGCGGCTGAAGAGCCAGTCGCGGAGCTTGTAGTTCACCTTGCCGTGGCCGTAGCCCTTTTCCTCGAGCCAGGCGGTCATCTGCTGCTTGGCTTCGGGGACGCTCAGGCCGTTGAAGTGCTCGGAGTTGACCATGGTGCCGTCATACCCGCAGAAATCCTGCCAGGGGGTGTCGGCGTTGTCCGGCTGCACGACCTGGACGATGGGCAGACCGAATTTCACGGCGAATTCGTAGTCGCGGCTGTCGTGGGCGGGCACGGCCATGATGGCGCCGGTGCCGTAGCCGGTGAGCACGTAGTCTGCAATCCAGATGGGAATCTGCTTGCCGTTCACCGGGTTGGTGGCATAGGCACCGGTGAACACGCCGGTCTTCTCCTTGCTGAGCTCGGTGCGCTCCAGGTCGCTCTTGGCGGCACACTCGGCCTGGTAGGCCTCCACGGCGGCCTTCTGCTCAGGCGTGGTAATCTGCGGCACGAGGTCGTGCTCGGGGGAGAGCACCATGTAGGTGGCGCCGAAGAGCGTATCCGGACGGGTGGTGTAGACGGTGATGGTGTTGCCCTGGCAGTCGAAGTTCACCTCGGCACCGGTGGATTTGCCAATCCAGTTGCGCTGCAGCAGCTTGATGCTCTCCGGCCAGTCGAGCGGCTCGAGCTCATCGATAAGGCGTTCGGCATAGGCGGTGATGCGCAGCATCCACTGGCGGAGCTTGCGGCGCTCCACGATGTGGCCCTTGCTCTTCCACTCCTCGGCTTCCTCATTGGCGAGCACGGTGCCCATGTCGGGGGACCAGTTCACCATGCCCTCGGCCACGTAGGCGAGGCGCACGTTGTCAATCTGTTCGCGGGTCCAGCCCTTTTCCTCCAGCTCGCTCACCGGGCGGGCCTTCTTGAGCTCCTCGTTGTAGTAGGAGTTGTAGAGGCGCAGGAAAATCCACTGCGTCCAGCGCACATAGCGGGGGTCGGTGGTGGCAATTTCGCGGTCCCAGTCGTAGGAGAAGCCCAGCATCTTGAGCTGGCGGCGGAAGGTGTCGATATTGGCGTAGGTGGTGATGCTGGGGTGCTGGCCGGTCTTGATGGCGTACTGCTCAGCGGGGAGCCCGAAGGAGTCCCAGCCCATGGGGTGCAGCACGTTGTAACCGTTCATGCGCTTGTAGCGGCTCACGATATCGGTGGCGGTGTAGCCCTCCGGGTGGCCCACATGCAGACCGGCACCACTCGGGTAGGGGAACATATCCAGGATATAGCACTTGGGTTTGGCGGCATCAAAACCCTCCTGGCCGGGGTTGAGCACTTTGAAAGTCTTCTCTGCGTCCCAGGTGGCCTGCCACTTGGGTTCAAAGACGTCGAAAGGATACGGATTTTTGCGTTCGGACATGTCGCGCGCGACTATAGCGCACGCGTGCGCGAAAAGCAAGCCTTATGTGCTCTCCGGCAGATTGTATGCCACGGAATGATTCATACCGAGGGGCTGAACTTTGTCGGGGCACGGGACTTCAGTCCCGATTATGTGCACCGTGATTTCGGGACTGAAGTCCCGTGCCCCGATGGCTACAAACATCAATTTGTCGTTGAGTCCAAGCAATATTCTTTAATTGCCGGAGCAATAAAATAGATTTTGCCGGGGAACTGGGGGGCTTGTTCAGGCTTCTCCGTTCAGGACGGTGCGCAGTCTGGCGCATTTGTCCAGGTCTTTCTGCAGCCCCGGGGGAGTGCCGATGAGGGATTCTGCGTAGCCATAGCTCCGTGCTTCATCGGCGTAGTATTTGTGGCGGGCCGGGGAGTTGTAGTAGCGCTCGCAACAGGCCAGCAGGTGGTGCATGGCTGCTATGCTTTCGGGCGTTTCGTTACGCAGGCTGATGCAGCGGATGGAGATGATACTCAGAGTCCACTCAGCGACGTCGTCTGTTACTTCTATATCGGCGAAGGCTCCGAAAAGCTGCTCCCAGGCGGGGGCGTAGTAGGCAAAAGCCACCGGGCCCATGCAGGCCAGGTCTTCATACAGGGATACGTATTTCTCCAGCAGCAGCTGGTGGATTTCCTCGCGTGTCTTGCCGAGAAAATGGCGCTCGGCGCACTGCTCGTCCAGCGTGTCGAATACATTGATGTCTTTTTTTCGGGGCAGGTGAGGCATGGCGCGTGCCTGATTGCTCTGTTTCCGCGAATTGTGAATTCGGGGGGGGGCGTTGAGGAAGCCCGGAAAACTTAGTTCAGGTAGGCCTTGATATCGGCCTCGTAGAGCTCGGGTTCGAGGAGGAAGGAATCGTGCCCCTTGACGGAGTGGATGCACTTGTAGCGGGAATCCACGCCGTTTTTGAGGAGTCGGCGGTGGAAGCAGGAGATATCCCGTGCGGTGAAGCAGCAGTCCGTGTTGATGGAGAAGAGCATGAAGCGGATGCCGTGCTCTGCAAAGAGCTTGAAGGCTTTATCCACACTGCCCAGGCCGGAGAAGGCGGCCAGGTCATAGCCCGCCCAGAGGTTGATGATGCGGATGTAGGCATTGGCATCGTAGCGCTTGGCGAACTTGGTGCCCTGGTGCAGCATGTAGCTTTCCGTGTTGCGCTGGGGGGAGTACCAGGTGAGCATGCCCTTGCGGTCCGAAATGCCCTTGCGGGCGCGCTTCTCCAGGCCGCGCTGGTTTACGAAGAGCTTGTGACTGATGATGCGGGCCAGGGCCAGGCCGCGGCGGGGCGGGTCGCTGAGCGGGTAGCGGCCCTCGCGGTAGGCGGGGTCGAGCTCGATGGCCATTATCTGCTCAAAGGCATCGAGCTTGTGCTCGATGGCGGGTTTGTAGCCGGCGCCGATGATGATGATATTCTTGATGCGGGTGGGGTAGAACGTGGCCAGGGAGAGCGAGAGCATGCCGCCCAGGCTGGGGCCCACCACCGTGAAGCGGTCGATGCCGAAGTAATCCAGCACCTGAATCTGGGCGCGGGCCTGGTCGTTGGCATTCACCAGGGGGAAGCGGCTGCCCCAGGGTTCGCCATCCGGCGCGATGGAGCAGGGGCCGCTGCTGCCGTAGCAGCTGCCCAGGTAGTTGATGCAGATGATGAAGTATTTATCCGTGTCCAGCGGTTTGCCGGGGCCGATCATGCGGTCCCACCAGCCTTCGAAGTTCTCCGGCTGCCAGAAATCGCCGGCCTCGGGCAGGGAATCGTTGTGCCCGTGGGCATGGTGGCTGCCGGTGAGTGCGTGGAAGAGCAGGATGGCGTTGTTCTTTGCGGCATTCAGCGTGCCGTAGGTCTCGTAGGCAAGTTCAATGCCGGGCAGGGTTTCACCGTTGTCGAAGGTGAAATCACCGATGGGGAGGATGTGGGTGCGGATGGTCTGGCTCATGGTGCTGGAACACGAAAAAAGACCGGGCTGTGCAGACTCCGGTCTTCTCTCTGTCAATTATCCCCGACGAAAAGCTGTGGGGATGGGGTAAAATTACTTCACGCCCTTCTTGCTGAGGCGCGTACCGGCCGTCGTGCCCTGACGAGCCTTGAACTTGGGGTTGCTCTTGCAGATCACGTAGAGCGTGCCCTTGCGCTTCACGATCTGGCAATCAGCGTGACGGCGCTTCATGGATGCGAGTGAGGAAAGAACTTTCATGATGATTTGGTGATATGGTTATGTTAATTTTGGAGAAGCTTATGCGTCGGGACGCAGATTATAGCGATAACTTGCCGTTTGTAAAGACAAATTTGCGCATAATTGGAAATTTTGTGCATCAGAACGGGCGGAGTTTGCCGTAGAATCCGTTGTGCAGGGCGCGGAAAAGGTTGTAAATGCGCGGGATGCTGAGCTCGTTGCTTTTCAGCATGGCATTGAGCGAAAGGATGATATAGAAAGCGCAGGCTGCGAGGCGGCGGGGATAGTTGCGCGGGGCGCGGAGGCGCTGCAGCCAGGCCCAGTTGCGGCTCTTGTAATACTGGCGGGAGATATGCAGCCCCGGTTCGTAGAAGAAGGAACGGTGCGCGATGCGGTAGTGGATGAGCGGTATGCTGGCGGAGGGGTGCTCCAGCTCGGAATTCAGCACCGTGATGAATTTGAACCCGGCCTCACGCACTTTCCAGGGGTATTCCTCATCTTCGCCGCGGATGAAGAGGGCCTCTGTGGGCAGGCCTGCTTTCAGCCAGGCCGCGCGGGGGTAGAGGGCGCCCAGCCAGCCACCGCGGCTGGGGATGAGGTTGCCTTCCGGTAAATCGGCGCGGCACAGGGCGTTCTTCCAGCGGTCGGGCGCGCCGCCGGAGATGGTGAGCGGCCAGCTCAGTTCATCCTCCCTCGCAGGGTCGATGACCGCGCTCATGCGCACGGTGTTTGCATCCACCTCCACGGCCAGCAGGTTTTCCAGCGTGCGGGGGCGGGGCCAGGAATCATCGTCCAGCACCCAGGTGAAATCTGCCTTGAGCGTGCCGAAGGCGTATTCGAGCCCGCGGGCGCAGCCGCCGGCGTTGCCCAGGTTCGCTTCCATCTGCAGGATGTGCAGGGTGCCGGCCGGGAAGCTTGCATCTGCGAAAGCCTGCGCATCGGGCAGGGTGGGGTCATCTGCGCTGCCGTTGTTGATGATGACGATGTTTTGCGGGCGGCAAGTCTGCTGCGCCAGACGGCTCAGGCACGTGAGCGTACGCTCGCGGCTGTTGAAATGGGTGAATATGGCGCAGATGGCAGGCACGTGTGTTATTATGCCACGTGAATGAGCCGCTGGCAAGGCAAAAGCGGTTATTCCTCAGTCTGTGAACACGTTTTTCTTTGAATCGGTAGAACTTTGGGCTTGCAGCGTGGTGTGCGCTGTGATATGGTCACTCTCACCATGGAAGCTGATTCTCCTCACCTAAGAGGTTCATTGATTGTGTTTGAAGGCATTGACGGCACGGGCAAGTCAACGCAGGTGGAATTGCTGGCCCGTTATCTGCGCTCCCGCGGCATTGAGGTGGTGACCGGCTTTGAGCCGACACGCGGCCCTTGGGGCATGCGCGTGCGCGAGGCCGCCCTGGCGGGCGACCGCCTGTCCATCGATGAGGAAATTGCCTGCCTGTTGCAGGACCGCCGCGAGCATGTGCGCGAGGTGATTGAACCCGCCCTGCAGGCCGGCAAGTGGGTGCTGCTGGATCGCTACTACCTTTCCATGATGGCCTACCAGGGCGCCAGTGGCGCGAATGTGGAGGAAATTCGCGAGTGGAATGAGGCTTTTGCCACCGTGCCGGATGTGGCGCTGTGGCTCGATATCCCGATTGAACTTTCGCAGGAGCGTATGCACGCCCGCGGCAATGGCAAGGATGCGTTTGAGAATGAAAAGTTCCTGAGCGACTGTGCTGCCATCTACTCCGCCATGGAGATGCCCTGGCTCCACCGCGTGGAGGCCGATGGCACCGTGGAGGAAGTTCACGCCCAGATCCGCGAGATTATCCAGGAGGAACTGGGAATCTGAGGAGTGACTAGTGAATAATGAATAGTGATTAAGTTGTGAAATTCGCTGCGCTGCGCGCAGGAGAATGTAAAAAAAGCTCTGAGAGGATTCTCAGAGCTTTTTTCTTACCAGGAGCGGCGGAAGCCGCGACCTCGCTACTTATTCTGCATTTTGAAATCTGCATTACCTTTCGTACTCGGCCCAGCTGCTGCTGGTTTCCCAGACGCGGACGCGCTCCAGGCGCACACAGTCGCGTACCGGGTAGGTGCTGTGGCCGGCCTGGGCGTTTTTCAATGCCTGGGCGGCGTGTTCGAAGACCACGCGGGCCATGGCCTCGCTGGTGGGGTCGCTCTGCTCGAAGGGGATGATGCGGTCGCCGTAGATGGCGCGGAACTTTTCGAAGTTCGGGTCGGCGGTGTTCATGCAGAGCGCGTGGTCAAATTGCTCCAGGAACCCGCCCATCATCTCCTTGATGGCCTTGAAATCCATGACCATCTCGTGCTCATCGAGCGTTTCGGCCGCAAAGACCAGCTCCACGCTGCGGGTGTGGCCGTGCGGGAACTGGCAGTTGCCGGGGTGCTTGGAGAGCAGGTGCCCGCTCTCCAGCTCAATGCTCTTGCAGATGCGGTACATTTAGTCGCAGATGGGGGTTACGCCCTTCTTGAGGATGATGTTGCCGTACTTGGCGGTCTCACCGGAGATGACACAGGCATAGGCCTGCCTGGCGCGCTCGTAGAAAGCATAGCGCTCCACGCGCTCGATGGTGCCTTCGTAGCCCATGGCAGCGCGGTACTTGGCCTCCACGGCGGGGTCGAGGGTATCGCCGGGTACTGCTTCCATCATGATGACGGGGGTGGCGTAGCTGTCCAGCTCAAACAGGGGGATGATGCCCTTCAGGAGCGTATCGGCCCCCAGACCATCAGCGCGCACTACGGTGCCGCAGAAAGTGTGGGCAGGGAAGTGGGCATCGGAGATGACGATTTCATCACCATGACCCATCTCGGCCAGGATTTTAAGCAAGGTCGGGGATACAACCGGGGAAATTCCTTTTAACATAACGCCGCTATCTTGCCACACGCGCATGCGTGAGTCAACCAAAATAATGAAAGCATGTGGCACAGCGGGCCACATGCTTTCATGGAAGCGGGGGGATTGCCGGCGCTTATTCTGCCGCCGCCGGGGTGACCTGCCTGCGCTCGCCATTCACGATGACGGTGACCGGCGCCGGATTCGGGCTGGTGGTGCGGAGCTGGTACTGTGTTACCTTTCCGTCCTTCCATTCCATATCCACGGTGATGTTGCCGCGGGCGCGGATGCCTTTCACGTGGCCATTTGCCCATTCTGCGGGCAGGGCCGGGAGCAGTTCAATGACACCGGCGTGGCTCTGGATGAGCATTTCGCTCATGCCGCCGGTCATGCCGAAGGTGCCATCCATCTGCATGGGCGGGTGGTTGCCGAAGAGGTTGTCCAGCACGTTGTAGTGGATGTAGTGCTGCACCATGCTGTAGGCCTTGCCAGCCTCGCGGAAACGCGCCCAGAGGGCGGTGCGCCAGGGCCAGGTCCAGCTGCGGCGGTTGTCCTGGCTGAGGCCGCGAAGCTCCAGACTCTTCATGGCAGCCTTGGCGAAATCCGGCGTGCGTTCCATGGAGATGGAAGTGCCGGGGAAAACGCCGATGAGGTGAGATGTATGGCGCTGCCCGGAAACCATATTGGGACGGTCCACAATCCATTCCTGCAGGTAGCCGCCTTTGCCGATGCGGTTGCCCACCAGGCGGTCGCGCTTGGCGGCCAGACCGGCTGCCCATTCGGCATCCACACCCAGGATGCCGGCGGCGCGCACGGTGTTATCGAACAGCTCCCAGATGAGCTGCTGGTCGTGGGCGCAGCCATCCTCCAGCGGACCCCATTCGTGAGACCAGCCCATGGGGCACACGAGGGAGCCCTCTTTGATTTCGCCCAGCTCGGGATGCTCGGCTACGGTGAGGTCCTGCACGGGCGACTTTTCGTTTTTCCGGGTCTTGAGCCCCTTGCCCTGTGCTCCGATTTCCTTCAGCTCATCCTCCCAGAAGTGGCAGATGTTCTTGAGCAGGGGGTAGGCAACGGTGCGCAGGTATTCCTTGTCCTGGGAGTAGAGGTAGCGGTCCCAGATGTGCAGGGCATACCAGGCATTGACCGGCGGGTTCCATTTGATCCAGCCGCCGCCGCCCCAGGGGTTCTGGGAGATGCGGGTGGTCCAGCCGCGGACGTGCTGGCCGAAATGCTGGCGGGTGCTTTCGCTCAGCGGTGCTTCCATGCTGCGGATGAAGTCGATGAGCGGCTGGTGACACTCCGCCAGGTTGGCCACTTCGGCGCCCCAGTAGCACATCTGGAGGTTGATGTTATTGTGGTAATCACAGGCCCAGGGGGCGTGTACCTTGTTGTTCCAGATGCCTTGCAGCGTGGCGGGCAGGTTGCCGGGCTGGGAGCTGGAGATGAGAATGTAGCGGCCGTAGTTATAGATGAGTTCCTCCAGATCCGGGTCGAGGGTCTGCTTACCCATGGAGTAACGGCTGCGGTAGTTGAGCAGGCGCTCATCGGTGGGGAGCTCGGCCAGCAGCTGCGGGGTGGTGCCCAGGTCCAGGCTCAGGCGGTCATAATAGCTGGTGTAATCCTTCAGGTGCGCCTGCCGGATGTCCTCTGCCGTCTTTCCGGCGGCGGCGCTGAGCACGCGCTTGTTGCGGATGGCGGGGTCCTCTCCTTTCCAATTATCTTCGTAACTCTGCTTATAGTCGGTGGCCAGGCTGACCAGGATTTCCAGCGAATCAGCGTTCTTCACCTCCACGTAGGGGAGCTGGTCTGCGGGGAAGTGCGGGGTCATGGCGTCATTCTTGCCGCGGTAGTTCACCTGCACCTGAGCCTTGCCGGGGTGCATGCGGAGGGCGCCGCCCCGGGTGCGTACGAGCATGCGGCCTTCGAATACCTCGCCATTGGCCAGCTGGCCGCGCATGATGATGGTGTTGCCGTTTTCCAGGCTGTATTCCACATTGTGGTAGGGAGTCAGGGCAATGCGGGCCGTCAGAGCCCCCGGCTGGTCTGCCTCTGCGGTGTAGACCAGCACGTCATCCGGGCGGCTGGCAAAGCAGGTTCTCCGGTGCTGCACTCCGGCCACGTTGAATTCGGCTGTGGCTTCGGCCTTGCGTAAATCAAGAGCGCGGCTGTAGCCTTCGCTTTCGCCTTTGAAGGCGTACCCCACATAGAGGTTGGCGAAGGGCTGGTAGCTGCCGAATTCGTCTTTCCCGGCTTTGGGACCATAGGCGTAGCCCTCGCCATTGCGGGGGGAATTGGGCCCGCCGGTCCACAGGCTGGTTTCATTGAGCACCACGCAATCCAGCCGGTCGCCGCCGTATACCGTGCCGCCGATGCGCCCGTTGCCGACGGGGAGCGTCTGGCTTTCCCAGGTGTCCCTGTTCAATTTGCCGGGCAGGTTACCGGTGGCGAGAACCTGGGGGCTCCAGGGCATGGCCGTGTTGGGAATTCCGGCTGGCTGGGTATACCATAAATGCTCCGTGGCGGAATAATTCGCGGCCATGGCCGTGGAAAGGAAGGAAAGGCAGATGCAAGCGGTAAGGCGGTTCATGTCTGATTCTTTTTGTGAGTGTCGCGAGTTGCACATTTTTGAATGCAACGGGGGCCTGTGTTTCGATAAAATGCGGCTCTGCCGGAGTTTACCACGGCAGTGGTAGATGTGACAATAAAAAAATTGCATGTCCATAGGAGCGCGATGAGTGCTTTTTTCTTGCTAAAAGTCGATGTATCAGGTAAACTTGTCGCATGTTAAAAAAATGTCTTCTTGCACTGGGCTTCCTCGGTTGCACCCTGTCGGCGGCTCCGGCTCCGGAGCCATATGGTCCGGTTCCTACCGAGCAGCAGGTGAACTGGCTGCGCATGGAGTGGTATGCTTTTGTCCACTTCGGGCTCAATACTTACACTAATCGCGAATGGGGTTATGGCGATGAATCGCCCCAGTTGTTCAATCCCGCTCATTTTGATGCAGATGCCATCGTGCGCACCTTTAAGGATGCCGGCATGAGCGGCATGATATACACCGCCAAGCACCACGACGGCTTCTGCACATGGCCCACGGAATCCACCACGTACAGCATCACCTGCTCCCCGTGGAAGGACGGTAAGGGTGACGTGGTGCGGGAGTTTGCCGATGCCTGCCGGAAACACAATTTTCCCTTCGGTACCTATCTGTCTCCCTGGGATCGCAATTGCGCCGAGTATGGCCGCCCCGGGTATCTGGATGTCTATTACAAACAGATTGAAGAATTGCTGACCCAGTATGGCCCGATTTTTGAAATCTGGTTCGATGGCGCCATGGGGGGCGATGGTTTCTACGGCGGCGCCCGCGAGAATCGCAACATCGGCCAGGCTGACCACTATTATAACTACGAGCAGGTCGTGAAGAATATCCGCAAGATGCAGCCGGACTGCATCATCTGGGGTGCGGCTAATCGAGGGGATGCCACGTGGGCCGGTTCGGAGCAGGGCTATGCATGCAATTACCCCTTGTGGAACAGCCGCAATGGCAAGTGGATATGCGATGAGGCCGATACCCGCCACAACCGCTATGGCTGGTTCTGGCACCCGGGGCAGGCATCGGGCGTGAAATCGCCTGAGCACCTGATGCAGGTGTACATGATGAGTGTCGGCCGCGGTGCCAACCTGATTCTCAACCTGGCCCCCGACAGGGATGGGCGCCTGGATGCGGCCGATGTTGCTTCGCTGGAAGCGTTCGGCAAGATGCGCCGCGGGCTGCTGGCCAGGGATTACGCGCTGGAGGCCAAGGTTGTTACCTCGGAATCCCGCGGTGAAGAGTTCGATGGCTCCCAGCTGACGGATGGCGATATCGAGAGCTACTGGTGCCCCCGGGACGGCACGACTTCCGCCACCGCAGAGCTGCACCTCGAAAAGCCCGCCACCTTCGATGTCATCCGCCTGCGCGAGCAGATTCGCCTCGGTCAGCGAGTGGAGGCTTTCCAGGTGGATGCCTGGGTGAATGGTGAGTGGAAGACGATTGTGCACCCCGGGTGCCCCGGTGAGAATGAGAACGCCCCCTCCCACGGCCAGCAGTGGCTGAAGTTTGTGCGCGGCGGCAAGGGACACACCATCGGCCATCAGGTCATGCGCTGGCTGCCCGAGCCCGTTACCACGGATAAGGTCCGCCTCACGATTGTCCGCGCCAAGGCCTGCCCCTGCATCTCGGAGTTCTCTCTGCTGAAGATGCCCTCTGCTGAGCAAGCGAAGTAGGTGAAGACCGATGTGGCGAGCCGCAGGCGAGCGTAAATCAAAGCCCGTGAAACGGGCGATATACCCATAGCGAGGCGGTGGAGCACTCCACGCGACAGCGTGGGGTGCGGAACCCCTCGTAGGAACAAAAAAGATAATTGGAACCCGTGAAACGGGTGACAGAAACGTTTGCATGTCATAGAGCTGCGCCTTCTGTCACCCGTTTCACGGGTTCCATATTTTTTATTACCAAACGAGGGGCTTCCGTCTTCGCCCTGCGGGCTACGCCGAGACAGGTACGCCCCTCGCGCTATGGGTATGTCGCCCGTTTCACGGGCTTTGGAAGTCGCTCGCTTGCGCTCGCCAACTGCCCGATAAACATCAATTTATCGAGATGAGGGGGGCTTCTTCGAAAATGTCATTGATGTTTCTATTGCTTACAAAATCCTTGGGACACATGTGCAAAATTCACCTATAGTTGTTTTTTCCAGGTTGACCTGAGGTCAGAATGTGATAGAATACTCTGCATGAGCGAAAAATCTCAAAAAGACCTGACGCCGGTGGTGCCGCGGAAGTATCGCAGCATCTTCTTTATGCTGGTCAGCTGCTTTGCGCTGTGGGGCCTGCTGAACAACATGACTGATAACCTGGTGCCCGCCTTCAAGAATATCTTTACGATACCGCAGGAAAAGGCGGCCCTGGTGCAGGTGGCTTTCTATGGAGCCTATGCCGTGCTGGCAATCTTTGCCTCCATCCTTATCGAGGAATTCTCGTATAAGAAGGGTGTGCTGATTGGCCTGGGTGTGTATATCCTGGGCGCGCTCTGCTACATCCCCGCCTGCATCAACCAGAGTTTTGATATTTATTTCATCGCCATCTTCGTGGTGGCGGCCGGCTGCTCGGTGCTGGAAACAACCTGCAACCCCTATGTGATTTCCCTCGGGCCGGAGAAGACGGCCGTGCGCCGTCTGAACTTTGCCCAGGCGTTCAACCCGGTGGGTTCCATTGCGGGGATTCTGCTGGCGCAGCAGTTGATTCTGAGCAATCTGAACCCTGCAACGGCGGATGAACGCGCCGCCATGCCCGCCGAGCAGCTCAAGGAGATTGTGCATCATGAGCTCTTCTGGGTCTGCGCTCCATACGTAGGACTTTGCGGTATTGCATTCCTTATCTGGGTGTTCTTCCTGCGAGTCAAGGGGACTCAGGAGCCTGCCGCAGAAACGGGGCAGGGTAGTGGCCTCCGCGTGTTTATTGCGGCACTGTTTGCCGTGGTGCCGTTGGCAACGCTCTACTTCCTGTTCCCGGATATGGACAAGGTGGCCTGGGTGCTCTGTGGTACTCTGGGGCCGATTGTGTACCTGTTCCTGGTGGGGGATTACCGCGCCATGCTGTTCTCGCTGCTGAGCCAGCCGCGCTACTGGTGCGGTGTGATTGCGCAGTTCTTCTATGTGGGTGTGCAGATTGCCGCCTGGACCTACCTGAACGTGTATTGCTGCAAGGAGCTGGGTGTGACCCCCGCTACCGCAGCTACCTACTACCTGATTTCCCTTATCCTCTTCATCGTCTGCCGCTGGGGGGCTACCTATTACATGAAGAAGTTCAACCCTGCCAGCATGATGAGCCTGTTTGCTGTGGCAGCCATTGCCTGCTGCGCCGGCACCATCTACCTGCCCAGCACGGTGCTCTTCACCATCGGCGGTCTTGATTTCTCCGCGAACGTGCTCTGCCTCATCGCGATGTCCGGCTGCATGAGCCTCATGTTCCCGACCATTTATGGCATCGCTCTGGGTGGTCTGAACCAGCGCGATGTGAAGCTGGGTGCTGCCGGCCTCATCATGGCTATTCTGGGTGGCGCCATCATTACGCCGTGGATGGCTGGTATCATCGGCGATGCCGAGGGTGCCTGGCTCTGCCTGACCACCGCCTTTGATAATACCTGGGATACGAACCTGGGCACCTCCCACGCTGCGGTGCGTGCCTCCTTCATCGTGCCCGCCATCTGCTTCGCGGTGGTGCTGGTATACAGCCTCATTTTCCGCAAGCCCACTACTTCCTCTGATAAATAAGAACCATTTAACCCAAATCAAACGTATATGAAGTACGATACATTGCCCACCATCGGGATCCGCCCCACGATTGACGGCCGCCGCCTCGGTGTCCGTGAGTCCCTGGAGGATCAGACCATGAACATGGCCAAGGCCGCTGCTGCCCTCATTGAGGCCAACGTGACCCACGCCAACGGCCAGCCGGTCAAGTGCATCATTGCCGATACCACCATCGGTGGCCCGGCTGAAGCCGCAGCCTGCAACCAGAAGTTCGCTGAGAACAACGTAGGCTGCTCCCTTATCGTGACCCCCTGCTGGTGCTACATCACTGAGACTTTTGAGACGGACGCCACCACGCCCAAGGCAATCTGGGGCTTCAATGGCACCGAGCGCCCCGGCGCTGTGTACCTGGCCGCTGCTCTGGCCGGCTATGCCCAGAAGGGTGTGCCCGCTTTCTCCATCTACGGCCACGACGTGCAGGATGCCGATGACACCACCATCCCCGAGGACGTGGCAGAGAAGATTCTGCGCTTCGCCCGCGCCGGTCTCACCGTGGCTACCCTGCGTGGCAAGGGCTACCTCTCCATCGGTGGATGCTCCATGGGCATTGCCGGTTCCATTCTCGACCACTCCTTCTGGGAAGCCTACCTCGGCATGCGTGTGCAGCCGGTCGATATGACCGAAGTGCGCCGCCGCATGGAGCTGGGCATCTACGACAAGGCCGAGTTCGAGCTGGCCATGGAGTGGGCTAAGAAGTACGTGAAGATTGGTCCGGACCGCAACCGCCCCGACCTGGTGCTCTCCCCCGAGGAGAAGGAACGCACCCTGCGCGAAAGCATCCTGATGACCATCATCTTCCGCGACATGATGCACGGCAACCCCTACCTCAAGACCATCGACCGCGAGGAAGAGGGCCTGGGCTTCAACGCTATCTGCGGTGGCTTCCAGGGCCAGCGCCACTGGACGGACTTCTACCCGAACGGCGACATGGCCGAGTCCCTGCTCAACAGCACCTTCGACTGGAACGGCCCGCGCGAGGCTATTCCCTTCGCCACGGAGAACGACGCCATGAACGGCGTGTGCATGCTCCTGCTGCACCAGCTCACCGGCCGCGCCGCCTGCTTCTCTGATATCCGCACCTACTGGAGCCCCGCCGCCGTGAAGCGCGTGACCGGCTACACCATGGAAGGCCTGGCCAAGGACGGCATTATGCACCTCATCAACTCCGGTTCCACCGCTCTGGACGGCAACATGCACGCCACTGCTCCCGATGGCACCCCCATCATGAAGAAGACCGGCGAGACCACCCAGGCCGATATCGAGGCCATGATGGGTGCTTCCGAGTGGTGCCCGGCCAACCGCGAGTACTTCCGCGGCGGCGGCTACAGCCTGCACTTCGTGTCCAAGGGCGGCGTGCCTGTGACCATGATCCGCATGAACCTGGTGAAGGGCCAGGGCCCGGTGCTTACCATCGTGGAAGGCTGGACCTGCGACCTGCCCCAGGAGGTGAACGACAAGCTCGACCAGCGCACCGACCCGGGTTGGCCGACCACCTGGTTTGCCCCGCGCCTTACCGGCAAGGGCGGCTTCAAGGATGTGTACACCGTCATGGCCAACATGGGTGCCAACCACGGCGCCTGGACCTACGGCCATATCGGTGCTGACATCATCACCCTGGCCTCCATGCTCCGCATCCCGGTGTACGCCCACAACGTGCCCGAGGACCAGGTATACCGCCCGGCTGCCTGGAGCCTCTTCGGCACCGAGTGCCCCGAAAGCGCCGACTTCCGCGCCTGCGCCAACTTCGGCCCCATCTACGGTAAGTATTAATCCCTCACCCCTGGGCAAGCTGCCGGAATGCCTCCGGCAGCTTGCCTGCTTTTTCCAGATATGGCATACGTACTTTGCTTAGACTGCGGCGCGACCAATGTACGCGCCATTCTTGTTGATGACAAAGGGCAGCTGGTGGCCAAATCCAGCCAGCCCAACTCCACCGATGCGGGGAGCGAGAACCCGGATTTCCACGTGTGGAATGCCGACCGCATCCTGAACCAGCTGGCCACTTGTGCCCGCGAGATTCTGCCGCAGATAGATGCCTCGCAGGTGAAGGCCGTGACCATCACCACCTTCGGTGTGGATGGCGCCCTGGTGAACGAGGCCGGCGAGCTGCTCTACCCGGTGATTTCCTGGAAATGCCCGCGCACGGCTGAGGTGATGAAGCGCGTGGCGGAGTACATGCCGCAGGGCATGCTCAATTCCATTTCCGGTGTGGGTGAGTTCGCATTCAATACGATTTACAAGCTCATCTGGCTGAAGGAGAACCGCCCGGAGCTGGTGGAGCAGGCACATGCCTGGCTCTTCATTTCCAATATCCTGGCCCACCGCCTCACCGGCGTGATGGCCACGGACCGCACCATGGCCGGCACCTCCCAGATGACCGACCTCTGCACCGGCGACTGGAGCAGTGAGATTCTCTCCGCCATCGGTATCCGCAAGGAGCTCTTCCCGCCCATGGTGAATGCCGGTGATACCATCGGCACCCTCACCCCCGCCGCCTGCGAGCTGCTGGGCCTGCCGAATGCCGTGCCGGTCGTTTCCACCGGCCATGATACGCAGTTTGCCCTCTTCGGCAGCGGCGTGCAGGAGAACCAGCCCTTCCTCTCCAGCGGCACCTGGGAAATCCTGATGCTGCGCACCGCCAAGGCCAGCCTGGAGCCCGAGGACTACGCCGCCGGTGCCACCGTGGAATACGACAGCAAGACCGGCCTGCTCAACCCCGGCCTGCAGTGGATTGCCAGCGGTATCATCGAGTGGGTGAAAGCCACCTGTTACAATGGCGAAAGCTTCGATACCATGGATGCCGAGGCTGAGAAGATTGCCCCCGGCTGCGATGGTGTGAAGCTCATCCCCGATTTCCTGCCCAGCGATGCCGTGCCCGGCAGCATTCAGGGCCTGGTGCTGGGCCGTACCCGTGCGCATATCTACCGTGCCGCCATGGAGGCCCTCACCCTGCGCCTGAAGCAGCGCCTGGAGAAGCTGGAGAAGGTGGGTGGCTTCAAGTCCACCGACCTGCTGCTGGTGGGTGGTGGCGCCCGCAACAAGGTGTGGACCCAGATGCGCGCCGATATCCTCGGCCTGCCCATCCGCATTTCCAACGTATCCGAAAGCACCGTGCTGGGTGCTTCCATGTATGCCTTCGCCGGGGCTGGGGTGTTCGATTCCCCCGAATCCTGCCGCGATGCCTTCGGCATCACCTACACCCTCATCACCCCCGGCGAACAGCGCCCCGCCTACGCCGAACTTTATTCTTAATTCTTAATTATTCACTATTCATTATTCACTTTAAGTATGGCTAATCCCGAACTCTACATCAAACCCGCTCTGCCGGACCGCATCTTCCCCTGGGAGAACTACGACCCGCAGACCCGCGAAGAAATCGACGCTTTCTTCAACAGCCCCGAAATCCGCGTTATCAAGGAGCGCATGGTCGATATGGGCCGCCGCCTCTGGCAGCGCGAATACGTGGACGGCAACGGTGGCAACCTCTCCGTGCGTGTCGCCAAGGACCTGGTGCTCTGCTCCCCCACGCTCTGCTCCAAGGGCTTCATGACCGTGGACGATATCTGCCTGGTGGATATGAACGCCGGCCAGCTCTGCGGCTACCGCCCCGCCACCAGCGAGGTGAAGACCCACATCGCCATGATGAAGGAAGTGGGCGTGAACGCCTGCATCCACGCGCATCCCCCGTGCTGCAATGCCTTCCTCTTCGCCGGCATGGTGCCTCCGAACGGCATCAATCCTGAGGCTGATATCTTCCTGGGCCACATCCCGCTGGCTCCCTACGGCACCCCCGGCTCCCCCGAGACCGCCGCCGCCGTGGCCGAGGCTTCCCGCCAGAGCACCGTCGTCTTCATGGAGAACCACGGCGTCATCACCGGCGCCCGTCACATCGAGGAAGCCGAGTGGTTCATGGAAAATGCCGATGCCTACTGCAAGATGGTGCTCTTCGCCGATATGCACGGCGGCAAGCTCAACCAGGTGGATGAAGCCGGCATAGCCGACTTCCTCGCCATCCGCAAGAACATCGGCTACGCCGTGCCCGAAGGCCAGCCCCTGTACAACTTCCGCGAGTACAACGGCTACACCATGGGCATCGCAGGCCAGAAGAAGGACTAATCCTGTCTTCTTTCACCTCTTTTCACCGCCGCGCCGGTCTTCGTACCGCCGCGGCGGTTTTATCTTCAGATGGTTTCATTTAAACGAGTGAAATCTCAAGTAGTACTTGAAATTTCACTTGTGCTCAGATGGAGTTAGGAAATCTTGCAGGTCTAGCGCAAGCCTTCTTGTAATGCTCGTTCTGTCTTCCGCAATTCTTCAATCCCGTACTGAGAAATGTTCATGTTGACCGAGGTGCCGAAGTCTACTCCAGATTTAAAATCCTTCTCCAGTCTGGGTTTGACTTTTTGGAGCATCAGGAACTCCTGCTGGTTCTTCCATGGGTAATGAGCATCCGGGCTGCTGATTTTATCTTGCAACTGAGAATAAATCTCTGATTCCTCGCGCATATTAAGGTCGATTTCAGCGAGAGCCTTATCTCTGAGCTCTTTAAGCTTTCTTTCAATTTTATCGAACTCCTGTAGCAGGGGCTTGGAAGGTTGTTTCTGCGATGCAAGTCCTCTGATTTTCTCCAGCAGCTCACCTGCATCCTTCAGGAAGTTCTGCTCGATGACCGGGTACCGCTGCTGTGTGGCTTCTAATTGATGCTGAAGTTGGTATAGCCCAAGTTGCTGGCAGATTTTCTGGTAGAGCTTCTCAGAAATGTTGATGCTGCTTTCCTTCTGCCTGTCGGGTTCCTGCGTTGCTTGCGGGGAGGAGATGTTCGTGCCGGCATAGAAGGCCATCCCCATGCCCAGGAGCAGCAGAAGCCCTCCCTTGAGCCAGGAGCCGCGGCGGCGGCGGGTAATGGCTGCGGGCGATTTCCCCGCCAGGAGCCAGTCGTACCATTCCTGGGCAGACTGGCAGCGTTGCTCCATCGCGAGGGCCAGATTCTGCATGATGCTTTGCTCCAGGACCGTGTCTCCGGCGGGGAGGGGAAGCAAATCATCCTTGATGAGACGCTGCTGGGCAGGTTCGGGCTGCATTCCGGAAAGTACCTCGTACCAGGTGGCTGCCAGGGAGTACAAATCGGTCCAGGGGCCAATCTTGCCCTTGCCGCTTATCTGTTCGGGGGAGGCGTATACCGGGGAGAATTCGCCCTGGGTGGTAGTATCCACCTTGGTGGCGCGGTTCAAGGCCGAGCCGAAATCCACAAGCACCGGTTTGCCCTCGTCATCGAACATGATGTTGCCCGGTTTGATATCGCGGTGGATAATCTGCCTGCTGTGCAGGTATTCCAGCGCAGGCAGCAGCTCCAGCAGCCATAGGGAGGCCTGCTCCTCCGGTATACGTTCCTGTGCCGAAATCTTATCCCTCAGCGAGCCTCCTTCCAGCCAGGGCATCACGTAGAAGAGACTGCCCGCCGAGCGGAAAATATCGTATACCGGGACAATCCGCGCGTGGTGCAGCCCGGAAAGCGTCTGTGCTTCTTCCTGGATATCATTCAGCACCGTTTCGTACTGCGCCCTCAGCGCTTCCGAGTGTGGCTGCACTTCGCCGGTAGCCGGGTTGCGGTGGCAGATGGAGACCGGAAAGCATTCCTTCACCGCTACCGGGCGGTTCATCCTGGTATCCCAGGCTCGGTAAAGAATCCCGAATCCCCCTTGTCTGGATGTTTCTAGCAGCTTGTATTGTCCGAGCGAAGTTCCCGCTGGTAAGTCGTTCATGAGGGGCTCCATGTCCTAGATAGATATTGGTTGATGAGCAGTATCAATGGCTCATTCTGCAGATTTCATCGGCCAGGAATTCAGATAGTGTTTTTCCCTGGGCAAAGGCTCGCTTCTCCAGCGCGGCTCGGGTGGTGGCATCCAGACTTAGTGTAATTTTGGTCTCCTCTTCCACCTGCACGCGGCCCGGCAGCACCAGGGGAAGCTCCTTGACCATTTCGCGGATGATATGTTCCTTGGCGGCCGGTATCAACTTCTTGGCCATCCAGTTCCGCACCGTGGCTTCGGATACATAGCATCGCTCTGCCAGCCAGGCGTAACTGTAATTGTTCGCCTTCAGCCATATTTTGATGCTCTTTTTCAGATCGTTCTGGTCTTGTGGTTCCACGATGAAAAAATAGCATTTCAGCGACATGCTGACAAGCTAATTATATATCAATCGCTCAGAAATTCGCTCAGCCACACAGGCAGAGCAGACCGTAGAGCATCCCTGCAAAAATGCAGATAAAGGCTGTGAGGTAGCCGAGGAATTGGAGAAAGGAATAGAACATGGTGGGGAAGTTGCGAATTATGTATGGGCATTGTGGACGCGGAGGATTTCCTGGGCGATGGCGGTGAGGAGGCCGCGTTCGTTGTGCAGGTCGAGCCAGGCGAACTGGCCGTTCACGTTGAATTCCAGGAAATGGAGTGTGCCGTCGGTATCGCGCAGGAAATCGAGCCGGGAGAAGGAGAGGCCGGTGCGGCGCATCATGCGGCAGACGGAGTCGCTCTGCTCAGGTGTCAGTTCGCAGGGTGTCCAGGTGTCGGCGTTGTTGAAGGTGTCGATGCGGCAGTCGGTGCTGCCGCCGCGGGGCATTTCGTAGGCGAAGAGCTTGCCGTTCACGTAGACGACGGTGACATCATGTGTGGCGAGGCTGAGGCATTGCTGCAGGAACCAGGGGTAGGCGGTATCCAGCCAAGCGGGATCGACTTTGTTGACCATGAGGATCTGCCCGTTGCCCATGGGTTCTACTCCGTTGGTCTTGCAGACGGTCTCGCCCGCCAGCTGTACCGGGGCGCGGTGCAGCATCTGCCAGGCAGGCACGGGAAAATATTCTGCCGCCAGGCGCATCTGGCGCATTTTGTACCAGGTGCCGTGCGGGGAGGGATGAACAAGTGCGCATTTGCCGCTGTGAACGGCTAAATCCTTGATGCCGCTCCAGATAAGCAGCACTTCGTTGCGCAGCCAGGCTTCCGGGCAGCCTTCTGCCGGCACATCGATGCGGGGTGGGTCGAACATGACCTTGCGGTCGTACACGGCGCCTACTTCGCTCTCCCGGCAGGTGCGCCCGGTGGGGTCGCGCAGTTCGTAGCCGGTGGCAGTTATGCTCCAGCAGTAGTCCCGCCAGAGGTCGATATTGAAGCGGAACACCTCGGCATGCGTCTCCAGAAGCGGCATGAGGAGGTCGGTGGTGGCATCACGTCGGTTAGAAAGAATCAGAATCATAGGTAGTCCGGATGAAAAAGGCAGCGCTGTTTGCAGAAACGGCGCTGCCCTGGTGAAATTAGGATGTGAAGTATCAGGCCAGATACCAGTCATCGATGGTCAAGGTTGGACCGACATAGGACTGGCTGCCACGGATGGTCTGGCCTGCCTCGAACTCGCCTTCGCCCACACCTTCGGTGGCCGTCTGGGATTCCCAGTTGTACACATAGGAGGTGGTAGCTTCCGGAGCCACGGCCTTGTCCTGGGCATCGGCCACCATGAAGGGGCTGAGCGTTGCAATAGTAAGAGATGTAATGGTCATAGTTCTATATTTGGTGATTAGGTTATCCCGATTTTTGTCTCGATAGAGAGATGTTTATGTAGTCGGGCTGCCTTTAATGTAGCAGAAAAAGTATAAAAGTCAATAAAAAATTCAAAAATATATCGACAAAAATAGCGAAAAGGCTACAAAAGGTATCGGATACGAAATGAAGGGGGCGTGAGGGCGGGAAGAAGGTGCAAGCCGGATGCAGCGTTATCCGCACACAGAAAAGAACCAGGCCATTCCGTGAGGAATGGCCTGAGTCATGAAAATGCTTGGTGAGGAATCCGGGATTAGCGGATGGTCTTCACGGTGACGGCTTCCTTACCCACGCGGTCGCGGAGGTAGTGGAGCTTGGCGCGGCGAACCTTACCGCGGGTCACAACCTCAATCTTGGCAATCTTGGGGGTGTGGATGGGGAAGGAGCGTTCCACGCCTTCGCCGTAGGCAATCTTGCGAACGGTGAAAGCCTCGTTGATGCCGGCGCCACGCTTGGCAATGACGATGCCCTGGAAGATCTGCACGCGTTCCTTGCCACCTTCAATCACGCGGCAGTGCACCTTCACGGTGTCGCCAACGTTGAAGGGCGTCACGTCGTCCTTCATCTGCTCTTTTCCGATAGTGTCGAGAATGTTCATCTTGTCTCCTTCTTGTAATTTGTAAATGTTCAGTGAGCCTCCCGGCTCGGGTGGGTGCGACAGTCTACACGATTTTTTGGTTCTTGGCAATGCAAATTTCACATTTTGGCAATTTTTTTTGAATTCGGGCACCAAAACGGGAAGAAGATGAGGGGTTAATGTGTGCCCGCAGAGAAGATACGGATTGACAAGCGGGGCGGGGTAGTATATAACGCGCGAACACGTTCAAGCACATCAGCACTATGCCCGCACGCAAAAAATCCATCAAACGCAAGGTCCGCAACTGGACAGCCGCCGATTCTGCCGAACTGTACGGGGTCGATAACTGGAGTAATGATTACTTCAGCGTGTCGCGAGCGGGCGAGGTGAATGTGCACCTGGTGGATACGGACGGCAGCACCAAGGAGGTGAGCCTGCCGGAAATCATGAAGGGGCTGGAGGAGCGCGGCACGAATGTGCCGGTGCTGCTGCGTTTCCGCGACTTGCTGCATGCCCGCATCGATGAGTTGAACAAGAGCTTTTCCAAGGCTATCAAGGCCGCCGGGTACACGGGCAAGTACCGCGGGGTGTATCCCATCAAGGTGAACCAGCAGCGCATGGTGGTGGAGGAGGTGGTGGCCCACGGCCAGAAATACCACTACGGGCTTGAGGCCGGCTCCAAGCCGGAGCTGATTGCCGCCATGGCCTATATGCGCGATGCGGAGTCCTTCCTCATGTGCAACGGGTACAAGGATGATGAGTTCATCGACCTCGCGCTCATGGGCATGCGCATGGGGATGAAAATCTGCCTGATTCTGGAGATGCCCAACGAGCTGCCGGCCATTCTGCGCCGTGCGGAGGCGCTGGGCGTGGAGCCGAACCTGGGTGTTCGCGTGCGTCTGGCGTCCAAGGGCTCCGGCCACTGGAGTGAATCTGCCGGCGATAAGTCGGTGTTCGGGCTGAATGCCGCCCAGGTCATCGATGTGGTGGATGCGTTGAAGGCCGCCGGCAAGCTGCATTGCCTGAAGGCGCTGCACTACCACCAGGGCAGCCAGATTTCCAATGTGACCGTGATTCGCGGCGGCCTGACCGAGGCCTGCCGCATTTACATCGACCTCGTGAAGGAGGGCGCCCCCATGGGCACGCTTGATATGGGCGGTGGCCTGGCCGTGGACTATGATGGCTCCAAGACCAACTTCCATTCATCCTGTAACTACTCCATCGAGGAGTACGCCCGCGACATCGTGGAAGTGGTGGGCGAGCTCTGCACCAAGCACGGGGTGGAGCATCCCACGCTGGTGACGGAATCCGGCCGCGCGGTGTCGGCTTACCACGCGGTGCTGGTGTTCAACGTGCTGGATGTGACCAGCGCCCCCGGCAGCGAGGCCCAGCCGCCCGCCCTGCCGGAGAATGCGAATGATATCCTGCTCGCGCTGGATGAGACGCACCGCATGCTCACCCGCAAGAATATCCAGGAGTGCTACAACGATGCCATCTACTACCGCGACCAGCTGCGCGCCATGTTCTACCACGGCAATGCCACCCTGCGCGAGCGCGGCGTGGGCGAGGCCATCTACTGGCACATCATGGGCCTCATCTCCCGCCGCATCGGCGAAATGAGCGAAATCCCCGAGGACCTGAAGGAAGTGTCCGACAACATGGTGGACTACTACTACTCGAACTTCTCCGTGTTCCAGAGCCTGCCGGATTCCTGGGCCATCGACCAGCTCTTCCCGGTCATGCCCATCCAGCGCCTGGACGAGCGCCCCACCCAGCGCACCGTGCTGGTGGATATCACCTGCGACTGCGATGGCAAGGTGGACCACTTCATCGACCGCGAGGACGTAGCCAAGTCCCTGCCGCTGCACGAGGTGGACCCCAAGGAGAACTACTACGTGGCCATCTTCATGGTGGGCGCCTACCAGGAGACGCTGGGCGACCTGCACAACCTGCTGGGCGATACGAATGTGGTGAGCGTGCATCTGGAAAATGGCCGCCCCGTCTTCACCCACGAGGAAGAGGGCGACAGCGTGGCCGATGTACTCTCCTATGTGAAATACGATGCCAAGGACCTGGTGGCGAAGTTCCGCGCCCTCGCGGAGCGCGGCGTGGAGCACGGCCTCATCACCCCCCGCCAGCGCCGCGATGCCCTCGAAGCCTACCGCAACGGCCTGAGCGGGTATACATACTACGAGCTGTAACCATAGAAATAACTACCCTTATGACCGAAATAGAATTCAGCCACTCAGAATACAATGAGTGGCTTATCTCTCTCAAACAGCAGATACGTTCAGCTCAGCAACGCGCGGCTTTGGCCGTCAATCATGAGCTGGTGAAGTTGTATTGGAGTATTGGTGCAGACATTTCGAAACGGGTTAGAGAACAGGGGTGGGGAAGCAAAATCATTCATCGGCTGTCAGCAGATTTGAAACGGGAATTCCCCGACATGAAGGGCTTTTCCGTGACGAACCTCAAATATATGCGTATGCTTGCAGAATCCTGGACTCAGGAAGAAATAAGTCAAGCACCGCTTGACCAATTGACATGGTACCATCTGCTGACTCTCCAGACAAAGCTCAACACCAGCCGGGAGCGCTTGCAATATGCCGAGTTGACAGTGCAACATGGCTGGTCCCGCAATGTGCTGGTGCACCACATTGAGATGGGGACGGCTCTGCGCATCGGGGCTGCACAGAATAACTTTGCGGTCACTTTGCCGCATCCACAGTCGGATCTGGCATGCGAAACGCTAAAGGACCCATACAAGCTGGAGTTTTTATCGCTTTCTGCCCATGTACGGGAGCGCGAGCTGGAGCAGGCATTGGTTTCCCGCTTATCGGACTTTCTGCTGGAACTGGGCACGGGTTTTGCTTTTGTCGGTAAGCAGGTGCATTTGGAAGTGGGCGGCGAGGATTTCTATATAGATTTGTTGTTCTACCACACCAAATTACATTGCTACGTGGTGGTTGAGCTGAAGACAACGGATTTCAAACCCGAACATCTTGGGCAGCTGGGGTTCTACATCGCTGCGGTTGATGCTCAAATGTGCTCTGCTCAGGATGCTCCCACCATAGGTTTGCTCCTTTGTAAGAATAAGAACCGAGTGGTGGCGGAATATGCGTTGCGTGATGCTAATCGCCCCATCGGCATTTCCAGATATGAACTTGAATCTGCGCTTGCGCCAGAATGGAAAAGCTCGCTGCCCAGTGTGGAAGATTTAGAACGTGAGTTCTCCCGAGAACCTTGAGGACGCTCCGGTTTCCACCAGTCTTGCAGACATCGCGTTGGCGTGATATGGATATAAGACACAAATGTGCCACTGATTACGCTTGCGCAGAACGGTTAGATATGATATAAGCCCCGGCGCAATAAACCGGGGCTTATATCATTATGAAAGAAACGCTCAGAAAAATCAACAGTTTCATTCCCCAGGGTATCATCTGCCTGGTGGTTGTATTCGGCATTTTTGCCTACATTGCTTCGCAGATGGGCACGCCGCAGATGCTGAACACCATCATGCGCACGGCGCACGACCTGCTGCTCAACACGGTGTTTTACCTCATGGCTATCTGCGTGATTACCGGTGCTCTCGGCCGTCTGTTTGTGGAGTTCGGCGTGGTGAGCCTGCTGGAAAAGCTGCTGCGTCCGCTCATGAAGCCGTTGTTCAATCTGCCCGGTGTGGCTTCGCTGGGTGCGGTGCTCACCTTCCTTTCCGATAATCCGGCCATCATTGCCCTGGCACAGGATAAGCGTTTCAGCTCTTATTTCAAGAAGTACCAGTTCATTTCGCTTACGAACTTCGGCACGGCTTTCGGTATGGGCCTGCTGGTCATTGTGTTCATGGTGGGGCAGGGCTTCTATGCGGCTCCCTTCATCGGGCTGTTCGGGGCGGTCTGCGGCTGCATCGTTTCTACGCGCCTCATGCAGCGTTTCATTCTGAAGAAGATGCCTGAGTTCGCCATCGAGGATGCCTGCGAACCCGCCGAGCTGGCAGAGGCCAAGGTGGAGGAATACACCAAGCCGCTTTTCCAGCGTATTCTGGATTCCCTGCTGGATGGCGGTCGCACCGGTGTGGATGTGGGTATCGCCATCATTCCCGGTGTGTTGATTATTTCTACGCTGGTGATGCTGCTCACCTTCGGCCCCGCCGCCGGGGGTAACTTCACCGGTGCCGCTTATGAAGGCGTGGAGCTGCTGCCCTGGATTGGTGCCAAGTGCGGCATCGTGTTCGAATGGCTCTTCGGCTTCCAGGACCCGCACCTTATCGCCTTCCCGATTACGGCGCTGGGTGCCGTGGGTGCGGCTCTGGGCCTGGTGCCCAACTTCATTCAGGCCGGCTGGGTGGATGGCAATGCCATCGCCGTGTTCACCGCCATCGGCATGTGCTGGAGCGGCTACCTGAGCACCCACACCGCCATGCTTGATACCCTGGGCTACCGTCACCTCACTTCCAAGGCCATCTGGGCGCACACCATCGGCGGCCTCTGTGCCGCTATCGTGGCTCACTGGACCTTTGTTCTTTACACTCTGATTTAATACCCCCTTATGAAGAAACTGATACCTGCCATCATGCTGCTGGCGCTGGGGCTCAGCTCCTGCGCCGTGAAGACCGTGACCCGCAAGGAACTGCTCACCCCCACGCTGGCCACCGCCATGGACAGCAGTGAGCTCACCGATATGAAGTACTACGGCTGCGATGCTGAGTACGACTACTTCACCCGCGGCTACACCCGCTACCGCGTGCTCAAGAGCGAAAACTGCCTGCCGGAGAGCGCCCGGTTCACCTTCGATAACTGGCGCACCAGCAAGCTTTACCGCGATTGTCTCAAGGAATCCGTGGGCAGCTCGCTGGTGAGCAAGCTGCAGAATCTGCTCAATGGTGCCACCAGCACCGGCACCACCGCCCAGACCCTGCCGAGCGCCCCGGTCACGACCACGCCGGCCGCCGCCACCCAGCCCTACCAGCCTAAAACTCAGACTGGCCAGGCGATTCAGAACTGGCTGCAGCAGCGCAAAGCTGCTCAGCAGGCCCAGTAAAGAGCGCGCATAAATGTTGTGAGAATCCCCCGCAGCTGCAAGGCTAGCGGGGGATTTGATGGTATGGTGAAGTGCGCGATAAATTGGAATTTGTGGGGGAACTCTGTCGGAGCACGGGACTTCAGTCCCGATTGGAAACACCGTTATTTCGGGACTGAAGTCCCGTGCCCCGACAACGACAAACATCAATTTTTCTCCACAATTGCGTATAATACATGAAGGTTTAATTCCCGCGATTCGGGAATATGATTCCTGATTCGCGGGAATTTGCTTGACTTAAAACGTGCAAAATATTACGATATGAGCCATGAGAAAGGGGCAGAAAAACACGTATCTGGAACGAGCCATGAGCACAAAGGTGGAAGAATTGAATCAATTCTTCCCCTGCGTCTTGGTCACAGGCGCTCGCCAGGTCGGGAAATCCACCCTGCTGCAACACATCATGCCGGAAGGCATGCGCTATGTGACGCTGGATGACTACACAGTCGCCGAATACGCCAAAAAGGATCCCATCGGATTTCTGGATGAATGGGGTTACCCTCTGTGCATCGATGAAATCCAATACGCACCCGAACTGCTTCGAGCCATGAAATTGAAAATAGATGCCGCCGGACAGGACCCGGGCATGTACTGGCTCACCGGCTCGCAACGCTTTGTGATGATGAAGGGAGTGAGCGAAAGCCTGGCCGGGCGCATCGGCATTGCAGATTTACACAGCCTCTCGCAGCGGGAAACAGGGCGGGCACCTCTGAGCATTGCGCCCTTCGACCCGGCACACCCGGCAGAGAATCTTCAGAAGGAAAACCTTTGCGGTATCAGGGAGTTATATGAACGCATCTGCCGCGGCGGCTATCCCCGCCTGATTCAGCAGCCCGGCTTGAGTCCAGCGGCCTATTTCAGCGCCTATACTCAAACCTATGTGGAGCGTGATGTGCAGGCGCTCACCCAAGTGAGCAACCTCTCCGCATTTGTCAAGCTGATGCGCTCAGCAGCCATGCGCACCGGCCAGCAGCTCGTCTATAGTGACCTCGCTCGCGATGCTGATGTCTCCCCGAAGACCGCGGCTGCGTGGATTTCCATCCTCCAGACCTCCGGCATTGTGGAATTGCTCGAACCCTATCACGTGAATACCACCAAGCGGCTTGCCAAAACTCCCAAGCTCTACTTCATGGATACCGGCCTTTGCTGCTGGCTGGCCGGATGGGATAACGCCGCTCAGCTCATGAACAGCGGCTATGCCGGCGCTATCCTCGAAACCTGGGTATACGGGCAGCTGGTGCGCAGCTTTGCCAACGCCGGCGTGCGCTCCCAGCTCACCTACTACCGTGACCGAAACGGCGCAGAAGTCGATTTTCTTCTCGAGAAAAACGGCTGTCTGTACCCCATGGAAGTCAAACGCAGCAGCTCACCTTCCACCGATGACCTGCGCTGGGTAAAGCATATCCCACTCGGCAGCAACGAACTCCGCCCCGGGATCGTCTTTTGCACCGCAGATTCCTATATCCCTATGCCCTTTGGTGCGGCGGGCTTCCCCATCTCTGCCTTATGAGCCGCCTGCCTCGCAAGGAAGACATTAACGTTTACGATACTCTGGATGAGCGCAGCGCCGTGCGTTCCTTCCTGGGGAAAACGCGCGAGGAGATTCAGCAGCTGCTGCCCGGGAAATACGAATCGCTCCAGGAGGACCTGGCTTTCATGGGGCCGGTGGCCTTTGCCTACTACGCCCCCGCCTGGGAGGAATTCTGCCGCACCCGCCCCAGTGACGATCCGGAGGGAACAGAGGACATCGTCCGCTGGATCCTGTGCATCATCTCCATCCGCTGCAACGGTCTGGAAGATGAAACACCCGGAAGTATCGCAGCCATGCGTCGCATGCTCAGCTGGTGCGAGGGCTTCTACAACTCCCCCGAAGGCCGCACTTACTTTACAGAAGAAGCCCGTTTCTGGGGCTACTCCGAGCCCCGGCTCAGCACGCCCCCCCGAGCTGCAGCAAGCCTTGGAAGAATGCGCAGCGCTGCGCCGACGCCTCGGTGAAACACCAATTATCTCGGCGCAGGCGAAAGATGAGGCGCCTTCTTTACCCAATTTTCGCTGATTATCAATACTGACGGTATGTAGGAATAATCTATTTTTCTGCGAAAAATAGAGAGAACTTCCGCTTTGAGGAGAGAATTTCGCCTGCAGCGAGATGACGGGAAGTCCCATCAGTAATCAAAGCCGGTATTCTGCTGCAAATCCTCGGCCGAGATGTAGGGGATGAGTTCGAGCCTGGGGTGGGTGAAGCCGGGGGGGAGGTTGTTTTCAGTGATGATGGTGCAGCCTCCGGGCAGGGGGAAGATATGCGGGGCGTGGGCCTGCAGCGCGAGGGCGGGCACCATGAGAATGGTTTTGCCGGCGGTTTCGGTGGCGGTGCGGGCCCAGGTGGTGCGCAGGGGGTGGCGGTAGGCCGCCACATCGCTGCGCAGGGCGGGGGGAATGAGCAGGGCTGCATCCGGCCGGTGCCCGCCGGACAGCGAATCCAGAGCGGCCTGGCTGTCCAGCACGCCGCAATCCTTATCCAGTTCACCGCCCAGGCAGATAATCCGGTGCGGCAGCGGGGTGGCGCAGAGCGTGGTGAGCAGCTCCGGCGAGTTGGTCAGCAGGGTGCAGGGCTTCTCCCCCAGCTGGGAAACAAAGACAAGCGCCAGCGGGTCGGAATCCAGGTAGATGCTCATGCCCGGCTCGATGTGCTGAGCGGCCAGGGCGGCCAGCTGGCAGTCCGGGCGGGGGGAGGAATCGCTCCCCGGGGTGGGCAGGATGTACCTGGCCCCGCCGTGCACGCGCTGCAGCAGCCCCTGTGCCTGCATGTCCACCAGGTCGGTGCGGATGGTTTCATCCGTCACGCCGAGCTCGCGGGCCAGGGCAGAGGAGCGGATGCTGCCGCGTTGTTGCAGAATCCGCAGGATGTAGGCGCGTCTTTCCTGGGCTACATACATGGCGGCAGCGTCAGAATCAGGGGTGGAAGGTGGCGGCAAAATCCTCCAGCTTGCTGATGAGGAGCCCGGCGGCCTCGCAGAAGAGGTTGGCAATCTCCTGGTTCACGCGGTGGCTGCGGGCGCAGAGTTCCTGAATGAGCTTCTGCGAGAGCTGCACGCGGCGGCAGGCCAGATCCACCGGGAAGGAGGACTGGCGCGTCAGCAAGATGGTGGCCAGAATGTAGGAAACAACCCCGGCGTAGCGCTTGACGAATTCCTCCGCCTCCGGTTTGCCAGCGTTTTCCCGCACCATGATGTGTTTCTGCACCAGGGCCGTCAGCCGCGAGGTCTCCTGGAAGAGCGGGTGGTGCATGGCTCCCTTCACCGCCTTGGCGTGGTCTGGCAGCACGAAGTCCAGCACGTCCCAGGGGCGGTCGTTATCACCCTCCGGCGGCATGTGGGCCTCGTCCTCTGCCGCCATCTGGTTGAGCAGGTCGGTGCGGTCCATGACGTAGGCCTCCGACATCTGGCCATTGGCCTCGTAGCGGTATTTGGCGCGGATGGTCGGGTGGATGGCCATATAGGCCTCGGCCCGGTTCAGGCGGGCATCCCACGAGCAGCTGGGCAGCTTTTCCTCGTGTATGAGGAGCAGGGCAGCCCCCTGGAAGCGGGCCACATTGTACGCCACATGGTCGCGCAGGGCCTCCATGTTCAGGAAGGCCTGCGTGTTGGCCTCCTGCCAGCTCATGTCCCACTGGGGCAGCGAAATATCGTAGTCGAAATCCGCGGTCTCAACCAGCAGGCGGGTATCGCGCTGCACAAAGAGCTCGATGGAGAGCTCATTGCAGAGCGCGCGGCGGTTATCTTCCTCCGGCACGCGGCGGGAGAGGGTGATATCCCCCATCTGCACATGGCCCTGAGAGTGGCTGCGCAGCTGCTTCAGCACCGGGTGCTCCTCTTTCAGGGCGCTGGTGCACTGGCGGTTCGTGAAGGTGACCCGGCAGCCGGCAATATCGCGCAGGCAGTTGCCTTCCAGAATGAAATCAATCGGCTCGCCCTCATCCACCCCCCAGAAGGTGAGGTGCGTCACCCCCTGCGTGGTGTTGTCGATAACACCGCGTGCGATGAGGGGTGTGATAAGGGCGAGCATAGAGACGATGATTGAAACTCTTTTATTTGCAGCTGGGGGCGGGCAGGGCGGCGGCCAGGGCGGCCACGGCCTCCGGGGCGTTCATGAGCTCTACCACGGCGTCCCACTTGCCCTGCATGAGTGCCTCGCGCGGCTCGGCAGGCATGCTGATGGGGAAGCTGGCGGTGGCGCAGCTCAGGGTCATGCTTTCCAAGTCAACCGTCCACTGGGTATCCGGGGCGGTGGTGGTGATTTCCATGGCGCGAGCCAGGTCCTCGCGGCTGGCGCGCACACAGGGCAGGCCTATGCCGCTGCTGTTGCCGAAGAAGATTTCGGCAAAGGTTTCAGCCACAATGGCCTGGATACCGCTGCGCTTGATGGCCTGCGGGGCGTGCTCGCGTGAGGAGCCGCAGCCGAAGTTCTCGCCACCCAGGATGATGGTGGCACCGGCATGCTGGGGCGCATCAATGGGGTGGCCCTTGGAGGAACCATCGGCATTGAAGCGCTCGTCGTAGAACATGGTGCCGGCCAGCTCATCGAAGGTGATGCACTTGAGGAAGCGGGCGGGGATGATGCGGTCGGTATCCATATCCGCCCCGGCCACGGGAACGGCCTTGCCGCTGATGCTGATAATCTTGGTAAGAGGCATGTGTGTGAAAGGGGGATGGGAGGGTTACTGGATATCGAAGACTTCGCGGGCATCGGCCACGGTGCCGGTGATGGCGGCGGCTGCGGCCATGATGGGGCTCATGAGCAGGGTGCGCCCGGTGGGGCTGCCCTGGCGGCCTTTGAAGTTGCGGTTGCTGGTGCTGGCGCAGATCTGGTCACCCACCAGCTTATCCGGATTCATAGCCAGGCACATGGAGCACCCGGGCAGGCGCCACTCAAAGCCGGCCTCGCGGAATATCTGCGCAATGCCTTCCTGCTCGCACTGCAGGGCTGTCATCTGGGAACCCGGCACCGCCAGCGCCTTGATGCCCGGCTTCACCTTGCGGCCCTTCAGGTAGGGGGCCACCGCACGGAAGTCGGTGATGTGGCCATTCGTGCAGGAGCCGATGAAGACCACATCCACCGGAAGCCCCTTGATGGGCTGGCCGGGGGTGAGCTTCATGTATTCCAGCGCGGTGGTGTAGGCCTTGCGGCCTTCCTCGTCGCGAGCCTGTTCCGGGGAGGGTACGGTGCCGCCCACGCCGATGTTCATATCGGGAGAAATACCCCAGGTCACGGTGGGTTCGATTTCTTCGGCGGGGATGATGACCACGTCGTCGTACTCGGCATCGGCATCAGAGGTAAAGCTCTTCCAGCGTTCCACGGCGGCATCCCAGGCCTCGCCCTTGGGGGCGTAGGGACGGCCCTTCAGGTATTCGAAGGTGGTTTCATCCGGGTTGATGTAGCCGCAGCGGGCTGCGCCCTCGATAGCCAGGTTGCAGAGGGTCAGGCGGCCGTCCATATCCATGGCCTCAATCGCGCTGCCGCCGAACTCGTACGCATAGCCCAGGCCGCCGTTGGCCCCCAGCTTGCCGATGATGTGCAGCGCCACATCCTTGGCGGTCACGCCGGGGCGCAGGGTGCCTTCCACGCGCACGTTGCGCACCTTCAGCGGGCTCATGGCCAGGGTCTGGGTGGCGAGCACATCGCGCACCTGGGTGGTGCCGATACCCATGGCAATGCTGCCCACGGCGCCGTGGGTGGCGGTGTGGGAATCGCCGCAGACGATGGTCATGCCCGGCTGGGTGATACCCAGCTCCGGCCCGACCATGTGTACAATGCCCTGGCGGCCGCTGTTCAGGTCGAACAGGCGGATATTGTTCTCCGCGCAGTTTCGGCGCAGCTCGTTGAGCATGGCGGCGGCGCGGGGGTCGGCAAAGGGTTCGCACTGGTCATCCGTGGGGATGATGTGGTCCACCGTGGCAAAGAGACGCTCCGGGTGCAGCACCGGCAGCCCCAGCTCGCGCAGCATGGCAAAGGCCTGCGGCGAGGTCACCTCGTGCAGGTACATGGTGGCAATGAACAGCTGCGTGCGCCCGTCCGGCAGCGTGCCCGCCGTGTGCGCATCCCATACTTTCCGGTATAGTGTCTTACCCATAGTCGTGTTTAGCTCAAATGTAACACAGCCCCTTGCCTGCGTCAAGCTGCCATGGCGTTTCCCGCGGCATCATGACACAAGGCGTGAGGGCGGAATGCCAATTACCCCGCCCGAGGTGAAACCTGGGCGGGGTATTGGATTCACCGCAGCAGGTGCGTTATCAGGTAAATAATGCTGAGAATACACTCGATAATCTCAAGGATTATCACAACTACGGTATAGGTTGGCTTTCTTTTCATTTTAATAAAGCCGCCCGGCGGCTTCATTGCCGCCGAAGCGGCATGGCGATTATGAAAGTATCTCTCCTGCTAGTCAAGAAAAAACAGGCTGCCGGGCGCGTGAGCGCCCGGCAGCCGTATATTAAATGAAAAGACCGGTAACCAGCCGGACAAGTCGTTGCCTCCTTGCGGAGTTATTACACCATAAGCATCTGGGGTTGTCAATCCTTTTGCTCTGTCTGGTCCGATTTTTTACGCGTAACACCCCTCCTTCTGCAGGGCGGAAGGAGGGGTGAAAAGATCATTGGGGTGAATCTTTACTCGCCCAGCACCTCGGCGCGCTCTTCGAGCAGCTCCTTGCAGGAGGCGTCGATCTTGGCGCGGGAGAATTCGTCGATGGGCAGACCCTCAACGATGCTGTAGGTGCCGTCCGCATTGGTGCGGGTGGGCTGGGAGCAGATGATGCCGGCGGGCAGGCCGTACTTGGTGCCGTCGGTGAAGGAAGCCACGGAGAACCAGTCGCCTTCG
Organism: Akkermansia sp.; assembly: GCA_017435365.1. GTDB lineage: Bacteria > Verrucomicrobiota > Verrucomicrobiia > Verrucomicrobiales > Akkermansiaceae > Akkermansia. Next base: position 28,472 of record JAFSFD010000035.1, on the reverse strand, counting down.
GCGGTGGGGGTGGTCAGGTTCTTCACGGTCATCAGGGCAGCGTTGGCTGCGGAAGCGGCGGAGGAAAGGCCGCGGGCCTGGATGATGGCGGCGCCGCGCTGCTGCACGGTCTTGATGAAGTCAGTCTTGAGCCATTCGATATCGGAGATGACCTCGGTCACGGGCTTGCCACCAATCCTGGCGTTGGTGAAGTCCGGGTACTGGGTGGCGGAGTGGTTGCCCCAGATGGTCATGTTGGTCACCTCGGTCACGTGCACACCGGCCTTGGCAGCCAGCTGGCTCTTGGCGCGGTACTCATCGAGCTGGGTCATGGCGAAGAAGTTCTCCTTGGGCATGCCCGTAGCGTTGTGAAGGGCGATGAGGCAGTTGGTGTTGCAGGGGTTGCCCACTACGAACACGCGGCAGCCGGGGGCGGCGTTCTCGGCAATGGCCTTGCCCTGGCCCACGAACACCTTGCCGTTGATGGAGAGCAGGTCCTTGCGCTCCATACCGGCCTTGCGCGGCACGGAACCCACCAGCATGCACCAGTCGGCATCCTTGAAGGCCACAGCGGGGTCGTCGGTAGCCACGATTTCCTTCACCAGCGGGAAGGCGCAGTCCTCGAGTTCCATCACCACACCCTGGAGCTTCTCCAGGCAGGGGGTGATTTCGAGGAGCTTCAGAATTACGGGCTGATCAGCACCCAGCATCTCACCGGCTGCAATGCGGAACAGAAGGGAATAGGAAATGTTGCCGGCGGCGCCGGTCACGGTCACAGTTACGGGTTTCTTCATAACGCGGGATATTTTAAGCCATATGCCGGCAGAGTCAATCCTAAAGTGCGCAGTCAAGGGGTATCTTCGTTCATTTTGGTGAGAAAACATGCCGCAAGGATTAAAATTCCGGGGCGATGCGAATTTTGCTTGATGTGAGGAGTCCGAATTTGATAGCATGGTACGACTGCAGATAAAAAACTATGAAATTGCATCTTCCCTGTGCGCTTCGCAAGATTCTTTTGTTTGCCTGTGCCGCCACCGTTTTCCCGGCCTGGGGCGGCGGCATGCATGAAGATATGTCCAAGCGAACCTATTCAGATTATGGGCAGAACAAAGGGCGTTTCCGAGTGTCCGGAATCAGTTCGATGCTGCAGGCGATTCGCGATAGAGACGGTGGGATTGCCATTCAGAAGACAAATGGAGATGTGACCTGGGTGATTCCGGAGTCGCAGGGGATGATAGATTTCTCCAACTCGGTGGATTTTGGCCCGGTAGGGACGATGTGCCATGGTGCAGGTGCGGCATTCGGGGCAAATTACATTGTGACCGTGGCGCACAATCCCGGGTTTAATGCCAGTTTTGGTGTTACTCAGTTAAGCAACGAGCACAGTATCAAATACAGCACGGTCAACATTCAGGAAAAAGACCTGGGAAACAAGGCTGACTGGGCCTTATACCGCCAGAATAAGATTTTCACGGATGTCGTAGGGGCTCATAATTATAGTGGGGTGGCCTCTGAGCAGCAGGACTTGGACAGTAACGGCATTCCCGACATCAAGGAACAGCTGGAAGGCCAGAAAATGTACCGCGCCTTTGCCGGTAATGTGGTTGTGTGGACTGAGCAAAACGGCCTGGTGGATGCGGGTTCACCCTACACGGCGATTCTCGGTGGTATTGACTTTATCCGGGCCATTGCCATCACGGATGAAGGATTAATCTTTGCGGACTGGAATCTGAAACCGGAAGATTCCTGGGTGAGCGAGAAATCACCCTTGCCGACCAATTCGCAGGGTGGTGACTCCGGTTCTCCCATCTACGTCTATAACCAGGAGGCCGGAAGATACGAATACCTCTTCTCCCTGAGAGCCGGTAACTTCACGACATACAACGTGGGGCACGGTGCAGTGGATTATGCCAACGAGATTCAGGCATTGCACAATGTTGAGGTGGATATGAGCACAAGCGGCACAGCGTACCTGAATGCTGTAGCCGGGGGTACCGGCTCCATCGAGCTGGGTGAGGAAACCATCAGCCACTTGGCGGTGAACTCCGGCAGCCACACCTGGAAGAACCTTTCCGATGTCAAAAATAACGATAACTGGTATGCCTACGGCAATGGCTACATGAACGGTATTGATGGTCTGGGAAGAACCAATAACCTGGTTTTCAAGGGCGGAGCAAGCTCAGCCCCGTATGAGATTATCCTTCGGGAAACGGTTGATACCGGTGTGGGCTATCTGGAGTTCAGCCAGGGTAGTTTCACCATCAGGAACGAGGAGGGTGGCGACTATATGCTCAATTCTGCCGGCTTCGTCATCAATGAAGATGCGGAGGTTCGCGTGCAGCTGACCAACGATTCCCAGTATATGCGCGAATGGCGCAAGAATGGCGCTGGTGATTTGTATATCGAGGGCAGCGGGGATAACAATATCCTGCTGGCAGTGGGTGGCAAGGGAACCACTTATCTTGACCGCGCGGATGGCGGGTATGCTGCCTACAATGTGCTGGCAAGCAGTGGCGCAAAGGTGGTCATCAGCGATAAGAACCAGATTGAACGGGATTTTACTTTCGGCTACAACGGCGGCACGCTGGATATGAACGGCAATTCCATGGATTGGTATACCACTAATCCGGATATAGAAGCCGAGGGGTTCAGCATCAATGCGCTGACGGATGATGCACTTATCATCAACAGCTCTGGGACAACCGTCCTGAATTACAAGCAGAGCGGCAATACGACCTGGAAGGGCTCGCTGAAGGACAGCACCGGCGGCTCATTGAGCGTGGTGGCTGATATGGGAGCTGGATCGGTGTGGACGATGAACAGCATCTGCACAGATTTGAGCCAGAATGCCGGAAGTTCTTTCTCCGTGAAGAGCGGAACTGTGGTGCTCAGTGGTATCAACACCGAGCACGGAACCGGTTCTGTGGAATACAGCGATGAAATCTTCTTTTCGGAAGATGACTGGCACTATGCGGACGCCAAAATGAACGTGACGGTGGAAAATGGTGCGGCGTTCCAACTGGGCACGCACGCCCGGCTCCTGGGCGACATCACCGTGAAAGGCACCTACGTGATGAATGAAGGTGTGCATCACCAGATGGAGTACATCGAGGGTGGCCTGCTCAAGGAAGACACGAGCCAGTGGGCCGGTTACTTCGGGCTCCAGGGAAACACCGTGCTGGATGGTGGTGCCATGAAGGTTGAGTTCGCAGATAAAACGACAACGGCCCACACCTACACCGGCAATATCACCGGAACGGGTACGGTATCGGTTGATGCGGCCAACAGCATGCTGGTGCTGACCGGGAATAACTCCTTCAGCGGCGCCCGCAGTGTGGTCCGCGGCACGCTGATGGTGGAAGATGCTGCCGCCGCCGGTTCTGAGAAGTGGCTCGTGGGTGAGCAGGGTGCCTTTGCTGCCAGAAATGCAGATGGCAATGCTGCGTTGCAATATATTGACGGCGAGTCCACGGGTGTGCTGGCTCTTTCGCAGAATCAGACCTCGCAGATTGATGTCTCGGAGCATGATGGCCTCATCATCGGTGCGCTGGCCGGGCAGACGATACAGTATGGTACCCTGGACACTACGGAGCAGTTAGAGGCCAGCAAGGGCGTGTGGCGTCTTGGCGGTGGTGGTGGCAATCTGGTGGTGAATTATCACCTGACGGGGGATAATATGCTCGTGCTGGGTAATGAATACACCAAAGGTGTGGTGACGCTGACCAATTCGCGGAATGATTTTACGGGCGGTATCGATTTTGCCGGCAGTGGTGTCACGCTGGACTACACCAGCGAGGCGGCCATCAAACATGTGACCCTTAACCTTCGCTATGGTAACCGCATTGCCATGAGCAGCCTGCTGGGCAATATCCTCACGGAATCTGATGGCATTCTGCTGGTGAACAATGCCAGTGAGAATCTGAATCTCAGCAATCATGCAGCTCTCTTCCTCGGTAGTAAAGAGAATCTGACCTATACAGGCAATATTACGGTTTCAGATAACCAGGCATACCGGCTTTCTGCGGGGAATGGCACGCTTGCCATCGATTCCCGGCTTGGTGGCGCCCATGACCTCATTGTCGATGCCCAGGGGTATTCCGGTGGTGTTGTCCAGCTCAACAACCTCAGTGAGCTTTCCGGCAATGTCACGGTGATGGGGTACGACCGTTCCAAATCGGAGATGCAGAATGGCGATATCACGCTCAAAGTCACGCAGGACAACGTGCTCGACAGTGTTGATACCATTACCCTGAAAGCGGGAGGTACCCTGCACATCGATAATTCAACCCAGAATATTGGTAAGCTGGAGATGGAAGAGGGAAGCTCCCTCATCGGCAACCGCAATAACAGTGGGAAAACCAGTACGGTTTATCTTGAGATTGATTCCATTGCCGATATCAAGGGGCAAATCAATGTGGATACCGTTCACCGCTATGGGGAAAGTACCCTCGAACTTAATAATAGCATGTACCCGACGGGGCAGAAGAGCAATCTCCAGTACAGCAAGCTTTATGTGGAGGAAGGTGATGTGCGGCTTACGGAGCAATACTCATCCATCGGCAATCTGTACATCCGTGATAATACCTTATACCTCAACGGGAAAAGCTTGTCTCTCGGTGGTGTGATCGCTGAGGATGGCGCCGTCATTGATGCCTCTGTTGCCGGTTCTGCCATTGGTGGCACTGGCCTCGTGAGAGCAGCCTCCGGGACGGTCACGATGAAAAATAACGGCAATGATGTGACTCTTGCCGGCAATGTTGGCGCCATGAATGGTGCCACGTTGAAGTTGGTCGGCCAGGGTAAATGGATATTCAGCGGTACCTCCTATAACTCATCGACCGGTACACTCCGGGTTGAGGATGCCAGTCAGCTGGAGTTCTCTGGCGGCACGAAAAACACCTACACGCACTATTCTGCCTTCCGCGTCATGCAGGGAACCCTGGACTTAAGCCAGAGTATCACCGCACTTGTCGCCTCCTCGGACAAGGTTTCCCAGCACATGACGCTGGATACCATCAAACTCAACGGGCAGAACCTGACACTGAAAGAAAAGAGCAAAAGTGCCAGCTGGATTATCGGGAACCTGGATTCCGGGAATGCGGCAGATGCCGTGCTCACATGGGAAGCCACTTGTTCCAACGAGACCAGTTACCAGGATCGCGAAACCTCTGACGTGACGCAGACTGTGTGGGTGACGAATGCTTCCCGCCTGATTCTCAACGGCGATAATTCCTTCAAAGGAAGCGTTGTTGCAAAGCGCACGGCCAATGGCAGCGGCTACAGCTCATTTGTGGAACTGGCGCACAACAATGCCCTGAAAAATGCAACATTGAACATGCAGGGCATGCAGGGGGCTTTCATGTCGCTCGCGGTCAATACTGAGAACGCGCAGGTACAAGGCCTGAATGGTGATGAATACTCCCATGCCTACAGCGGAGCCTCCTCCGACATCAAGCTGGCGGCCGCACCCACCGGCGATGGCCGGAACACGCTCACCATCACCGGCTCCGGTTCTTACGAATACAAGGGCTCGGTGCATGGGCTGAATATCGCCATGAATGGCAGCGGTACGCAGAAATTCAGCGGCAACAGTGTGGAGGCCCAGAATATAGCAGCCCTTTCCGGCAGCCTGGAGTTCACCCATGCCCCCACCGTGGCTGATACCATCAGCATTGCCCAGGGGGCAACCCTGAAATTTGCCGATGCCTACAGCCTGGATGAAGGGGTGACCCTGGCCATGATAGCCGGTGAATCCGGCGCATCCGGGACCCTGGAAGGCGGGCTGCTGCTCAATGGTGGCATTCTGCAGTTCGATGCAACCGTCCTGAATGACCAAACTCCGCTGCTGATGGCGGAGACGGACTTCGGCCAGGCCTTCACCCGGCAGGCAATTAGTTTCGGCCATTATAATGAGCTGAAGCAGGGAAGTACCTATACCCTGCTTTCCGGAAACTGGGCGGGCAGGGAAGTAATCCTGGCCGATGATATGCCTGATTACCTGTCAGCGAGCCAGTTCGCGGCATCTGCCGATGGGCTGAGTGTCACGATTCAATTTGCGGATTCTTTCCACGAATGGCGGGACGACATGAATGTCTTTGCTGCGGGGAATACCGTGTTGTTCCGGGATTCCTCCTATGCAACGACTCTGGATTTTGAGCAGCCTGTTACTGCCGGCGGTATACGTATCGTCAATGAAGAGACCTATACGTTCACCGGGCAGGATGTGACACTGACCGGCGACCTGAATGTGGAAAGCGGCAAGCTGGTGCTCAACAATAAGGTGACAGCGGCGGACTACACCGCGGCCGAGGGTGAAGTGGAAATTGCCGCCACCGGCACGCTGGTGCTGACCGATACGCAGGAGACCACCGCCACCGTCAGCAATATCTCCGGCTCCGGCATGCTTCAATTGAGCCTGGGTACAGACTATGGTAATAAACTTGCTGTAGATGAGGCTTTTGAAGGAACGACCCGTATAGCCCAAGGTAACCTGACCCTGACTGGCAGCACCTTCGGCAACACCCTGAAATTGGCGAATGGGGTCAATGCCCAGATAACGGCAGCGACGACCATAGACGGCAATCTGGAGCTGGAAGGAACGACCCAGGTACTCCAGAACAGTGGCAATAAACTCACCGTCAACGGAGATGTGACCGGCAGCAACGGTACCTGGGAACGCAGGGGCGGCGGCACACTGGATATCAACGGCTCTGTCTCGCTGGCTGGCTTCGACACCGGCTCTGACAGCACTACGTCCAACTTCAACGGTACCACCGAAATCACTACCGTCACGCTCGACCAGAGCGACATTACCGCCAACTTCAACGGTAACGCCACCGTGGGAACACTCAATCCCAGCGGAACCAACGTGACGCTGGGCGGCACAGGCAAACTCAGCGTCGGCAACTTCAACCTGGCCGGCGGCAAGAGCGTCACCATCGACGGGCTCAGCATTGTTGAAAGCGCTGCACAGACACGCAGTTGGAACAACAACACGATTAATCTGAAGAATGGGGCAAGTCTGGATACTCGTCAGTCGTACTACAACCATAGTTCCGGAACGCTGACCATTGGCGGTAGTGATGCCAATGGCACGATGTACGTGAAAGGCCTCTGCCTGATGCCCAGTGATGCAGGATATGCGAAATCCGAGCTTAACGTATCCTCCGGTGCGCACCTGATTATCGCCGGGGAAACCAGCGGAACAACAGATTCTGATTTTGTACTGGCAGTGGGCGGTGAACAGTCGCAATTGTCAGTCGGAGCCAATAAAATTAATGTTTATGGCACGCTGACATCTAATGCCGCCATGACGCTCTACCGCAAAGCAGCTGATGTCACCATTCAGAACGGGGGAAGATTGAATTTACTTGAAGGTCTGGTACTGAAGGGAACGGCATATAATGATTGGCTAGGGGCCATGAATGCCAATCTCCAGGTTCAGGAAGGCGGGCAGCTGTATGCCGCCGGCGGCACGCAGCGCGACGAGCTGCTGGTCAATATTGCCTCCGGTGCGACGCTGGGGGCCATAGGGAAGGCGGATTCCACCGTCACCTTCCAGAACAACATGACTCTGGGAACAGCGGGCAAGGACGGCACCATTACCGTGGATACCGCCGCCACCACGGCAGATGACAACTTCCTGCTGACGCGCAGCGAAACCATGGGCGTGACCGTGGATATGACCGGCAGCCTGAACCTGCAGGGCAACACCACGGTGGAAGTCATCGGCAGTGGTGCACTCAGGCACAAAGCTGCTCTGAATAAGGCGGCCGCCATCCATGTGCAGGAGGGCGCATCGCTTGCGGTAGATTCTTCTGCCGGGCTTGAGACGGCGGTTGCGTTGAACAAGGGGTGCCTGGTGCTGGATACTGCTACGGCCAGCGGTAGCCTTTCGATTGCAGATGCTGCCACTATTCATGCTACCGGAGGCCGCAGCACCATGTCTGCCGCTGTCACGTTGACCAACGATGCCACCGTCACCTACAACGTGGATGCCGATGCAATTCTGGATGCCACCGGCGGACTTTCTGTGGTTTCTTCGCGCGGGCATCTGGTCAAGCAGGGGAAAGGATTCCTGAAGGTGAAAAATGAGGCAGATGCCCTGACCAGCATTGCCGTGGAAGCAGGCAGCATGAATGTGTATGGCACTGATACATATGATTTGAATGACCTGAAGATTCTGAGTGAATCCACCCTGATGCTGTATGAGGACGATGGCTCAACGGAAGCAACGGTCAATGTCAGTGGCTCTGCCACGTTTGCTGCAGGGGCCTCTCTTTATGCAAACCTGGTGCTTTCCACCGGTGTCAATCTGGATATTGCAGCCGGAGGCCTGAGCATGGGAAGCTCCGTTTCGCTTCAGGAGGGCGTGCTGCTTTCCGATACAGTGCTGGCGCGCATCCATGCGCTTTCCACAGGTGAGCACCTGACCCTCTTCACCGGAGTAGATGGCCTGGAACTCAGCGGAGTTGATTATGCCGCACTGCAGGAAACGGATGCCGTGCTGGCCAGTTCTTTCTTCAGTAACATTGGCAGTGATGACTACCTGATTATCTACACCGGTGCTGCAGAGGGAACTCTCGGTATTGTCCGCATAGTGCCGGAACCCGCCACGACTACACTGGGCCTGCTGGCACTCTGCGGTCTGGTTGCCCGGCGCCGCCGTAAATAACTCGGTTTCTCTGACCGTGCAGGTGAGGTTGAAAAATACGTCAAAAATGGAAATGTCGCACTAAAGACAAAAAAATGTGTTGACGAAAGGTGGAGGAACTGGTATTGTTGGCGGCACACAGCAATTGGAGCGGTGGCTGAGAGGCTGAAAGCACCCGTTTGCTAAATGGACGTACTGCGTTAAACAGTACCGGGGGTTCGAATCCCCCCCGCTCCGCTGAATGAAGGCACCAACGCTTGCAAGTGTTGGTGCCTTCTGCTTTTACTGCCATGAAACTGAAACCGGATTTAACGCGAGAGCAACTACAGCAACTCACGGACAGGGAGCTGTTGCTCCAGCTGCTGGCCTGTACTCCGCTGAACCTGCCGCGCGTGTTTCTGTTTGCCTTGTTGTATACGCTGATGCCATGCGCCGTGCTGGGGCCTGCCCTGGGGCTGCTGGGTACGGTCGGGATGGCGGCGGCACTGGCGTATCTCTGGCTGTGGGGAACGCCGGAGTCCATGAATATCTTTCTGGAGTACTGGCTGGTGTGGTCGTTTCTGGCGTTGGTGCTGGCCCTGCTGCTTCAGTTGATTGGCGGCATAAGGCAGTATAGGCGGGGGCGGCGGTATCTCGCACCTGAGGAGGCTTTAAGTGCGGAATTAAAACCAGGGGAGCGCCTGGAATTGTCCGTGAATGAGGAGGTGGATCGCGAATTGGTGGTGCAGGTGCCGCAGCGTGGGGTGTATGTGCTGGTATGCCGGGTGGATGATTGCGAGGGGGCCGTGCTGCCGCATGCCGATGAACGCGCGTGTCTGGTGGAAGTGGATGAGGTGCCCGGGTTGCGGACAGAACTCCGCATGGCTTTCCGGCTGGAAGCCGGGTGTCATCGGCTTACGGTGAGGGGGTATTGCACCGTTGCGTCGCGGATGCTGGTGATGCTGCGCTGATTCGCGCTTGCGGGGCAGGGGGATTTGTGCTAATCTCTTGCGCGTGAAGATAGATGCCCACACCACGCAGGAACAATTGCTGAAGCTGAGCGAGCAGGTGCTTCGCCGCGATTTGCTGCAGAGCACGCCGCTGAATATCAAGTTCTTCCTGCGCTACCTCATCCTGTTCCTGCTGTTTCCCGGCATGGTGTTTGGGTACAAGGTGGGCATGGGGATTACGCTGGCTTTCTGTGCGGCGCTGGTGGGTATCCTGTTCTGGGGAAGCGAGGCGGCCTCGGCGCTGGCCATCTACAGCTGGCTGAGCTGCGGCTTCCTTGTGCAGCTGTTTGTGACCATCGGGGTGGTGCGCAAGGCCTGGCGCGAGCGCGAACTCCGCCGCAGCTACCGCCCGGCCACCCCCGGGCTGCACCATGCGCAGCGCCATCCGCAGAAGTACCCGCTGCGCTGGCGGAAGTCGAATACGGAGGGCTTCCTGGCTGCCCATCTCATCCTGCAGGCTCCCCGGCGGGGGATTTATGCCGTGCTGGTCACGCTGAAGAATTACCAGGGCTCCCAGCTGGTCACCCAGGGCCGGCAGGGCACTTCCCTGGTACACGCCGGCGGCGGCAAAGGCAAGGATTTCAATGCCCTGGTGCTCTACCGCCTGGAGCCCGGCCTGCATGAGCTCATCTGGGCCATTCCCGAGGGCCAGTCCCCCGTGGCAGAGGTTTCGGTCCTGAATCATTGAGCCGCGGAGCGGCTCAATTTCGACCAGACGGAGCTGGATTTCGATGCTCCGCCAGGAGTAATTTCGATTGCCGTAGGCAAATTTCGATGCAGTTCGCAGAACTGCAATGCCTAAGTAACGAATTTCAACCACGCGACCGCAAGGTCGCGGAAATATCGAAGCCCCGCAAGGGGCGACATACCAATAGCGAGGGGCGTAAGCCCCTCGTAAACAGAAGAAAGAGATGGAACCCGTGAAACGGGTGACAGCAACGGTGGCTTCACCCAATATGCCACAACAACGGCAGCGGGTATTCATGTTTTTTGCCTTGCCATCACTACAATAAGTTGGTAGCATGCGGCTGACCTTTGCATTGCTATGGGACGCTCGTATACAAATATAATCACTCACATAATCTTTCATATCAAGGATTCAGAATGTGCGATGAAAGAAGAGGATTTATCGCAGATATATTGCTACATAGGTGGAATTATCCGCTCTTTATCGGGTTTTACGTACACTATAGGTGGGCGCCCTGACCACATACACATTTTGGCTTCACTGCCCGCTTCTATGGCTCTTTCCGATTATGTCAGAACGATTAAAGCCAATAGCAGCAAATGGATGAAAAGTCTCGGAACTGAGTATGCCAATTTCTCATGGCAAGAGGGGTATGGGGCCTTTTCGGTTAGTGAATCTATGAAAGACGCCGTTATCGACTACATTAAGCACCAAAAAGAACACCATCAATGCAGGTCTGCAAACGATGAATTTGCACATTTCCTTGAAAGGAACGGACTTTTGTCTGATTTCGTGTCTCGTAAATGAATGTGAAATGACTATTCTGCAATAGATTGCAACGGTTGCTGTCACCCGTGAAACGGGTTCCATCTCTTATTATTGCTATACGAGGGGCTTACGCCCCTCGCTATTGGTATGTCGCCCCGTCCGGGGCTTTGGATATTCCGCGGCCATACGGCCGCGCAGGTGGAATATGGTACGAGTGCATTGCAGTTCTGCGAACTGCATCGAAATTTGCCTTCGGCAATCGAAATTACTCCTTCCGGAGTATCGAAATCCGCCGGTGGCGGTCGAAATTGAGCCGCAGCGCGGCTCAATGAAAAACCAGTGATTTTGCTTGCAAATCACTGTTTTTATAGTAGAATACCCCGCGTTATGGCAGACCGTACACAGACTGATCCCGTCCGCATGGAAAAAATCGTCAGCCTTTGCAAGCGCAGAGGGTTCATTTTTCAGGCCGCAGAGATTTATGGCGGTCTCAACGGTTGCTGGGACTACGGTCCCCTGGGTGTGGAGCTCAAGCGCAATCTGAAGGACTACTGGTGGCGTGTGCATGTGCAGGAGCGCCCCGATATTGTGGGTATGGATGGCTCCATCCTCACGCACAACTCGGTGCTGGTGGCCTCCGGCCACGTGGGTGGTTTCTGCGACCCGCTGTGCGACTGCCTGCTCACCAAGGAACGCCTGCGCGCTGACCAGATTCCTGCCCAGAGCGGTGTGGCCTACTGGTGGAAGGGCGCTGCCCGCAAGGATGGTTCCTGGAGCACGAAGAAGGAATTCTCCATGCTGGTGGAAGGCACGGACGACAAGTCCGCCAAGACCGCCCGCAAGGGGGCTCTGCAGTACTACAGCCAGATTGCCGGCAAGGGCACCCAGCCCGCCGACCTGGAGCTCATTGAGGAACGCACCGAGGAGGTGACTGATTCCGTGCGCTACAATCCGGCCAACGGCTCGCTGGTGACGGAGGCCCGCTCCTTCAACCTGATGTTCAAGACCACCATCGGTGCCACTTCCGATGAGAACGACCCCGCCAGCACCGGCTGGCTGCGCCCGGAAACGGCCCAGAGCATCTTCTGCCAGTACAAGAACATCCTCGATTCTTCCCGCAACAAGATTCCCTTCGGTATCGCCCAGATTGGCAAGTCCTTCCGCAACGAAATCAACCCGCGCAACTTCACCTTCCGCTCCCGCGAGTTCGAGCAGATGGAGGTGGAATACTTCTGCCGCGCTGAGGATGGTTTCCGCCTGACCGATGAGTGGCTGGAGAAGAGCCTCCAGTTCTACGAGAATATCGGCATCGCCCGCGATAAGATTCACATCCTCGACGTGCCGGATGAAGAGCGCGCCTTTTACTCCAAGAAGACCTACGACCTGGAGTACGAGTTCCCCTTCGGTGTGCAGGAGCTCATGGGTATCGCCTACCGCACGGATTACGACCTGGGCCGCCACCAGGAAGGCTCCGGCAAGCCCATGGAATACTTCGACGAGACCACACGCGAGCGCTTCATCCCGCACGTGGTGGAACCCTCTGCCGGTTGCGACCGCTCCGTGCTGGCCGTTATCTGCGAAGCCTTCGATGAAGAGGAACTGGGCAAGGACGGCAAGAGCGACATCCGCACCGTCATGCACTTCCATCCCCGCATGGCCCCCATCAAGGCGGCTATCTTCCCGCTGCTCAAGAAGAACGCCGAGCAGGTGCGCATCGCCCGCGAGATTGAGGCCGAGCTGCGTCCCTTCATGAACGTGTTCTACGATGAAGCCGGTGCTGTGGGCCGCCGCTACCGCCGCCAGGACGAAGTGGGTACTCCCTTCTGCATTACGGTCGACTTCGAGACCCTGGGTGAGGAAGGCGACCCCGCCCTCAAGGATACGGTGACCATCCGCCACCGTGATTCCATGGAGCAGGAGCGCGTGGCTATCAGCGAGCTGCTGCCCTGGCTGCTCAAGCGCATCCACTAATCGCTTTCAACCTGCGCCACCCCCGTGGATTTCCCCTGCGGGGGTGGCGCTCCTTTTATACTACCCCCTCTTACCCCCTATGAATCTTTGTGATACCAATCTTTCCCCCGCCTGCCGGCAGAGATTGAAAGAAAGTCTCTTCGATGATGAACAGCTGCTCTGGGTGGGCCAGCCTGTCCCGGAGCCCTGGGCATCACCCGCTGGCTTTTTCGTGTTTTTTGGCGCATTCTGGGTGAGCGCCTTGCTCTATGGAATCTGCCGCGGGGGAAGTCCGGCAATGGCTTTCGCCCTGATTCCTTTTACCGGGATGCTCTTTGCCCCGCTGTTTAACAAGTGGATGCAGCGGCGCACCATCTACGCGCTTACCAATCAGCGTGCCCGGGTTCTGCGGTATACCGCTCTGGGCTACATTTCCCTGGCCTATGTGCCGGTACCGGATATGGTGAAATCCCGGGAGGAGCTTCCCGGCGGACTGGTGAACCTGGTGCTGGGCAAAAATCCCTATATTGCCAATAAACGCGGTGGCAATCTTAAGCTGGTTCCCGAGGGCTTTCTGCGAATTACGGCAGCAGATGCCGAGCGGGTGCTCCCCCTTATCCGTCAACTGGAATCTACTCAACTCCGATAACCGTTATGAAATTAGCTGATACAGAATTAAGCATCGCTGATCGCCTGATGGTTGAAAACAGTATGCTGCGAGGTGAGGAGCTGCTCTGGGCAGGCAAGCCTGTGCCGTATCTGTGGAGCGGCCTCAGTATGTACCTGTTCGGCTTTGGTTTAGTGTTTCTCGTGTTAACGCAGTCGGTTATGCACTATGCTGCGGTGAATGATATTTTCTTCCGCGTGGTGTTCTTTCTGGTGCCGCTGCTGCTGATGGTCAGTCCCTGGATTTCTCTCAGCTGGCAGAAGCGCCATATATATGTGCTCACGAGCCGCCGTTCCCTTGTGTTCCGCTACATGTTCTGGAAGCACCACCAGATGGTGTTTCCGGTGGCCAGGGTGATGCTGCTTGAACGCAAGGTTTCCGGCAAGGACCTGGTGAGCCTGATTCTGGGCAAGAGCACCATTTCCAGCACCAACAACGTGCCCGACCCCGAGGGCTTCCTCAACCTCTCTGCAGAGGATGCCGCCGTGGTGGAATCCCTCATCATGCAGCTTGAAGAATCTCAGACCAAATAAACGCCATGAAACTATCCGATACTGACCTGAGCCTGCAAGACCGCCAGATGGTGGAAAATAACCTGATGCAGCAGGAAGAGCTGCTGTGGGTGGGCAAGCCCATTCCCCGCTTGTTCAGCGCCGGCAGCCTGGCTACGTTCCTGTTTTCTCTGCCTTGGCTGGGCTTTGTTATCTTCTGGACCTGGCACGCGGCGCAGGGCAGCGCCATTTTCGCCTGCTTCTCCATTCCCTTCTGGTGCGTGGGCATTGGCTTGTTCTGCTCTCCCTGGTGGACGCAACGTACGCAGAAACGCACGGTGCTGGTCATCACGAACCGCCGTGCCATGGAGATTTTCCCCGGCCTGTTCGGGGCGGTGAAGAGCCGCGTATGGCCGCTGGAGCCGGGTATGGTGGAATCCTGCACAGTGCGCAAGGACGGCAGCGGTGACCTGATTCTCGGCCATGAGGTGCGCCATTCCCGGAACGGCACCCACGAGGTGGCACGCGGCTTCATGAATGTGCCCGAGGTGCGCCGTGTGGAGCAGTTCCTTTACGATTTGACTCAGAAACAGTGAAATCCTCCGACCCCAGAGATTTCGGGCTGAGCCCCCGGCTGAGCGAGCTGGTGCAGCATGATTTGCGCCCCGGCGAGCAGCTGCGCTGGGTGGGGCAACCCGTGGCATTCTGGTGTATCGATTGGGGGACAGTGATAGGGCTGACTCCCGTTCTGACCGTTTTCGGCGGGCTGGGCAGCTATGTCCTCTATTCTTTGGCTGCGGGGGAGATTGTGGTGAGCGGTTTCACCTTCCTGATGGTGCTGGGCCTGTCCCTCCTGTTTGTGCTGTTTCCGCTGGCGGCGGTGTCGGCTCCTTTCTTCCGGGCCTGGTGCCGGAGGAATACGGTGTGTGCTATTACGAACCGCCGGGCCTTCATCTGCGGGATGGGGGAGGGCTCCTGGCGCTTGCAGAGCGATATGGTGGCCAGCAATTTCCAGCGCAAGGATGGCAGTGGCAACCTGGTGTTTTCCGTGCGCTGGGAAACAGATGCCAACGGCGTCACCCGCAAGGTGGAGAATGGCTTCATGAACGTCCGCGATGTGCGGCTGGTGGAGGAGATTCTGGAAAAAGCCATAGCCGAAAGGAAATAGGTATGAAATCCCCCGACCCCAGAGATTTCGGGCTGAGCCCCCGGCAATGTGAGTGCTTGCAGCGGGCTCTTCAGCCCGGCGAGCAGCTTCGCTGGGCGGGCAGCCCCATTGTCCGTCATCCGGAACCCGATAAGGGAAATCGCGTGGTGGGTGTGCTGTTTTTCCTGCCGTTCGGGTTGGCCGGTGTGGGCTGTATTTATGGGGCACTGGCGGGAACATCGGACGAGTCCGGCAGTCTGGTCGGGCTGTTTTTTGCTGGCATGATATTTCTGCTGGGGCCCATCGGTGCGCTCATCATCTATCCGTGCTTGCATCGGAAAGAGCTGCGGAGCCGGGCCTATGCCATCACCAACCGACGCTCCATTGTCTGCGGAGTGGATACGGAATCCTGGCCGCTGGCGCCGGATATGGTTGCCTCGGATTTCCAGACGAAGGACGGCAGCGGCAACCTTGTCTTTGCCGTGCGTGCTCGCCGCGACGGCGGCCCGGGGTGGAATGAGGCCGGATTCATGGATATCCGCGATGTGCGGCTGGTGGAGGAAATCCTCGAAAAAGCTATAGCCGAAAGGAAAAACGTATGATGACGCTGCCCGAACAGCAGTACCTGCAGCAGGTGCTCCGCCCCGGCGAGGAAATCCGCTGGTCGGGGCGCCCCGTACCGCAGCTCTGGACAGTGGATGCCGTGATGGCTATGATGGGCGGAGTGGTGTCATTGGCGGTAGCTATCGGCTGGCTGTGTTTAGCATGGCCCCGTAGCTGGGAACTGGCGCTGTGTTCGCTGCCCGTCTGGGCTGGAAGCCTCACGTTGTTATCTGCTCCGTGGCGGTGGTGCCACCGGCAGAAGCGAAGCCTGCTGCTGCTCACGAACCAGCGCGTGATGGTGGTGGCTCCCGGTTGGTCAGGCCGCTTGCAGATGGATGGCTGGACGCTGAAACCCGGTTTGCTGAAGCGCTATACGGTGCAGGAGGATGGCAGCGGTGATTTGATTTTCGGATACAATGCTCAGATTCGCAGCCGGTGGGGTAAGGTGCCTTTCGGTTTGCAATCCGTGCCGGATATTGAGTACGTAGCCCGGTTGATTCAGAACTCATGATGACAGAACAGGAACAGACGCGACTGCAGGCAGAGCTGCTGCCGGGGGAAAGGGTGCTGTGGCATGGCCGCCCGCAGCTGCCGGTGGTGAACAGTGCCACGCTGCCGCTTTTCCTGCTGGCGGTGCTGTGCCCGCTTCTGCTGTTGTTCCCCGTTTTGCAGCAGCGGCGGTTGCGCCGCACGCTCTACCTGCTCACTGACCGCCGCATCCTGGTCTATCGCGCGAACTGGTGGCGCGGGGTGCAGCGACATGCCTGGCCGCTGGAGCCCGGCATTATCACCGCCCGCGTGCAGCGCCCCGCCGGCCGTGGCGACCTGGTCATGGAGTTCACCTATGGCCACCGTGTATCGGAAGATAAGGGCTTTCTCCATGTGCCCGATGCCCTTCGCATCGCCCGCCTGATTGACGATGCGGAGAAGAAACTGAACTGCCCCTGACCGAAGACGATGAGAGTGGATGATTTAAAGCCTGTGGATCAGGAGATGCTGAGCCGGACCTTGCTGCCGGGGGAGGAATGCCGCTACATGGAGCGCGCGAGTGTGTGCCGCTGGGGCTGGATTACCTGCCTGGAAAAACTGCTGGAACAGGGCTTCGTCCTGACCTTGTTCTCTTTCATCACTGCATTCAGCGCCCTGGTGCTCCTGGGCTGGCTGCGTGGGAGTACATCGACGGTATCGCTGCTGGTGGCATATATATTTCTGCTGCTGTTTTCTCTGCTGGGTTGGATGATGTCGACCTCTGGTGCCAGGCGGCGGCTGAGGAAGCAGGTGTACCTGCTCACGACCCACCGCGCCATGATTCTGCAACCGGGCGAATGCATCAGAGCCTACCCGCTGCTCCCCGGCATGGTCCGCCACCTGGAGCAGCGCCCCGATGGCACCGGACACCTCTTTTTCCAGTTGCCGGAAAAGGAGGGCGGATTTGAGGAGGCCTGCTTCGCCTTTGTGCCGGAACCCCGCCGGGTGGAAGCCTTGCTCAACGAACTGGCTGCCCAGGTGCCGCCGCTGCCTGATTCTCCTGCCGCACCGGTCGATTGGGAGATGCTGCCGCCGCGGCTGCGGGAGCGCATGCAGCAGGAGCTGCGTGCCGATGAGCAGGTGCAATGGCTGGGAAAAACAGCTGCGGCCCGGCAGCTGCAATCGCCGCGCCAGATCCGCAAGACCCTGCTGGTACTGCTTCTGGCCTTGTCTGGCCTGGGGGCTGGTGGCGCGGCCTGCTGGCTGGATGCCGGGACGCTCCCCGCTGCCTGTTTCTTTGGCGCGATTTATCTGGTTATTGCTGCGTTTTGTGTGTTGATTCTCGTGCCCACGGAGAAGGATGCCTGCGTCATCACCCAGCACCGTGTGTGCCATGTCACTTCCCGCAAGGTATTCTCCTACGGGGGCAGGCTGAGACACAGCGTGCATTATCCCGGTGGGGCCGCCTCCCTTTATCTGGGCGCCCATGATATCGACTCTGTTTCCGTGACGTCTTCTCAACCCTTGCTGATTCTGCTGCGCAAGTTGTTTGAGAAGAACGGTATGTGAATCCTCGTGCGCTCTGGATACTGAGCTCGATAAATTGGAATTTGTCGAGCAGTTGGCGAGCGCAAGCGAGCGGAATTTATAGCCCACGTAAGTGGGCGACATATCCATAGCGAGCGGGCGTACCTGTCTCGGCGTAGCCCGCAGGGCGAAGACGGAAGCCCCTCGTTTGGTAATAAAAAATATGGAACCCGTGAAACGGGTGACAGAAAGCGCAGCTCTATGATATGCAACCGTTTTCCGTCTTCGGGCTTACGCCCTTCCGTCTCCGCTGAAGCTCCGCCGAGACAAGACGCCGTGACGGTCTGTCACCCGTTTCACGGGTTCCAATTACCTTTTTTATTCCTACGAGGGGTTCCGCACCCCACGCTGCCGCGTGGAGTGCTCCACCGCCTCGCTATGGGTATGTCGCCCGTTTCACGGGCTTTGAATGCCGCTCGCTTGCGCTCGCCCACTGCCCGCCAAATTCCAATTTATCGAGCAGGTGGGCTCTTGTTGTTGAAAGAGAATGAACGGATTGTATTTGCTTGTGTAAAATTCAGGATTCAATCTTGAATTTTACACAAGGCGGTGTATAATATTGCACATGAAGCAACAGGGATACATACCCAGGGCAATTACGGCACATGTTCAGAAGTTAATGAGCATGTATCCGGTAGTGACGATTGCGGGGCCGCGTCAATCGGGCAAAACGACGTTGGCCCGCCATTTGTATCCGGAATACGATTATGTGAGCATGGAGGATCTGCGGGCGAGGCAGTATTTCTACCAGGATCCGACTCATTTTCTGGAGCAACACAAGGCTCCCTGTATTTTTGATGAGGTGCAGAATACCCCGGAGCTGCTGAGTTATCTGCAGGGCATTGTGGATGAGGAGAACCGGCCGGGGATGTACATTCTGACCGGGAGTCGGCAGATGGAGTTGCAGGAGACGGTAACACAATCGCTTGCCGGGCGCACCGGGGTGGTGGATTTGTTGCCTCTTTCCATGCAGGAGTTGAAAGACGCCGGGATTCATCTGGGGCGGGATGAGATGCTGTTTACCGGGTGTCTTCCTCGTGTGTATGAGATGGGGCTTGACCCGCAGCAGGTCTATCTGGATTACTGGCGCACCTATCTGGAGCGCGATGTGCGGCAGATTGTTAATGTGCGCAGCCTGAAGCATTTTGAGCTTTTTCTGAAGTTGCTTGCCACTCGCGTGGGGCAAGTGGTAAATTGCTCCTCTCTGGCAACAGATGTGGGTGTTTCCAGCAGCACAATCGGTGAGTGGTTATCGGTGCTGGAGGCGTCGTATGTCATTTTTACGCTATATCCTTACTATAAGAATTATGGCAAGCGTCTCACGAAGTCTCCCAAGATTTATTTTACTGAGCCGGGGGTGATACCCTGTCTGCTCGATATTGAGACTCCCGCACAGCTTGGGCGCGACCCTCTGCTGGGGCATATTTTCGAGAACATGGTTGTGGTTGAGGCTCTCAAGGCCAGGTTTAATGCGGGTAAACGCTCCAATCTCTATTTCTTCCGCGATACGCGTGGATTTGAAATTGACCTTATTCTGGAGGAACATCGGCGACCCCGTCCTGTCGAAATCAAAGCCGGTATGACCTTTACTCCTGCCATGGTGCGCAACGTGCAGCATTTTGCAGAAATCGTGGAAGAGTCTCTGCCTCCCTGCCTGGTCTATGGTGGCGACACGCTGGGAATGTACCACAATGTACAGGTGGATTCGTTTGCAGATATGACTTCTGTAATTAACAGAGAGTGAATGGAATAAAATTGCTTGTGTAAAATTCAGGATTCAATCTTGAATTTTACACAAGCTTATGCAACTTGTTAACCGGCAAGCTGTTGACGGGAGGAAAGGAAGGCGTTGAGCTCATCGAGCATGCGGCGCTGGGTGGGGCAGGCTCGCTGGCGGTCGCCGAGGAGCTTGCTGCATGATTCTGCACCGGCAAATTCGTAGGTGGTGAGGCCCAGGCGGCGCAGGTGCTCCAGGTGCTGCTCCAGCTCATTGTAGAAGAAGAGGGGCAGGGGGCTTTGCGTGGCCATTTCGTGCAGGTCGATGACAACCGGCGGGGTCTGCACGCGCAGGTGGTCGGCAATGCGGGGTAACCCGGCCTGGCGCAGCATGCTCGCGATGCGCCGGAAGAGGTATTCCAGCGGCACGGCATGAAGCGGGCATTTCTCCTCCAGATACAGCAGGATGGCCCTGGCTATCTCTGCGCGGAAGGGCAGGGATACCCCGGCGGAATCGGCTGCCTGCTGCAGCACGCCCTCCAGCCATTCCCGGTCGTAGTCGGAAATGACGCAGTGCCCGGTCTGGAGCAGGGGCCGCTTGTTCTTGAAGGCTATCATGGGGGTTATTCCAGGGGGAGCTTGCGCTGCAGCGGGTCCTGCACGGTCTTGATTTCCATGCGCCGCACCAGCTCGATGAATTCATCCACCGTGCGGAACTGGCGGTACACGGATACATAGCGGATGTAGGCCACGGGGTCGATGCTCTGCAACTTCTCTATCACCTTCATGCCGATGACGGAGGAGGGCACCTCGCGCTGGTGGTCGCGGTGCAGGTCGGCCACAATCTCATCCACCGCAATGTCCAGCTGGTCCATGCTCACCGGGCGCTTCTCGCAGGCTTTCACCATGCCGCGCAGTATCTTTTCGCGGTTCAGCGCTTCGTGCAGGTTGTCGCGCTTCACCACGCGCAGCTCCGTGCGCTCTATCTGCTCGTAGGTGGTGTAGCGGTAATTGCAACGCAGGCATTCGCGCCGGCGGCGTATGCACGTCCCGTCCTTCGACATGCGTGAGTCGATTACCTTGTCATCCATGTATCCGCACTGTATGCATCGCATGCGCCCAGATTACCACAATTTCTGGTACCGTCAAGAAAGAAATGGTGCCATATATGGAATATCAAGGCCTTGCGCCTGCTCCCGTTCATTCGGTTTTCCTTACCATTTGCCCGAAGTCAAAAAAATTGCATAAAATTAGAATATTTCTAAAAAGATTATTGACATACCAAACAGGTAGTGATATATTGCCCCTGTTCCCGTTAACCGGGTGACCAATACACGACACGACAACACAACAACACGAAAGGAAACACGACAATGAAATACCAGTGCACCGTATGCGGCGAAGTCATCGAGAGCGACACCATGCCGGAAGTATGCCCCGTCTGCGGGGTGGACACCTTTGTGGAGCTTGACGAAGCCGCCGAGAAGATCTATGCCGACGAGCACCGCGTGGGCGTGGCCCAGGGGCTTGATGAAGAGGTGGTGAAGGGGCTGCGCGACCACTTCCAGGGCGAATGCTGCGAGGTGGGCATGTACCTGGCCATGAGCCGACAGGCCGAACGCGAGGGGTACCCCGAGGTGGCCGAGGCCTTCCGCCGCTACGCCTGGGAGGAAGCCGAGCACGCCGCGAAGTTTGCAGAGCTGCTGGGCGAAGTGCTGACCGACAGCACGGAGAAGAACGTGGCCATGCGTGCCGATGCCGAATTCGGTGCCTGCAACAGCAAGCTGGCCATTGCCAAGCGCGCCAAGCAGCTGGGCTATGATGCCGTGCACGACACCGTGCACGAGATGTGCAAGGACGAAGCCCGCCACGGCAAAGGCTTCGATGGCCTCCTGAAGCGCTACTTCGGCAAGTAAGTCAAGTTTACAGAATTGCATCAAACCGCCTGATGACCAGTCAGGCGGTTTTTATTATTTTGCATTCTGCGTACCGTTGTGTTATATTCACCGCATGCAGAGAGAACAGCTGATTGCCGCCGCAAAGGAATTGAGCCGTGAGGTGAGTGCCCTGGAGTTTGCCGCCCCGGTGGCATATACTTACAACCCGCTGGATTACGCCTGGGCGGGGCACGAGGCCTACATCCGGAAGTTCGGGGCGGGGCAGAAGGATGTGCTGTATCTCGGCATGAATCCCGGGCCCTTCGGCATGGCGCAGACCGGCGTTCCCTTTGGCGAGATTGCCGCAGTGACGCTGTGGATGGGCATTACCGCCTCGGTGGGCAGCCCGGAGAAGACACACCCGAAGCGCCCGGTGCAGGGCTTTTCATGCCCGCGTTCGGAGGTGAGCGGGCGGCGTCTCTGGGGGCTGTTCGAGGAGATGTATGGCACGGCGGAGGAATTTTTCAAGCATGCCTATGTGGCGAACTACTGCCCGCTCATCTGGATGGGGGAGACAGGCGCCAATATCACCCCCACGCAGCTGCCCAAGGCACAGGTGGAGGCGCTGGATGCTGCCTGCCAGCGGCATCTGGTGCGCCTGATTGAGATTCTGCAGCCGCGCGTGCTTATCGGCGTGGGCGGCTATGCGCTCAAGCAGTTGGAACTGGCTGCCGCCGCTCTGCCGGGGCAGCAGTTCACCCTGGGCACCATGCTGCACCCCAGCCCCGCCAGCCCCATTGCCAACAAGCACTGGCCCACCCGCCCGAAAGAGCAGATCCAGCAGATTCTTGCCCAGGCCGGACTCTGAAAGAACAATGTACAAAAGACAAAGGGGGACTTCTAAAAACTCACTAAATTGGAATTTGTGGGGGAACTCTGTCGGAGCACGGGACTTCAGTCCCGATTGGAAGCACCGTTATTTCGGGACTGAAGTCCCGTGCCCCGACAACGACAAACATCAATTTGTTGATTAGTTTCGAGTTTTTAGAAGAGTTCCCAAAGTACAACTTAACTCTGCTTCGGCAGCCTTTCCTGTGCGGGCATCAAAGAATGTTCTGCACGCCGAGGGCGATGAGGAGGAGCCCGGCAAGGGTTTCGAGCCAGCGGGAGGGCAGGTGGTGCAGAAGCCTCGCGCTGTGGAAAGCGCCCATGGCGCAGATGAAGGTGATGAGCCCGATGATGCCTGCTGCAAGTCCCGGCCGGAGCTGCGGACCGCCTATTTCGCCGAGGGCCATGCAGGCTCCCACGGCCAGGGCATCAATGCTCGTGGCCACGCCCACCATGAGGAGCCCGACCAGCCCCAGCGGAGAGGCTGAGGCCGCTTCTTCTCCCTCCTCCTGCCAGGCTTTGAAAATGATGCTTCCCCCCAGCATGCCGAATACCGCCAGCACCACCCACGGGGCCCAGGTGCTCACGATGCTGCGCAGCACCTCGCCACCCAGGTAGCCCAGCAGCGGCATGCCTGCCTGGAAGGCACCCACGGTCACCGCAAGCCAGAGCGCGGCCATCCCGCGTCCCTGCCGCAGCACCAGCCCGTAGGAAAAGGCATACACGGTGGCATCCACCGCCAGCGCCAGGGCTATGAGAGTGATTTCCAGGTAATTCATGATTGCGGCGGGGATGATATCAGAGTCGCTTCGCGGTGTCAAGGCATGCAAAAAGCTCATTTTTAATTATTCGGTGTTCTGTTTCTTCCTTCTCTGTGTCTGCATTCAAAATACCGCTTGAAAAAGCGGGGCGTGTTAGGTAGAATGCCCGGCGTGAAAGTCATAGCCATAGCGAATCAGAAAGGCGGCGTCGGCAAAACCACCACCGCAGTGAACCTGGCGGCTGCCCTGGCCGCCCGCGGTAAGCGCGTGCTGATTATTGATATGGATTCGCAGGCAAATGCCAGCACCATGCTGGGTGTGGAGGTGGAGAGCGATGCAAGCCTGTACCCCGCCCTCATCGGCGAGGCTCTGCTGGAGGACCTCATCCGCCCCACAAAGCGGCGCAATCTCTCCATCGTGCCGGCTCATGTGGACTTGTCCGGCGTGGAGGTGGAGCTCACGCAGAATGAATCGCACCTCACCTGCATGTACGATGCCATGGAGGGGCTGCGGCAGTCGCAGTACTATGACTATGTGTTTCTGGACACCCCGCCCTCGCTCGGGGTGCTCATGACCTCCGCTCTCTGCGCGTGCGATGAGGTGATTACCCCGATGCAGTGTGAGTTCCTGAGCCTGGAGGGGCTTTCCAAGATTCTCTTCGTGATGGACCAGATTCGAGAGAACGGGGTGAACACCCGCCTCACGCACGAAGGCATCATCATGACCATGTACAACAATACCAAGCTGGCCAATGAAGTCATCCGCCAGGTGCAGATGGAATTGCCGGAGAAGTTGTACAAGAACCACATCCCCCGCTCGGTGCGCGTGGCCGAGGCCCCCAGCTTCGGCCGCACTATCATGGAGCACGACCGCTTCGGCTCGGCTTCCATGGCCTACCAGGCTGTAGCACGCGAGTTCATTGCCCGCCACCGTTGATTGCCGACCATGCTCAGCTGGCTTTTCCCCGCTACCTGTGAGCTTTGCGGTGAAAGCGCGGAGCAAGCCCTCTGCCCGGGGTGCCTGGCCGGGCTTCCCCGCATTCCGGCGCCCATCTGCCTGCATTGCGGGGCTCCCACTGCCGGCCAGCAGACCGACCCGGACCGCTGCGAAAACTGCGCCGGGCATCCGCGGGCATTTTCCATAGCCCGCCAGGCTCTGCGGCAGACAGAGCAAGCCATGCAGCTCATCTACCGGTTCAAATACCACCGTGGGATTCATCTGGCTCGTCCGCTGGCGCAGCTGCTCCATGAACTGTGGGAGCAGACCCCGCACCTGCTTGCCCGGCAGGATTGGGTGCTGGTGCCCGTGCCGGTCACGCAGGGCAAGCTCTACTCCCGCGGCTATAACCAGGCCGGTGAATTAGCCAGGCAGCTGGCGCGGCTCCGCCGCCTGCGCGTTATGGAACTGCTGGAGCGCCGGGATACCGGCGTGCTCAGCCAGACCCGCCTCACCGCCACGGCCCGGCGGCTGAATGCCATGCGAGCCTATCACTGCCGCCGCCCTGCTTTCTGGGAGCGCCACCGCCGCTATCCCTCCCACATGGTGCTGGTGGATGATGTGTTCACCACCGGCTCCACCGCCCGCGCCTGCGCCACCCAGCTCCGCAAACTGCCCGGGGTGAAAGAGGTGGCCGTGCTCTGCCTGGTGCGGATTGGCACCTGAAGATACGGCTTGCCATTCACAGGAACTCCCGTGGCACCGTGGGTGGCAGGGCGTACATGAAGCGGAAGCCGTAGAACCTGCCGGTCACACGGGAATCGCGGATGGTTGGGTTCGATTTTATTTTGAGGCAATACGTGCTGAGCGTTTCCTGACTTCTAAAAACTCGAAACTAATCAACAAATTGGAATTTGTGGGGGAACTCTGTCGGAGCACGGGACTTCAGTCCCGATTGGAAGCACCGTTATTTCGGGACTGAAGTCCCGTGCCCCGACAACGACAAACATCAATTTATTGCCCCCGCCGATATGCGAAATGCATTCATCCTTAACTGCCGGACTGATGAAACCTGGTATGCTTGCTGAGAGGCAGAGCTGTTTCAGTGTCTTCTGCGGCGGGTAGCAAGAGCGGCCAGAGCCAGCAGGGAAAGTGTGCATGTAGCCGGTTCCGGAATTTGCGCCATATCGAACACGAGGGTGTATACCTGGGCAGCGGCGGTGGTGGCCGGTTGCAGGATGCCTTCGATGCAGCACAACCTTGCTGCCGGTGTTGGCCAGCACGCTGTGGGCAGCGTAACCATCCTTCTGCTCCAGCCGGGTGGTGCCAGTGCCCCAGGTTCAGGAAAATCTCATTTTTGCCACTGCCGGCCAGCACCAGGGTGCCTTCGCCCACCTTGCGCCATTCGCGCATGTTGGCGGAATCACTGTTATGAAAATGCTTTGGTACACTAGCATTCCTGATTCGGTAGAGCTAGTGAAAAATGTGACAGGACGTAGGGAAACTCCTGAAATTTATGCCGTCACAATTCTCCCAGCACAATTTCCGGCGAGTAGAAGGGGAAGTGGTAGCTCTCGAAATCCTGCCCCAGCCCGCCCCAGTAGGCGCGCATGCGGGCAGGCGGGAAAATCTCATCCTTCGTGGCGATGTAGGCGCGGGCCCAGGGGAGGTGTGGCTGCTCAGGGAGCGTCTGGCAGGCCTCGGCCAGGAAATCGAGCTCCTCCACCTGCTGCTGGGGACTCGGCTCCTCGAAATCGCCGGCGGGGGCGTATTTCCCGGGGGTGGATTCGTCCTTGAACGGGTTGCCTCCCATGGCCGCCACGGATTTGATGGTGCGCTGCAGCACCTTGAGGCGCAGGCCATATTGCGGGCTGGCGGGGTAGGGGGTGCCGTTGATGGCGATGGCGCGGTGCAGCGGTAGCGCCTGGCAGCTCTGCTCGGCCACCCATACACCGAAGGACCAGGCAAAGAGGCAGATGCGCTCGTAGCGGGTGAAATCCTCTGCCGCCAGCGGGCGCAGGCTGCGGTGGTCATAGTAGCAGAGCACATCGTACCCCGCCGGGAAGGGGAGATGCTGCACGGCATTGGGCGTGGCGCCCCAGCCCAGCATGAAGAGGATGAGACGGCGGTTTTCGGCGTTCCGGATGAGCCAGGCTTCTTTCATGTCGCTTATACTTTCTTGCGGGCCCAGCGCAGCCCAAAGAGCATCTTTCGCAGAATCAGGTATTCCACCAGCATATCACAGGCAATCAGCATCCAGATGCCCACCAGCGACAGCGTCTCCGGCCACAGCCAGTACCACACCAGCAGGCAGAGTACTCGGAAAAAGCCCATCCCCCCGTAGGATACCCACATCACGCGCCGGGTGTCGCCCGCTCCGCGCAGGCACATCTTGCAGATGAGCATGGCCGCGTAGAAGGGTTCGATGATGAGGAAAGCCTGCACCACCGGGCGTGTGGCGGTGCTGAGCTCCGGCGAACCTGCGGCGAAAATCTCTACGAAAATATCCGGCCACAGCGCAAAGACCACACCCATGCAGCCCATGAAGAGCACGCTGTAGCGCACGCATTTGCGGGCGGTTTCCAGCGCAAGCCGCACACTGCGGGCCCCCAGATACTGCCCCACCAGCGTGGCTCCCGCCATGCCAATAGCGAAACCGGGCAGGAAGCTCAGGGATTCGATGCGGATGGCAATGTTGTGCGCCCCCACAGCTGCATCCCCCAGCGAGGAGATGATGCGGAGCACGAAAATCTGAATCACCCAGATGCCGCCTACCTCGATAGCCTGGGGCACCCCGATGCTGAGGATGCGGTACATCATGCTCCAGTCCGGGCGCAGACTCTTGCGCTCCAGATACAGCGGCGGGGCATAGGTTGGCCCTTGTGCGGTGCAGAAATCATCCAGTCCGCGCCCATTCATCTCCCGACGCAGTGAGATAGTGCGCTTAATCAGAATTCCCAGCAGCACTGCGGCAGCCGCAGCCATGCCGCCAATCATACCCAGTGCCAGCCCTTCCACGAACATGCCGCACACCTGCACCAGGAAGAGACTGAAGATGATGTTGAGCCCATCCACTACCAGCATGATGATGAATGGCGTGCGCGTATCGCCTGCGCCGCGCAGGGCTGCATTCACCGCAAACACCACGCCCGAGAAAATGGCTACCCAGCAGCCGGTGTACATGTAGCGCAGTGCTACCTCACGCGCAAACTCGCTCAGACTCAGTACTTCGGATACCAGGAAATCAGCCGTGCCGTACATCAGCAGGGCGGAGAGGAACCCGGCTATCAACCCCAGTGCTCCTGCCTGGTTGGCGGCATAGTTCGCATCCGCAAACTTGCGGGCGCCGGTCATGCGGCTCACAATGGCGGTGGCGCCCATGCCCACTGCGCCCTGCATCACAAAGCCCAGCCACATCACGAATGAGGTCACACCTATGCCGGAGGCTATCTGAGCCGTTTTCTCACCGTGGTCGCCCATGTGGGTTGCCAGTACCAGCGAGGTCGAGGCGCAGATGAAACTCATCACCTGCTCCAGCAGGGGCCAGAGCGCAATGGACACAATCTGCCGGGGCAGACTCATGCCTGCCAGTTTTCCGCCCAACTGCCCCTTGGCCAGCGCTACGCGGATCTTGCCCTCTCTGCCGTCACCTGCACTCATGGCTGGGGTTATTGTAGCATGTAATCACGCGGATGAACAGAAAAAACAGTCAGACTACTACAAATGGCAACTTGTACCCACAAGTGTCCCAAAGTTTGAGTACTAATCTCGAAAAATGGGAATTTGGCGAGCCGTAGGCGAGCGGAAAATCAGCCCCGGCAGGGGCGTAAGAACACTAGCCGGGGGTAAGAGCGCGTCAGCGCTCGCAGCCCCCGGTATATTGAAAAAAATGTCGGAGCCCCGGCAGGGGTGACAGAAAGCACAGCATCAGTGCATTGCATCGCATTCTGTCACCCCTCCGGGGCTCCATTTTATTTTGTCGCATTCCGGGGGCTGCGCCCGCTTTGCGGGCTTACCCCCGGCTAGTGTTCTTTCACCCACTTCGTGGGCTCAAAATTCCTCGGGCTTTCAGCCCGACAAATTCCAATTTGTCGAGCAGCGGGGGGCTTCTTCCAAAATGTTGCTGATGTTTCTATAGCTTACCAAATCTTTGGGACACGTGTGACTTGTACCCCAATGACGAGGTTGCGGGTGAGGGAGACCCGGCGCGAAGTTACACGAAAAAAGGCACACCGTGAAGGTGTGCCGGGGTGGAGGTGGTGGTATGCGGGGAAATGGTGTGTTGGTTGCACAGATAGGAAGAG
>JAFSFD010000034.1 GCA_017435365.1 Akkermansia sp. | reverse complement strand
CTTAAAAAACGACTGTTTGAATCGTCCTTGGTTCTTTTTTTGTTGCAATATCAGGACTCCGTAAGCCGTTAAATATAGGGCGATAAACTAAAAAAGCCTGCTTTCCAAATTGTGGCGGAAAGCAGGCTCGGTGAATACACGGGAAGGGATTTGAACCCCTGACCAACTGTGTGTAAGACAGCCGCTCTACCACTGAGCTACCCGTGCGTGTGGCGGCAGTCTAGCAGAGACGGCCAGGAAAGGCAAGCCTAAAATGAAAAAAGCGGTAGAAAAATGGGGCGGGTATGACATGGGCGGGGGAGGATTGCGTTTGCGCGGGGGTGCGGGGGTGTGGTAGAATGCGGGTATGCGAACGCTACTTTCCGTGCTGGTTTTATCCGGGTTGCTCCCCTGCTCTGCGGCAGAGGAGCAGCGGAAGCATTGGGATGAATCTGCGCTGACGATTTCCCGGAAGTGTGCGGAGTGCCACCGCAAGGAATATGATGAGTGGGCTGGCAGTGACCACGCCTGGGCCTGGCGGCATCCGCAAGCAGCGCTGGATGCCGAGGCCTTCGCGGGCCAGCGCATCAAGGCGCACGGCATGGAGCTGGAGATGCAGCGGGATGCAGCGGGTGTTTTCCAGATGCGGGATGTGGCCACGGGCAAGGTGTACACGGTGGGCGGGGTGATTGGCCGCGAGCCGCTGGTGCAGTATCTGCTGCGCTGGAAGGATGGCGGCTTGCAGACGCCCAGCGCGGCCTGGGATGTGGAGCGCAAGGAGTGGTTCGATGTGTTCCGCGATGATGCGCTGCAACAGGAGCGCGGCGGCGCCACCCGCAAGCCGGGCGAGTGGGGCCACTGGACGGGGCGCGGCATGAACTGGGAATCCCAATGCGCATGGTGCCACATGAGCGGGTTCCGGAAGAATTACGATGTGGCTACGGATACTTTCAAGGCCAGCTGGCAGGAGCCGGGTATCACCTGCATCCAGTGCCACAAGGTTTCTGCCACGCCGGATGCTGAGGACGGGTGCCTGGTGGCGCGCGGCGACCGCAAGCTCACGCCGGAGCAGCACGATGACAACTGCGCCAGCTGCCATGCCCGCCGCGAGGAGCTCACCGGCAAGTTCACGGTGGGCGATAAGTTCGACGAGCATTTCCGACTGGAGCTGCCGAAGGTGCCCGGCGTGTTCTACCCGAACGGCCTGCAGTGGGAGGAGGATTACAGCGAAACGAGCTTCCGCCTGCACAAGATGGGGCGCACGGGGGTGACCTGCTACGATTGCCACGACCCGCACTCCGGCAAGGTGAACAAGCCCACGGAGAATGACGAGCTCTGCCTGCAGTGCCACGGCACAAACAAGGTGGTGAACGGCGTGCTGGCCCCGCAGGTGAGCCACAACAAGCTCTGCGGCGGCAAGGCGATGCCCTGCATCGAGTGCCACATGCCCCGCATGACCTACATGGGCCGCGACCCGCGCCGCGACCACGGGCTGCACTGGCCGGACCCGCGCATGAGCATTGAGCTGGGGGTGCCGAATGCCTGCCTGAACTGCCACAAGGACAAGGACCACCAGTGGTGCATGGAGTATCTGGAAAAGCGCTACAAGGAGGAGCGCCTGGGCAAATACCGCCAGCGTTTCCGGGCTGCGGGTCACGCGCTGCAGGGCAAGGGCAGCGTGCAGGAGCTGCTGGCTGCTTACAAGGCGGAGGAAATTGCCGCCTGGCGGGCCACCCTGCTGGGACTGATGGCTCAGTTCCCCCTCACCCCGGAGGTGCAGGCCGTGGCCCTGGGTGCCACGCAGGACCCGGATGCCCTGGTGCGAGCCGCTGCGGTGGAGCTGCTGGGGGGAGATGCCGCCCGCAAGGCCCTGGCGGATAAGACACGCAGCGTGCGCCACGCCGCCGGCTGGCAGCTCTTCCCGAACCTGCCGGCAGGCCACCCGGTGCTGCAGGAAATGCTGGAGACCGCCACCCACCAGTCCGACCAGCCCACCGGCGCCATGCAGCTTGCTATGCTGGCCGGTGCCCGGGGCGATGCCGCCACGGCCGATGCCCAGTACCGCCGCGCCGTGGAGCGAGACCCGGCCAGCGCCGTGGCCCGCATGGACTACGCGGTGTTCCTTGCGCAGCAGAACCGCCCGGTGGATGCGCTGAAACAGATGCTGGCCTGCGCCCGAGAGCACCCGCAGAATGCCGAGGTGCAGTACCGCCTGGGGCTCAGTCTCATCGAAATCGGGCAGTACCGCCCCGCCCTGCGCGCCATGCAGAAAGCCCTGAAGCTCGACCCGCAGCACGCCCCTGCCGCCGAAGCAGCGCGGCAGCTGCAGAACTATATCCGCTGATTTCCCCACCCCTTCTCTATTCGAACATATGGAAACCTCACACATCATCCTCACCGTCCTGGCCATCATTGCCGTGGCCATCTTCCTCTTTGCACTCATGAAGGGCGTCATCAAAATGGTGCTGCTTGCCCTGGCCGTTTCCGGCGCCGTGGCCTCGTGGATGTTCCTGCAGAAAAACGGCTTCACCTATGTGGCCTTCTTCACCGACTCCCCGCAGCAGTGGATGGTGCAGGCCCTGGCCTGGAGCGTGGCCATCTTCATCCTGCTCGTGTTCTTCCACGGCATGGTGTGGATATCTCAGCTCTTCTCCTTCAAGAAAAAGTTCGGGCTGGGCGGTGTGCTCACCACCATCTTCATGAGCCTCATCATGCTCTGGGTCACCATGATGGGCATATGCTACTACGGCAATGTGTGCCGCATCCGCTACTACCACGAACTGGCTGCCGCCCAGATGCAGCGTCTCTCCAACCCCGCTGTGGAAATGCCCGCCGTGCCATGGTTCACCCGTGTCTCCACAGCCCTGCGCAGTTCCAGAATCACCGGCTGGATGCAGAGCCTCGACCCCATCGATGACCCCGCCCAGACCAACCTGGCCTGTCTGGTAGCCTTCGGCTGCACACTGGATGAACCCACCTTCACCAGCTTCTACAACACCCAGCTGGCCGGCCGCGGCATACCCCAGCCCACCCGCCTGCTCGACCTCTTCCGCGACCCCGGCCTGCGCACCATGGTGAAAGAAGGACGCTTCGTCTCCCTGCTGGAAAACGAACGCCTCAACACCGTGCTGCGCTTCCGCACCACCGCAGAAAAGATGCGGTATATTTTATAATGCGGCAGACCGGTAAATTGGAATTTGTGGGGGAACTCTGTCGGGGCACGGGACTTCAGTCCCGATTGGAAGCACCGTTATTTCGGGACTGAAGTCCCGTGCCCCGACAACGCCAAACTCCAATTTACAGAACAGAGGGAGCCGCCGCGCCTGCGGAAGCTCCCTCTGCCATTTTTCAGCATGATATCACTTCTTCTCCCAGGAGAAGGGCTCAAACTCTGCAACTACCTTCGGGTCTGCCCAGGAGCGCCTGCGCATGGCATAAATCACGAAGGGAATGCCCGCAAACACCACCGTACCCACGATGAGGATGCCCACATACACCACGGGGCTGCCCACGGGAATCTGCCCCGGCGGGATGAAGCTGAACACCAGCGCCAGCAGGCTGCCCAGCATGCCCAGGCCGCCGATAAGCCACATGCCCAGGTACTTGCCGCCGGGCACACGGAAGGCGCGCGGCACATCCGGCTCGCGGTGGCGCAGGTAGATACCCGCAGCAAACATGAGCAGGTACATGATGAGGTACAGAATGATGGTGAGCTGCGAAATAATCTGATACGCCGTCTGCACGCTCGGCAGCACCACAAAGAGCACCGAAAGCAGGGTCACGATGCAGCCCTGGATGATGAGAATGCCCACCTGCACCCCATTCTTATTCGTGCGCTGCATGAAGCGCGGCAGATACCCCGCGCAGCCCACCTGCAGCAGACCCTTGGATGGGCCACCCACCCAGGCCACCACCTGCGCCAACACACCGAACGCCAGGCAGCAGGCCATGATGGGGGCCATCCAGGAGGCTGAGAAGTAATCGAAAAGCCTATCGAAGGCGATGAGCAGGCTCTGCGTGAGCGTAATCTGGTCTTGCGGAATGATGAAGCCGATAGCCAGCGTGCCGAACACGAAGATGCACACCGTCATGCCCGAGGCAATGGCAATGGCCAGCGGGTAGTCGCGGCTGGGGTTCTCGCATTCCTTCACGTGCACGGCGCTCATCTCCATACCGGCGTAGAAGAGGAAGATGCTCGCCGCCAGCACAATGTTGTTGAAGTTCGACAAATCGGGGATGAAATCGCGGGCCTCCAGGCTGATATCAATGGGATTCCCCTGCCCCCAGTACACCATGCCCATAAGCACCAGCAGCGCCGCCGGAATCACCGTGCCGATGAGAGCACCCCACTTCGTGATACTGCCGCTCGTGCGCATGCCGCGCATGTTCAGGAAGGTGGCGGCCCAATACACCAGCAGCACGATGATGACCACATACACATTATTCGAAGCCAGCGCATGGTCCCAGCGCTGGTCCGGGCCCATGAAGGCCAGCGAAACCGCCGCAAAGGTCAGCACCGTCGGGAACCAGATGGTCGTCTGGATCCACTGCAGCCAGATAGCCAGGAAACCTAGCCGCGTACCGAAAGCCTCGCCCACCCAGCGGAACACACCGCCCTTCTGCGGCCAGCCCGTCGTCAGCTCCGCTGCCACCAGCGAAACCGGCATCAGGAAGAACAGCGCCGCGAAGATATAGTAAAAGGCCGAGCTCAGCCCGTAAGTCGTTTCCGCCGGCAAGCCGCGCAAGCTCACAATAGCGGACACATTAATCATGGCCAGGGTAAAAACACCCAATCTGGCAAGCTGGCCCCCCTTGCCGGGCGTATTCGAGTCGTTTTTCATGGTTAAAGACTTCGACCCACCAACAGGAGCAAGAGTTTTATATATGGTATGAAGTCCCACGCCCGCGAGCCCCGGCTCGCGGATATCGCTTGCCAAGCCAAAGCTGCCATCAGGCAGCGGCGGCTGGTTCCCAATAGAGCAAAACCAGCCCACAAAGCGGTAGTCGGGAAATTAAGTCACCATCCCCTCGTGAAAACCCACGCTCCAATCCCCCGCGCCCTCCGGGCGCGCTAACTTTCTATTTGTCAATCTTCAATAGCCTATTGTCAATTCCTTTCACGCTGCCCAGAATTGGGCAGAGGAGCTCACTCCTCGTTGGTCCACATACCGCGTTCGCAGCAGCGTAGCATCCCGGTGCCCTATCTCCACCTGCAGCTCTGCATAGCTGCGGAAGTGGCTCAGATGATAACTCGCAAAAGTATGCCTCAGCGCATCCTGCGGCCAGGGATGAGCGGGGGAGTCCCACCCCGCTGCGCGGCGCAGCTCCCGCCAGTGCCACAGCCAGTTCGGCGGGCATATTTTTTTCTCATAGGTGCTCTCTTTGTAACGGCGCAAAATTTTCATCAGCGGCTTGTGAATCGTCACCCGCCGCGCACCGCCCGTCTTGCTGTGCTGCGGCAGAATATAAATCGCCCGCTCCCGCAAATCCACCTGCGCCCAGGTGAGGCGTGCCACCTCGTGTGGACGGATGCCCGCATACAGCATCATTCCCACTGCCACCGCACAGTTGCCACCCTGGTAAACCTCCGCCGTCTGTCGCAAGTCCTTAATCTCCTGCGGAGTGAGAATCGGCACCTGCTTCTCTACTACCCGCGGCGCCTCCACCCTCGCCACCGGATTCTCGCTGCACCAGCCCCGCTTCACCGCCGTGCCGAACACCCCGCTGAGAATCAACCGCGCCTTCTGCCGCTGCCGTGGTGTATCAAACGCCATCTCGATATACTGCGCACACTCCTGCGCCGAAATCGACCGCACCTTCCGCCGCGCCAGCCCCGGGCAGCGCTTCATGAACCTCCGCGTAAAATACCGGAAATCATACACTGTCCGCACCCGCCTCTCACGCCGCGCCTCCAGCGCTGCCGCCACGGCTTTTTCAAACGACACCGTGTGCTCCTGTTTCTTCAACACTTCGGCACCTGCCGCTATGCAGCGCAAAGCCCGTTTTGTTCTACCTTTCCCTGATTTGATGGCAGCACATGCCACCTGGGCTGCTTCCAACGCCGGAACACCAGTGCGCTTCAACAATACAAGCGCCGCCATTTCTTCTTCGGATAGTTCTAGGTTCATATCTGCTCGCTTTCAGAATCCGTAAGTCAAGCACACAAACTGTTATAATAAAAGAATTATCATGGAGTGGGCACCGCTTTCCATTTGAAATGGAGATACAATCTGTCATAGATAACACAATGAGAGTAAGATGTTACAAAATTTACTCTTTACGGATTCTGAATGCGTACACTCACGCCCATGCAATCTTCTTCTCATAAGGGATATTTGGACCTTTTGCGGCTTATTGCCATTCTTCTGGTTGTATTTAATCATACTCCAGCTTTTCATTTTCCTTTCCATGCGACGGGGGAGAGCATACAAGTCAAATTGATGCTGATAATTTCAGCGTTTGATAAGGTCGCAGTTCCTTTGTTTTTTATGATTAGCGGAGCATTATTGCTGGCCAAGCGTGAGTCTCTGAAGAGTCTGCTACAAAAAAGAGTAGCAAGGTTTGTGGTTGTGATTCTTTTGTTTCACATTGTGCAATCAGCCTATTATTGCGTAGGTGGAGGTGAAAACGGCATCGGAATACGAAGCTTTTTGAGCGATTGCTACCAGGGTAGCCTGGATGCGGGGTATGTGCTTGGGTGGACAGGCGCAGGGGCTGTTTGGTTTTTGTATGCCTATGTTGGTTTGTTGTTGATGTTACCCTTCTTGAGACTCATGGTAAAGGGTATGGAAGAGATTCATTTTCTTTATCTGTTCGGACTGCAGATAGCCCTCTGTGTGATATGTCCGGCGGCCTTTGTGTTAGTGACAGGAAATACCCCTGATGGATTCGGGTTATTGAAATATCTTCCTCTGTGCGGAAATGTTTTTGTGTTCGTACTTGCCGGTTACTATGCTGAGCATAAGGTGAGTCTGGAAAAAATGAGTATAAACCATGTTTTCGCACTTGTAGCTGTCTCTGTCGTCTTGGTGTTACTAGCAGCATTGATGCCAGAGTGGGCACGGGGACGAATGAATGCAGAACTGGTGAATCAGTATATCCCCGGAATGACAGCCTACATGCTTGTTCCGTGCATTACGATATACCTGGTCACTAAAAAATTGGCTGTCTCATGCCATTTGAATGCCAAAACGTCAAATGTGCTGCGAGCTCTTGGCGGTGCTGTGTTTACAGTTATGCTGGTTGAAAATATTTTGAGGAGAGAGATTAGTGCATGGTTCACGGATTATGAATCTGCTTACTTCCCGTCTGTCTGCGTAGCCTGCCTGGTATGGATAGTCGGTTTACTAGTGGGGTTGATTTGCAAAAAGGTGCCTCTTCTCCAAAAGGTGCTATAAGTCACACTTTTATTGCTCCGGCAATGGGACATGTTGTCCCATTGCACGCCTTTCTGTATATTTTACTTAAACGGGAAACGATATCCGGGCGTTGCCCGGACGATATCCCGGGCTGACGCCCGGGACGATATTCTCACTTCGTTCGAACCTCTCACACCTCATCCGGTGTAATCGGCTGCTTGTCGAGGGCCCGCCAGGCCCAGGCGATATAGGCAAGCACGAAGGGGATGAGGAAGGAGACGATGGTCATGGTCTTGAGGGTAAAGAGGCTGGAGGAGCTGTTCACGATGGTGAGGGAACTCTGCAGATCCGCCACGGAGGGATAGTAGGCGGTGTTGTTCCAGCCGGCGCAGAGGAGGATGGCCAGCACGGCCAGCACGCTGCCCGGCCCCGCGGTCCAGAAGGCTTTATCCCAGCCGCGGATGCCCTGCACCAGCCCTGCCAGCACCAACACCACGCCGAGCAGCAGCACGGCGGTCACCGCGGGCATTTCAAGAAGGTTGTTCAGGTACTTGTAGTTCTGCACGTAGACCATGCCATTCTCCGGTATGTAGGCAAAACCGGGAGAAGTGAGCCAGTAGCCCAGCCAGGTGAGGAAAAAGAGCAGGAAGAACGGCCCTTCCATCCAGAGGCGGCAGCGGCAGGTCTCCGCCAGGTCATCATCCGCCATGCAGCCGAAGAAATACAGGCAGGCCAGCATGCGGGTGAGCAGGAACACGCTGAGCCCCAGCAGCAGGTTCTCGGGCACGAGGGCGGCCTCCAGCCCATGCCAGGGGGTGGCCCAGCGGGAAATGACCGGCATGAGCGGGTTCGTGACGGCTACTTTGTCCACGATGAACTCAGCGCCGGTGAAGAAGGTGCCCACGGCGGTGCCAATAAGCAGCGGCCCCAGCACGCCGTTCAGGAAGAGGAAGGCGCGGTAGGTATTCGTGCCCAGCACATTGCTGTTCTTCAGCTGGAACTCGTAGGAAACCGCCTGCAGCACAAAGCAGAGCAGGATGAGAATCCACACCCAGTAGGCACCGCCGAAGCTGGTGCTGTAGAAGAGCGGGAAGGAAGCAAAGAACGCCCCGCCGAAGACCACCAGGGTAGTGAAGGTGAGCTCCCACTTGCGGCCGGTAGCCAGCAGGAGCATGCGGCGGTGCTCCTCGGTCTTGCCCAGCGTCCAGATAAGCGACTGACCGCCCTGCACAAACATGAGGAACACCAGCAGAGCCCCCAGCAGCGAAACCAGGAACCACCAGTACTGTTGAAGCAAAGAAATATCGTTCATATTGACAATTGACGAGTGACTATTGACAATTAATTATTAACTATTCACTATTCATTATTCACTATTCACTCCACATCGGGTCCCGCGGCAATGGCCTTCACCATGATGCTCACCTCGGCCACCAGCAGCAGGGTGAACAGAACCAGGAAGATGAAGAAAGTGGTCTGCACCGCGCCTACATCCAGTCGGGAAATGGCGGCCACATTCGGCAGCAGTCCCTGAATGGCCCAGGGCTGGCGACCGACCTCGGCCACCACCCAGCCGGCCTGACTGGCCATCCAGGCCAGCGGCGTGCTCAGCACCACGGCCAGCAGCGCGAGCTTCCAGCGGCAAATCCACTTGCCCAGCAGCAGGAGACCGGCAAACAAGGCCAGGTAGAAGCCACCCACCATCACCATCACGCGGAAGCTGTAGAAGGTGAGTGACACCGGCGGCACCAGATCTGCCGGGCTGCTCAGGTAGCCATAGCCGAAGTAAGCGAAATTCTCGCGCAGAGACTCCAGCGCGGCCTGTTTTTCTGCGGCATCCTTGGTCTGGCGGTAAGTGGCCAGGGCTGAGATAGCCATGCGGCCGCGGGCCATTTTCTCCTCGGCCGAGAGGGCGGTGGTGCCATCCGACAGGGTGTAGCCACCCTCCAGAATGTTGCGGATACCGGGCACATAGCCATTGAAATCATGCGTGGCCAGGAAGGAGAGCGCCCCCGGCATTTCGATGTTGAAGAGGAAGGGGTCCTTTTCGCCCGGGGCCGCCCAGTCCACACCGGGGCGCAGGGCTGCGGCCAGCACCAGGCCCTGGTTGTGGCCACCCTCGTACAGGCCCTCGGCTGCGGCCAGTTTCATGGGCTGCAGCTGCGCAATGTCGCGCCCGCTCTGGTGCCCGGTGTGGGCAGTGAGCAGCGCCGCCACCAGGCCGAACCAGCAGGCCACGCGGATGCTGGCCCTGGCGAACTCCTGGTGACGCCCGCGCAGCAGGTACCAGCAGCTCACCCCCACCACAAAGGCAGCCCCCAGCACCCAGGACGAGGTGACCGTGTGGCAGAACTTGACCACCGCCACCGGGGAAAGCGCCACAGCGGCGAAATCCACCATCTCGTTGCGCACGGTATCCGGGTTGAACTCCATGCCCACGGGGTACTGCATCCAGGCATTGGCCACGAGAATCCACCAGGCGGAAATCGTGGCGCCGATGATGGTGAGCCAGGTGGAAGCCAGATGCGCCCCCTTGCTCACCTTGTTCCAGCCAAAGTACATGATGGCAATGAAGGTGGATTCCATGAAGAAAGCCACAATGCCCTCGATGGCCAGCGGTGCGCCGAAAATATCGCCCACAAACCAGCTGTAGTTGCTCCAGTTCGTGCCGAACTCAAACTCCAGAATGATGCCCGTGGCCACGCCCATGGCAAAGTTGATGCCGAAGAGCTTCATCCAGAACCGCGCGGTCTGCTTCCAGAACTCGCGGCCGGTGCGCACATAGAGCGTTTCCATGATGGCCATGACCACACCCAGCCCCAGGGTGAGCGGCACAAATATCCAGTGGTACATGGCCGTGAGCGCAAACTGCGCGCGCGACCAGTCGACGAGAGACGTATCGATAGTGTCCATAGTGTTAATTCTCCGGTGCAGCGCGGCGCGTCAGCTCGGTCGAGACAGCCTCCCCCTTCTCAGCATCCCCGCCCTGCAGGTAGGCTGGAAAGAAAAAGGCCTTGAGCACCGCAAACATGATGAAAAGCTTCAGCAGGATGATGCACCACAGCGTGCGCCCCAGCGTCATGCTGCGGAATCCCTCGATATAGAATTTTACCACCCTGCGTAAAAGCATACCGGCATTATATGCTATCCCACGTCCCCATGGCAAGGAGATAGTTTGTTTTCTGCCGCAAAAACTACGCGCATTCAAGGTTCCGGCAGGCGGCGGATGTGGAAGATATACGGCAGCCAGGGGAGTCTGGAATCAAACTCCGGGTCGGAGCAGCGGTACAGAACCACAAAATGGCATTCATCGCCGGTAAGGGGGAGCCGGAAGCTGCCCTTATTCTCCGCAGTGACCGGCAGCCAGAGCATCCCCTGCGCCCAAGCGGTCTCAATGGGATTCTGAGACTGCCTTATCTGATCATATAGCTCATCACGAGGCAGCACGATGACCCCCAGTGCACTGGTATCCGCCGCCAGTTGAAGCGGCACCGCGGTGGCGGCGCGGTCGCGCGGCAGAATGAGCGTGAATGAATCACTTACAAGATAAGTGCGTTCCTCGTAATGTTCATACATCTGATAGCTCAGCTCAAAAGGCCCATGCCCCACTACCGGGCTGTAATTGTGGCCGGCTTCGATATCATTTACCCACAGCTCCAGCCCATCGCGCCCCTCGGAATAGCTCCACGAGCACGCATAATACAGCCGCTTGAGCGGAGATATGTGCCAGGTCGGGCGAATGGTGGCGCTATTGCAACACCAGAGGCGCACGCAATACTCCGTGGGCGGCGTGATACCGCGGTAACCCCACAGAAAGACAAGCAGCGACCCCAGCAGCAGCACGCCTTCCCGCCACCGGCGGCTCATCCAGACCGACACTACCACCCACAGCGCCAGCAGCAGCAAAAACAGCAGCATCAGAAAGGCAGAGCCCACCCACCACCATGCACTAGGGCTGTCCAGATTGCACGCTATGAACAGCGCATGCAAAGCCACACTAAGAAAAAAAGCCACCACCAGCCACAGCCCCACCCGCCCCCGGCTCCATCGGCGGCGGCGAGCATCAGACTTCTGGTCGGGGGTCTTCATGGCTCATTGATAACACATTGGCCCACGAAGTCAAGCAAAATGCAGCTTAGCAAGGATACGCGTTGAGATTTCCCATGCAGGCAAAATCTTCAGCACACGTGTCCCAAAGTTTGAGTACGGAGCTCGATAAATTGATGTTTGTCGTTGTCGGAGCACGGGACTTCAGTCCCGAAATAACGGTGCTTCCAATCGGGACTGAAGTCCCGTGCTCCGATAGAGTTCCCCGACAAATTCCAATTTATTGCGCAGAGGGGGGGCTTCTTCCAAAATGTTGCTGATGTTTCTATTCTCTACAAAATCTTTGGAACACGCGTGAATCTTCGGGGTATATTCGGGTTTTAGATTGCCAGGTGGCAGAGTATCTGCCATAATGAGCGCATGAACAAGTTCCTTTTTGCCCTGCTTCTTACTATTGTTTCGCTCATTGCTTTTCCGGCGCATGCCCAGGAGGAAGCAGAGGACGAGACACTGGCCGCCATCCCAGCCATTCTCAAAGAAGCCAAGCTGGTCAACAAGGCTAAACCCAACCTCAAAGCGAAGATTTATTTTGTATACCAGTCCCGCTCCACATGCGGTATCTGCGTGAGCGAGGCCCCCACCCTGGTCAAGGAATACAAGAAAATGAAGCGCAAGGGCTGCGAGATGGTCATGCTGAACATCGATGCCACGCCCGAAAAAGCAGCAGAATGGGCAAAGCGTTCCAAGATGGAGTTCCCGGTCATCTCCCCGGCGGTGAGCATGAGCTGCGGCATGCCGTGGGAATACGAAGGTCGCCCCCTGCTGCCCTGCATGGTGGCCATGACCCCGGATGGCCAGAAGCTCGGCGAGGCCGGTGGCCCTGACGTGAGCGAGTTCGTGAAGGATTGGAAGAAACTGCTGAACAAGCTTCGCAAGGAAGAGGCCAAGGAGCGGGCTGCTGCCAGGAAGGCAGAAAAGAAGAACAAGAAGAAAAAAAAGGCTGACGACGAGGGAGACGCCAAGGAGGAATAACGGCAAATTGAAGCTTTACTTTTCCCGCTCCCCCCCGGTCAGGCTCGCCCCGCCTGCACGGAGAGTTCGCGCAGCCAGGAGCTCTGCTCCATGCCGGCGGCTTCCGCAGCGGTGAAGGGCATGCGGGGGCGCCAGTTGGTGCCGCCCTCGGTGCCGGGGGTATTCAGCCGCACCGGAATATCGAAGAGCTCGGTCCACATAAGGGCGGCATAGGCCGAATTGCACTGCAAGAGGGCACGGATGAGGGCATCCTTGATTCCCTGGTGCCAGGAAACCATGCAATCGCGGTGGCTCATGCCGGCAAAATCAGCCAGCCAGCAGAGCACGCGGGCGCAGTCGCGCCCCTTCTGCTGGGCGGCATAGCGCTCAGCCTGCGGAACAGAGGGGTCACTCAGCGCCCCGTAGGCCTCCTGCACGGCGTCGTTCCAATCATCCCAATCGTTACAGAGCGGCGGGAAATCGTGCGTGGCGTAGGTGGCGAACGAGCACGGGTTATAGGCATCGCCGCGCACAATCTGCTGCTGCGGCGTAATCTCCCAATGAGGAATCTTGAACCCCGCAATGCGCAGGTAGGATAAATCCGGCCGCACGTATTCCGGCACGCAGCCCAGGTCCTCGCCCACCACGCGCACCCCCGGGGCGGCCTTCAGCAGCTGGCGGAGCAGGAAATCGCCCTGCTCCAGGTTAGCCCGGCGGTTCTGCGCCGTATCATCCCCGCGGGGGCGGAATCCCGGGCGGCGCCCACCACAACGAGCAGCCGCTTCATCTGCCGAAAGCGGCAGGAACTCCGGATTGCGGTCCGGCATCCACGGGAAGGCATAGATGCGGTAAAAGCCCAGCACGTGGTCGATGCGGTACATGGAAAACACCTCCGCCAGCTTGCGGATGCGGCGGCTCCACCAGGCAAAGCCATCGTGCGCCATCACATCCCAGCGGTAGAGGGGGATACCCCAGTTCTGCCCCCATTTCGCCGTGAAGGGGTCCTCCGCAAAGTTGCCCTCAGCCGGGGCGCCGCCGCTCCAGTCCATATCGAAGAGGTAACGCTCGAAAAACACATCGGCACTAGCCACCGAAACGCCAATCGGCACATCCCCCATGAGCAGCACCCCTTTTTCATCTGCAAGCCCGCGCACGCGAGTCCATTCCCGCGCGCACAGCCACTGGAGCCACTGCTGGTGGCGTTTCTGCCCGCGCGATTCGGGGCACTCATGCACAATGCGGCGGATGACATCCGTATTCTGCTCCGGCCAGAGCCACCAGGCAATGGTGCCGAATCCGAAACTGGCCACGAGGAAGGTGGTAAAATCATCAAGCCAGGCGCCCTGCCCCTGCACCCAGGATTCGAACTCCGCGCGGAGCTGGGCAAACTCATCCCCATGCTCAAAGTTCTTCCAGGCCTCGCGGAACCAGTATCGCTTGTACGTACGCACACGCGCGTAGTCCACAAGGTCACGGCCACCGGGTTGCTGCAGGGGCGGCAGCTCATCCGGGTATGGCGGCAGCTCCGCAGGCATGCCGGGTATGCGCTCCAGAGAAAGATAAAGCGGCTCCAGCGCCACGGAACTGATGGCCGAATAGGGAGACGGGGCATCATCCTCCCCCAGAGCATTCACCGGCAGCAATTGCAGAAAGCCCACCCCATGCGCCGCGGC
This sequence comes from Akkermansia sp., assembly GCA_017435365.1. GTDB lineage: Bacteria > Verrucomicrobiota > Verrucomicrobiia > Verrucomicrobiales > Akkermansiaceae > Akkermansia. Next base: position 36,497 of record JAFSFD010000034.1, on the reverse strand, counting down.
CCAGTCAATCCACTCCTCCAGCGCCGTCAAATCTCCGATACCGGCATCGCCCTCGCGCCGCAGAGAAAACAGCGGCATCAACACGCCCGTTTTGCGTTCCTTCGCCATAGCGTGTCATCATAGCACAGTCTGCACGCCTCTGCAACGAGAAAGCAGAGCATGCACCCTAATTTTCCACCAGTTCGCTGAATAGTGCGACATTCTACGACAAGGTAGCAGAATTTACTTGAATTTTGTTGTCACTTATGGTAGTAGCAGAAAATCATACCTGCTGCAATCAAACAGAAGAACAGATTCACGCACTTACGTTAAAAGATATGGCCACGACGAAGAAGACCACCAGCCCCAAGACGGCAGAGAAGAAAGCTCCCGCCAAAAAAGCTACAGCCAAGAAAGAACCCGCAGCCCCCGCCGCCAAGGCACCGGTGCGAGAAGCGCTCACGGCCGAAGAAAAAGCCCGCGTGAAGAAGCTGAAGGAGACCCTGGCACTGCTGAAGGCCGACCCGGAGTGGCCCAAGTTCCTGCAGGAGCAGAAGCAGGCCCTGCTCAACCTGCGCGATGAAATGCTGCCCAACATGCAGAACGTGACCCGCGACCACCTGCGCAGCGGCGCTTCCAATGTTTCCTCATCCTCCGGCCAGCACATCGGCGATGCCGGCAGCGAGGCAGAAGTGCGCGACCTCACCATCCGCCTGCTGGACAAGGACCGCGAGCAGCTCTTCGAAATCGACGCTGCCCTGGAGCGCATCCGCCGCGGCACCTACGGCATCTGCGAAATCTCGCTCGACCCCATCCCCAAGAAGCGCCTGCAGGTGCGCCCGTTCTGCCGCCTCACCGTGAAATGCCAGGAGGAATACGAGAAAAAATACGGCTCCTATGCCAACTATAAGGCCAAAAAACAGGACCATGTCGGGTATGCTGACCTACAAAATGACATGGAAAATGCGATTTCTCTTGACGATAGCGAAGAATAGCGTATAATGTGCGCCCGCAAGTCAACAATTCGCAATTATGCCTAGAGATATTATCATTCTGGAATGCACGGAGGCCAAGGCCGAGGGTAAGACCCCTTCCCGTTACGTGACCACCCGCAACAAGAAGAGCCAGCGCACGCCCGGCCGTCTGGAGAAGGTTAAGTTCAACCCCTACCTGAAGCGCCGCACTCTGCACCGCGAGATGCGCTAAACCTCCTAAGCACTCTTATACGATTATGATGACCGAATTCAAGAGCGTCGAACGCCGTATCCGTTTCCGCACCTGCAACAAGACCATGCCCCGCCGCCGCATCGATATCCCCGCTGGCGCTGTGGACATGTGCAACCCGGAATTCCTTTCCAAGTTCACTTCTGAGACCGGCAAGATTCTTCCCCGCCGCGTGACTGGCGTGTCTGCCAAGATGCACCGCAAGATTACGCGCGAAATCCGCCGCGCTCGCGCCGTGAACCTGCTCCCCTGATGAAGGAGGAGTTCTCGACGGCAGATTGTCGTTGATTACGATAAGGGGGCTTGTATGCTTCGGCCTGCAAGCCCCCTCGTATTTTACAAAACTTCCCACCCTGCTCCGCCAGCCCGCCATGCAAGACCTGAAGGACACTCAGAACGAACTGGATACACGCCAGATTTCCATTGATCGCGTGGGCGTGCGTGGTGTGCGTTTCCCCATCGTTGTGAGCGACAAGGAGCAGCGAACCCAATCCACCGTGGCCACCGTGGCGCTCATGGTAGACCTGCCCGAAAAATACAAGGGCACCCACATGAGCCGCTTTGTGGAGGCGCTGCATGAGCACAAACGCTACCTGGACGTGCGCACTGCCGTGCGCCTGCCGAACCGCCTGCTCACCAAGCTGCACGCGCAGCGCGCCCGCGTAGAAGTGGAGTTCCCCTTCTTCCGTCTCAAAAAGGCCCCCGTTTCCGGCATGGAGGGCATGATGGACTATGAAGTGCGCTTTGAAATAGATGCCGAGGTAGGCAAGCCGGGCCAGTTCACGCTGACCCTCAAGGTGCCGGTGACCACGCTCTGCCCCTGCTCGAAGGCCATGAGCGAGCACGGCGCCCACAACCAGCGGGGCATCGTGACCTACTCCGTGCGTTTCTCCGGCAAGGCCGTGTGGATTGAAGACCTCATCGACCTCATTGAGGGCTGCGCCAGCTGCCAGCTGTACAGCATCCTGAAACGCCCGGATGAAAAATACGTGACCGACAAGGCCTACGAAAACCCGGTATTCGTAGAAGACCTGGTGCGCAATGTGGCCGTGGCCACGGAGCACTACAACGCCTTCAGCTGGTACCGCGTGGAGGCCGAAAACTTTGAATCCATCCACAACCACAGCGCCTACGCCATGGTAGAGCGCAACCTGGGTTGACCAATTCCATGAAACGCCACCTGGCCCTCCTTTCCCTGGCCTGCATGCTGGCCGGATGCCAGACCACGCAGCAACGCTGGGAATACGCATTCCACGACAAAGCCGCGATGGAGCTGAATCTGCTCCGCTACTCCACCCAATGCGCCACGAGCGCCGTGGTTTACACCCGGCTGGAAAATGTTGATGCCAACCAGCCGAAACTAGTAAAGCGGAATCAACTGACGGAGGACGAGTTTCAACAGCTGAAAGAGGTGCTTACACGGGCTGCAGCCGCCCCCTTCGGCGGCACAATACCGGCATCCTGGCAGCAGGCGGATTACGGCATCATCCTCTACGATGCCGGTGGCAGGCAACTGATTGATTTGAACAAGCGAGTCCTGAACAGCTACACCAAGGGAGGCAGCCTGCTTGCACTGCCGGATTGCGACATGGGCGTGCTGATGGCCCTGCCCACCCTGCAACAGGCACTAGAACACATGAGGGAAGAGGACGCCTTCACCCTCCACTGCCGCAGACGAAATGAAGCGGCGGATGAGATGAAACAGAAATTGCATTCTGCCACGCAGACCCGCATCCTCTTGAAAAACAATTGGGAAGAAAAGGAAAGCACTATCAACCTTGGCAGCGAGGAGCATGTGCAGCTGCTCAGCATACTCAACCAGGCAGCCCCACTGCCGCCCATGACGCGCACCGCCTGGGATTCTCCCGATACCCGAAGCATGCCATTACCGCCGCTGAAGGTGAACAAATCGCTCCAGTTCCTGAATGAAGAGGGGGAAGTCGTCCACACCCTTTCGCTGGATTACCCAGTCTTTGCCAAAGCATCTGAAGCAGAACAGTTCTGCCAGCATGAACGAAACGGCGAGCACTTCTCCCTGCCGGATGAGCAGCATGCCACCTTCCTCGACCTCCCCTTCTGGGAGCATATACGCCTGATTGAGACGGAATAAAGGGCATTATCACTACTCTGGCGAAGAGCACGATAAATTGATGTTGGTGGGGGACCATGTCGGAGCACGGGACTTCAGTCCCGATTATGCTCACCGTGATTTCGGGACTAAAGTCCCGTGATCCGAAAATAACGACTTCCAATTTATCGGCGCAAAATCAGTTCCGCGACTGGCAGTGCGGGCAGATTCCTTCCGCATCCCGGCGCAGGAAACGGAAACCGCAGATGCGGCAGGTCAGGTGCGTGCGCGCACGGCGCATGCGGCGCCACTTGGAAACCATCTTCACCGGCACATAGATGCTGATGGTAAGCAGAATGCCCAGGTAAACGAGTGCAGCCAGGAACTCTGAGGGCGGCATGGGGGAAAGCGTCATGGCAGCACCTCCTCTCCATCTGCGGCGTGCTCCACCCCAGGGTGGAATACGGGTTCTTCCACCGCAGGCTGCGGCTCAGGTGCCGGCTCTGGCGCCAGCGCCGGTGCAGGAGCCGGCTGCACAGCAACCGGAGCCGACACAGACGACAGAGGGGGCAGCTCCAGCAGCGCGGCTGCATCCAGCACAGCAGAATCCGCAGCCGGGTCAAACAATTCCTGCGGGGGCGGCGGCAGCACGCGGGATTCCCGCAGCAGAGGCATGGAGGCCGCGGCCAGATCCTCGCAATATTCCGGGTCGGCATGCAGCGGCAGATGCAGGGGAAGCGGGCTCTGCCGGCGGAGCACAAAATCCGTCAACCTCCCTTCCTTCTTATAAACCTTGCCCACGCCCCTGGGTTTCACGCGCTCCGGCATTTCCACCGGGGCTACCCACAGCCCCACGCCCACCACCACCATGGCCAGCAGAAAGAACAGCGGCAGGCACCCCGGCATGGGGCGGCTGTGCATGGTGTGGTACAGCAGGCTGTGTTCTTTATCCTTCATTTATTCGAGAGAGGGCACTGCGGCGTAGCTGCAGGTATAGCCGTGGGAAAGTATCATATCCGTAAGCCGCTGGGAAACACCGGCTGAAACGGCTTTATCCAGCACCAGAATGACCGACACACGGGAGGGATTAGGCGTTTTCCAGGATTCCAGGCACTTCTCGAATCCCTCGTACCCCCCGCGCACCAGTTCGGAGCCCACATACAGGCGCGGCATATCACCCGGTGCCACGGAAACGATGTGCGTGAAATCGCGGTTGTAGGAGCCAATGACGAAGTGGGATTCCTGCGGCTGCACCGAGAACCCGAAACGAGGCCCCAGGTGATTCGGCAGGAGCACACAGACGCAGAGAACCAGAAACAGATTCACCGCAGCCACCACCACGATGGGGAAGCCTCCTTCTTTCAGTGTTGAACGAACGCGGCGCATGGATATTGAAGAAGTGTGAGATATCGATTACTCGGCGTCCTTCTCAGGGATTTCTACAGGGGTCTCGGGCTTCTTGTTAAGAGCCTCTTCGCGGGCATCGGCAATGATATGCACGCACTCCAGACCGGCGCGCTCCACCATATTGATAAGCTTGCGGGCCCGGGAAGCCAGGAACATGTAGAAAATATAGGTCGGGATGGACAGGGCCACGCCGGAGGCAGAAAGCAGCAGAGCCTGCTGCAGCGTGGCGGCAATCATGGGGGCGGCGGCGGCGCCATCCGTGATACCGGGCTGCTCGTAGAAACTCACCAGGGAAAGCAGCGTGCCCAGCACGCCAAGCAGCGGCATCACCGTAGCGCAGACCAGCAGCGTGCGCACGTTGCGCTCAATGCGGTATACCTCCACCTCGCTGGCTTCCAGCGCAATCTCGCGCAGCTCGTGCCGGGAAAGGCGCGGGCGGCTCAGCACAGCCTCCACCACACGGGCCATGGGGCCGGGCAGCTGGCGGGCCTCGTGCAGGCACTCATCATACTGCCCGGAACGCAGCAGGGCGGAAAGACCGCGCAGGAACTCACCGGAGTTGATATTGATACGATGGAAATAGAACAGACGCTCGGCCAGCACAGCCAGGGCCAGCGTGGCAAAGAAGAGGATGAGCCAGAACATGGGGCCCATGGCAATAATCATTTCGCGCATAAGTCAGTCTCAGGTGGTGTAAGTATTGAAATCAGAAGAGAAGGCGGTTTGCCCCGGCCTGCTTGCCGCAGGCCGGGGCGTCGGGGAAATCAGGCTTTCGGAGCGATGCTCTCAGCACCGAAATAGGGAACCAGCGCGGCGGGAATCTTCACCGAGCCGTCCGGCTGCTGGCACTGCTCCAGCAGGGCCACGTAGAGGCGCGGCAAGGCGGTGCCGGAACCATTCAGCGTGTACGGCGTGCGAATCTTACCGTCGGCATCCTTGTAGCGCAGCTTCATGCGGCGGGCCTGGTAGTCCGTGAAGCAGGAGCAGCTGGAAACCTCCAGATACTTGCCCTGCCCCGGTGCCCACACCTCGATATCGTAGGTCTTGGCCGAGGAGAAGCCCACATCGCCCGTGCAGAGCTCAATGACGCGGTAGTGCAGCCCGAGCTTCTGCAGAATGCACTCGGCATGGCTGGTGAGTTTCTCCAGCTCGGCAAAGCCTTCCTCCGGGCGGCAGATTTCCACCAGCTCCACCTTGTCGAACTGGTGCACACGGATCATGCCCTTGTTCTCGCGTCCGGCGGAACCGGCCTCGCGGCGGAAGCAGGGGGTGTAGGCCGTCATCTTGATAGGAAGGTCGGCATCCTTGAAAATCTGGTCGCGGCAGAGGTTGGTGACAGGCACCTCGGCGGTGGGCACCAGGAACATGCTGTTCTCCTCCAGGCCGTACATATCTTCCTCGAACTTGGGCAGCTGGCCGGTGCCGTACATGCACTCGCGCTTCACGATGAAGGGCACGCCCACTTCCTGGTAGCCGTTCTCCAAGGTCTGCGTATCCAGCAGGAAATTGATGAGGGCACGCTCCAGGCGGGCACCCAGGCCGCGGTACACAATGAAACCGGAGCCGGAAATGCGGGCAGAGTCCTCAAAATTCAGCAGGCCCAGGCTGGTGCCCAGCTCCACATGGTCCTTCGGCTCTGCGATTTCGGGCTTGGTGCCCCACACGCGCAGCTCGGGGTTGGCGGATTCATCCTCACCCACCGGGGCGGCATCGTGCGGCATGTTGGGAATGGAAAGCAGCAGGGCTTCCTGCTCTTCAGCGGCGGCAGAGGCCACGGCGTCCAGCTCCTTGATGCGGTCGCCCACCTCGCTCATGCGCTTCTTGAGCTCCTCGGCCTCCTCGCGGCGGCCTTCCTTCATCATCTGCCCAATCAACTTGGATGAACTGTTACGCTCCTGGGAAAGGGCCTGCTTCTCCGTCTCGGCACTGCGGCGCTTCACGTCACACTCAAGCACCTTATCCACAAGCATCCAGTGGTCTCCACCACGCAGACGCACTCGTTCCTTCACATATTCGGGATTCTCCCTGACAATACGAATATCTAGCATAACACGCTTATTCTATACCAATGCACCGCAGATTCAAGCCAAAACTGCGTGTTTCTCCGCCAATATCACACGTCCCCCAAAGATTTGCCCGATAAATGGGAATTTGTCGGGGAACTCTGTCGGGGCACGGGACTTCAGTCCCGATTGGAAGCACCGTTATTTCGGGACTGAAGTCCCATGCCCCGACAACGACAAACATCAATTTATCAGCCATGCAGCTTGTCCCACACCAGACAGCCGCGCGGCGTGAGGCGGTATTTCTGCTTCGGGTGGCGGGGGCTGTCCGGGTACAGAAGACACAGATACCCACCCTCCAGAGCCGGGGTCAGGTACTTGTTCAGGAAATTGTCGCGCCCTTTCAGTCCCACTCCCGTCATCAGCTCGCGCACCGACATCTGCCCGGAGCCCAGCACCCGCACCAGCCGGCAGATGTTCTCCCCAGGGAGCTGAACTTGTCCTGCCACTTGCCCCTCCCCTTGTCCTGCTACTTGCCCTGCATCTTGTCCTGTTTCCGTTTCCTTGCGCTCGCAATGGATATGCAGGTAACGGCTTTTCAGGGTGTGGCTTTCGCCAAAAAGCAGATTCCGGAAAAACATGATGAGGAATGAGTAATCCACCCCGACTCCGGCAGGGGCGTTCGTGTAATTGGCCCGTACCAGCGCATTGCGGAAGTAGCGCGAGTGCCGGGCAAAGGGCACATTGTTCACATTATACCCCAGATAGCGCAGATACTTGATACAGAATACAGCCGTGGTGCGGGTGTTACCTTCCGGAAATGGATGCACCTGCCAGATATCGGCAATGAAATGCGCGATATGCTCCACCTGCTTGTCCTGCGACAAGGCGGCAAAGGAAAAGCGTTTCTCGCGCTGCATATCATAATCCAGCGCCATGATGATATCCGACACGTGGGCATACTGCACCGTATCGCCATTCAGCACCCACTCGCGCTTGGTGATGTTGTACTCGCGCATTTTCCCGGCAAACTTGAACACATTGTGGAAAAGGCGCTTGTGAATCGCAGCAAAACCCGCCGGGCTGAAATGGAAAGCCGTTTCATTCAGCAACTCCGCTATGTTGGCAGCCACCTTATCCGCCTCATCGCTCATGCTGCACCCGCCACCCTGCTCCGAGTAATAGGAATCCAGCCGCCGGTGTACCTCATCGAAGGAAATAAGACCTTCAATCTGGTCACCGGCCACCTCGCGCAGGTATTCAGAAACCTCCAGGCCATCCACCGCCTGCAAGCCCATGGCCACATCCCAGGCAGAAGCGCGTTCCCCGAACTCTGGCTCGGCGGCATATAAATACTGTTCGGTCAATAAAGGATACTCGTACATAGCAGGGCAAGTTGATTCTTCTTACAACAGGGCGATAATACAACCTTTCTGCCTATTTGTCAAGGAAAAAGAGTACCTACAAGGACAAGCATATTACTTATCCTGTGCTTATCCAGCCAAGGCGCAAAAACTATCCTCTCCGCTGACGATGGAGGCCACCAGAAAGAATATAAAGCGTCCCTTCATCTATCAGCACCGCGGATTTAAACAATAATGGTCAAGCAACTGCCGCATGCGTTCCGAATCCGCCCGTTGCACGGGAGTCCGGCCGCAGATATCTTCGTGCTCCGGATTCGCACCGGCCTCCAGCAGCAGTTTCGCGCATTCCATCGAATCATGAGCCGCCGCATGATCCAGCGGGGTCCAGTCATCGTATTCCAACTCGGTATCCGCACCGCATTCCTCCAGCAGATAGCGGGCAGATTCCACTTTATTGGCCGCACACGCCATGCAGAGCGCCTTGCCGTCGTTCGCCAGCAAATCAGCCCCGGCAGCCCTCAGCTCGCGCAGACACTCCACCTGCCCCGTTTCCGCAGCCCACACGGCAAGTGAATCATATCCATCCGAAAAATCAGGCGAGACACCGGGCATCTGCAACACACGGCGCAAGAGTTCCGCCTCGCCCATGCAGCAGAGCTGGATAAGCAAGCGGCCATCCTCGACCATCGGGTCAGCCCCGGCATCCAGCAGAAGCTCCGTGGCTTCCGGCCAGCCGCTCAGCACAGCATCTGCCGCCAGGGTGTCGCCCTCCCAGATGAGTCGCAAATCAGGGTCGGCGCCTTTTTCGAGCGCACGGCTCATGGCTTCGGCGTCATGCGCATCGTATGCAGACAGTAGGTGCTGATTCGCCGGCTCCAGACTATCCAGGTATGCCTGGTCCTCTACCGCACAGCTCGTGCCGAACGCTGTCGCCCATTCCTCCTCCGTCTCCGGCAGGAGCGGCATCTCAAACGGGCGCCCCAGCACAGCCGACGTCACCTCCATGAGCTCACGCTTCCGTTTATTCAGCTCACGATTCATCTGCAGCAACACCTGCATTCTGGACTTATCCTCTTCCACGGCTCCGGAATAATAACCCAATTGGCCATTGTTGTAAAGCATCTTACTCTCGCGCGCCGAAATTGCTTTCCGGGCTTGACCGCGCCGGGAGTGCAGGGTATACTCGGCGGCATGAGTAATTATGCGCTGATTCTCGCCGGTGGCAGCGGCACGCGATTCTGGCCGCTTTCCCGCAATGCCAAACCCAAGCAGCTTCTCGATTTATTCGGCAGCGGCACCATGCTGCGCCAGGCCATCGACCGCGTGAAGGGGCTGGTGCCGGCAGAAAACATCTTCATTCTCACCAACCACCTGCAGGAAGCCGAGGTGCGCCGCCAGGCCGCCGAGCTGCCCGCAGCAAACATCGTGGCCGAGCCCGCCCGCCGAGACACCGCACCCGCCGTGGCTCTGGGTGTGGGGCTTATTGCCGCCCGCGACCCGCAGGCCAACATGATCATCATCCCCAGTGATTCGCTCATTCTGGACGACAACGCCTTCCGCTCCCTGGCGGAGGATGCGCTCGCCCTGGCCGGGCGCGAAGCCGCGCTCATCACCATCGGTATCAAACCCACCTGGGCCTGCCCCAGCTATGGCTACATCGAGCGCGCCGGCAAGCTGGAGGATGCCGCCCTCACCCACAATTGCTACGAAGTGGTGCGCTTCCGAGAAAAACCGGATGCCGCCACCGCCGCCGGATACCTGGCCAGCGGCAATTTCTCGTGGAATGCCGGCATGTTCATCTGGAATGTGGCTCACGTGCGCAGCCAGCTGACCGCCCACAGCCCGGAGCTCGCCGGATTCATCGACCGCCTGACTGCGGCCACTGACTTACCCGCCTTCATCGGCAGCGAGTTCCCGCAGCTCACCCCCATTTCCATCGACTTTGCCCTGCTGGAAAAAGCCGACCGCGTGCTCAATTTCGAAGCCACCTTCGACTGGGACGACGTGGGCTCCTGGATTTCCGTGGGCAAGTACCTGCCGCAGCAGGAGGGCGGCAACGTGAGCAACAGCCCGCTGAGCCAGGTGCAGGCTGGCAACAATATCGTGTTCACCGATTCCGGCAAGCGCGTGGCCCTGGTGGGAGTGGATGACCTCATTGTGGTGGACACCGGCGATGCCCTGCTCGTAGCCGGCCGCTCTGAGGCCGATAAGATTAAGAACATCGTCTCCGGCCTGCCGGAAAACCTGGTCTGATGCACCCCGCCCTCGGCATTGATTACGGAGAAGCCCGCATCGGCATTGCCGCCACGGATGCCTGCGGCATTCTCGCGCACCCGGTGGAGAGCATCCACCTGCAACGCACCGAGCCGCTGGAGCGTATCGCTGCGCTGGTGGCCGAGCGCGGCATCCGTACCCTGGTGCTGGGGCTCCCCCTCCGCATGGATGGAACTGAAGGCACCGCCTGCGCCAAGGTGCGCGCCTTCGGCGACAAACTGCACGCCCGCCTGCCCGAGCTACCCCTCATCTATGTGGATGAGTACCTGACCACCACCGTGGCCCAGGAAAAACTGCACCAGGCCGGCAAAAAGGCAAAGAACTTCCGCCCCATCATCGACCAGGCCGCCGCCGTGGAAATCCTCAACAACTGGCTGGACGCCCAGTCCCCGTCCCTGCCGGAGTTCTGAAGGGCGGCTTACGCTGATTGCCTCCTTTCAGAACGCCAGAACTTGTCGGCATTCACCACACCGCGCTGGTCTACATAGCGCGTGCGCAGTAGTGTAGCATCACGGTGTCCTATCTCCACCTGCAGCTCCGCATAGCTGCGGAAATAGCTCAGGTGATAACTCGCATAGGTATGCCGCAGCGCATCCTGCGGCCAAGGGTGCTCCCGGGAAGTCCACCCTGCTGCGCGACGCAACTCCCGCCAGTGCCGCAGCCAGCCCGGCGGGCATATCCGCCCCCCCTCCGCCCGCTTGTGCTCCCGTAATATCCGCAGCAAAGGCTTGTGAATCGTCACCCGCCGCGCCCCGCCCGTCTTGCTATGCTGCGGCAGAATATAAATTGCCCGCTCCCGCAAATCCACCTGCGCCCAGCTCAGCCGCGCCACCTCGTGCGGACGAATGCCTGCATACAGCATCATTCCCACCGCTGCCGCGCAACTGCCGCCCTGATAACGCTCCGCCGTCTGTCGTAAACCCTTAATCTCCTGTTGCGAAAGAATCGACACCTGTTTCTCCACCACCCGGGGTACTTCCACCCTTGCCACCGGATTCCCGCTGCACCATCCCCGCTTCACTGCCGTGCCGAATACTCCGCTGAGTATCAGCCGAGCTTTCTGCCGCTGCCGCGGCGTATCAAAGGCCTGCTCAATATACTGCGCACATTCCAGCGGCGTAATCGCCCGCACCTTCCGCCGCGCCAGCCCCGGGCACCGCTTCATGAACCGCCTGCAGAAGTATCGGAAATCATACACCGTGCGTCTCCGCCGCCCCTGCCTCGCTTCCAATGCCGCCGCCACTGCCTTTTCAAAGCATACTGTCCGCTCCTGTTGCTTCAAGCTCTCTGCACCGGCCTCAAGGCATTTCAGGGCGCGCTTTATCCGCCCCCGCCCGCTGGCAATGGCTGATTTTGCCACCAACGCCGCTTCCAGAATATCCACGCCCGTGCTTTTCAACACTTCTATTGCAGCTTGCTCTTTGTTTATTTTGTTACTCTTCATACTTGCTCGCTTTCGGAATTCGTAAGTCAAGCATACAAACTGTTTTATTTCGAGAAAATTGCGATACCCGGTTCATCATTCCGCAAAGCTGTGTATTTTCGTCCTGAAAGCTGTTATTGTTTTATCTCCAATAATCAATCAAACATAACCTTACGAATTCCGAAAGCGTACAGTATGCATACGTTGAGCCCAACGAAAGGGAATATCGTTATGAACCCAGCTCAATAAACATCTCCTTACCTTTATGAAAAAAGAACTTATCACCCTTATCGCCCTCGGTGCCTCCGTGTGGGGGCTCTCATCCTGCGAATCGCCGGAAGAAAAAGCCAAGCGTCTGGCGGTCGAAGAACTCATGACGCTCAACATTGCGGCACCACAGTATGATGCCCAGCTTGTGGCAGAAGCAGCCAAAGGCAGCGTGAAGCGCATGCAGCTGCTACTGACCGCCGGGGCAGATGTGAACACCCCGGATGGCGAAGGCAAGACAGCCCTCATGGCTGCGATTCAAAGCCGCAATCCGGAAGCAGTCAAGCTTCTGCTGGAAGCAGGCGCTAATCTTCATGCAAAAAATAGCAGCGGCGAAACTGCTTTGCATGTAGCCGCAGCAGGCGGATACGGAAATATTGTCAGCAAGTTACTGGAAAAAGGTGCAGATGTTGCCGGAACCGATAATCAAGGGAGAACCGCTTTGTTCTTTGCCATTCAACAGGGGCATTATGACACGGCAGAACAACTTATTTCAGCCAATGCAGCAAAAGATATCGTTGACGTTAATGGCAACAATCTGCTCATGAGTGCGGCTGAAAGCAGCAACTTGAAATTGATTCAGCTAATGTTGAATCAAGGATTAGATGTAAATGCCGAAAATAACAATGGAGAGACCGCATTTCATTACGCTTTGAATAATGATGATGCTGTAAAGCTCCTTCTTGAAGCCGGTGCCGATATCAATAAAGCAGATAAACAGGGTTATACCCCGCTGATGAAGGCCGTGTCTCTCTGCCGCCCGGAGGTTGTGAAACTGCTGCTCAACTCAAAAGCTGACACCGCCCATAAAAGCACCAACGGAGACCCAATCATTGCTCTCGCTGCCGAAAGTGGCAATGCAGAAATTGTACAGATGTTGATTGACGCAGGAGTGGATACGTCCGCCAGTTTCAAACGCAATGGCAACAGCGTAAACGCCCTGACCTGCGCTAAATCCGACGAGATACGCAATCTGCTAAAACAGACCGGAATGGTGGAAGTTATTTCTACAGATAAAGCTGTTGCATTACTCCATCGCTACGACATCTTCGATTGTACAAGCGAGGAAAAAGTTAAACTATCCAAAGAATTTCTTTATGAATATCAGCTGTATAAAGATGGAAGAAAGCAGATCAAAGATTTCGATTACATAAACTACATCTATAGATTGTGGGAGTATACAGATAAATTCCTCCCCCTCGAGTGTGTAGTGGCATTTCTTGAAGCTGGAGCACCGGCTGAATCAGCGCTTTGTTACGCGTCTCTCTATGATCACGCGAGTATTTTTAAACAGGCTCTTGCCAAGCCAGGGATTGATGTCAACGCGGAGACCTGTGGTGTACTCTTTGGCACTCCCCTCAAAGCTGCGGTCAGTGAAGGCCGTACCGAGTACGTGAAGCTGTTACTGTCAGCCCCGGGGATTGATGTCAATAAAACCGCCGTCGGCGCCGGTTCAACACCCCTCTACGATGCGGTCCGGGGAGGCCATACCGAGTGCGTGAAGCTGTTACTGTCAGCCCCGGGGATTGATGTCAATAAAAGCTTCTACGGCAGCTCACCCCTCTACGCTGCGGTCGAGAAAGGCCATACCGAGTGCGTGAAGCTGTTACTGTCAGCCCCGGGGATTGATGTTAATAAACGCGGCGACAAAGGAACACCCCTCTACATAGCAGCCCGCTTTAATGAAGTTGAAATAGTTAAGCTTTTATTAGCCACACCCGGTATCGATATTAACAAGCACAAGGACAGCTTCAGCGCAGAAACGCCCCTCGGGATAGCAACAGAGGAAGGCAACACTGAAGTTATCAAGCTGCTGAAAGCAGCAGGGGCTGAGAAATGACCTCAGACACATTGTAATAAGTTCAGTATAAAGCAACTCAAACGGACTCATGATAGCACCATGGCAGAGCTGAGTTATAGATTAAACTTATACACATCGACCTTGTCCTCTGCAACTTATAAAACAAATCCCTGAAAAGAATAACACCACCATGGGAAACTCCATCCAATTCGAAAGCAGATACGCCTTGAACCTCGAAATCATAGCAGGGTGCACCCCTATGCCTGATTACCCGGATTTCTGGCGTGCAGACATCAGCATCAAAAGGCTGCAGCAAGCCGCTGCGCGGTATGCCTCTTTCATTTTTGTCTTTGTTAAGGAAAAGACTACTTATGCTTTTGGCATTTCCGCTTGCGAGCTTCTTCACGCCTGCGAACAGGCTGGCGCTTCCATCAACACAAGAGGGACACGCCGCTATGCTTTGCACATTCATTACAGCACAGGAACCGTCTATAAATCTCCTTCGCTCAAAGCCCCAGTTGCACAGCTTTATTCTAACAAACACTACGGTTCATCTTCCCAACCGATAGAGTGAAGAAACGCTGGCCTATACAAGAGATGAAAAAAGCCCGCCTATTGGCGGGCTTTTTTGAGTACGTCCGACACGCTATGAGTGCAGCGGGTAAAGTTCGCGCAGAACCGCGATGATGCGGAATCAAAGGCCAGAAAAAGAAAACAGCCGACAGCAGTACGTCTGATTAGCCAACATGAAATGTTTGCCCTGCAAGGGTAAGGGCACGAAGCAACTGCCGGGAGGTAACGAACCATGGAAGTGGAACTTCGAAGGAAAATCCCGACTGGGCGAACTGAAACTCGGTGGAATTTTCGAGGGGAAACAAAAAATCTGCCACAGCGCCCGATTTTTTCGGTAGAAAAGGAGCTATTTCCATCAAAACTTTGCCATAAAAATGGCAAAGTTGCTTGCAAACAGTTGGCCGGAGTGCTACAATCCGTTGCGGAGCCGTGTATACCGGTTCTTCAATTTTTCAACCAAATAACAACAACCATGTCACTCGAAACATTCTTCAATCCGAAGAGCATTGCAGTCGTCGGTGTATCCGCCGACCCCACGAAGCTGGGCGCCGTTGTATTCAACAACATCATCTCCGCTGATTACAAGGGCAAGCTTTACGGCATCAACCCCAAGATGGCCGGTCAGGAACTCTGCGGCAAGCCCTGCTACGCCAGCGTGGACGCCCTGCCTGAACCCATGGACCTGGTCGTTATCCTCGTTCCCGCCCGCTTCACCGAGGCCGTGATTGACGCCTGCATCGTGAACGGCACCAAGAACATTTCCATCATCACCGCCGGCTTCGCCGAAGTGGGTGAGAAGGAGCTCGAGAAGCGCATCGCCCAGAAGTGCCTGGACAACGGCATCAACCTGCTGGGCCCGAACTGCCTCGGCCACATCTCCACTTTCGATAACGTGAACGCCTCCTTCGCCGATGGTTTCCCCGCACGCGGTAACGTGGCTTTCGTTTCCCAGTCCGGTGCCTACTGCTCCGCCATCATGGACTGGGCCGCCGGCAAGGGCATCGGCTTCTCCCACTTCATCTCCATCGGCAACAAGGCCGTGATGGGTGAGGACGCACTGCTCGCCGCCCTGAAGGACGACCCCAACACCAACGCCTTCGTGTTCTACCTGGAATCCCTCAAGAACGGTAAGGAATTCCTGAAGGTGATTAAGGAAGTTTCCGACACCAAGCCCTGCGTGATCATGGAGCCCGGCAAGAGTGCCAAGGCCCAGGCCGCTTCTCTTTCCCACACCGGTTCCCTGGCTCCGAACTACCGCGTGCTGGAGATGGCCCTGCAGGGTGCCGGCGCCATCCAGGCCTACAACGACCGCGAACTCTTCGGCCTGCTTGAGGTGCTGCAGTACTGCAACCACAACCAGTTCGACGGCCAGGTGGCCGTGCTGACCAACGCCGGTGGCGTGGGCGTGCTCACCTCCGACCTCTGCGAAGAAGCCGGGCTCGACCTGGCCCGCCCGAGCGAGAAGACCATCGAGGCCCTGCGCGCCGTGCTTACCCCCGAGGCTTCCCTGGGCAACCCCATCGACGTGGTGGGCGATGCCAAGGCCGACCGCTACGAGGCCGCCCTCAAGGTGCTCTGCGAGAGCGGTGAGTACAAGAACATCCTCGTGCTCCTCACCCCGCAGCGCGTGACCGATTGCCCCGGCACCGCCGAGGCCGTCATCAAGCTGGCTCCCCAGTACCCCAACGTGAACATCTACTGCTCCTTCGTGGGTGGTGCCCGCGTGGACGAGGGCCGCGTGCTGCTCGACAAGGCCAAGATTCTCAACTACGAATACCCGGCCGACATCGTGCGCCTGCTCGGTCTGCTGAAGGCCCAGATGGCTTTCCGCGGCAAGAAGCTCGCCACCTGCGAGACCGGCGAAGTGCCCGCCGAAATCAAGGCTGCTGTGACCGCCGCCAAGGAAGCCGGTCTGGCCTCCCTGCCCCAGGACACCGTGAACATGCTCATGGACCACTACGGCATCGATTACCCGAAGTGCGGCAACTTCACCGATAAGGAAGAAGCCCTGGCCTTCTGCAAGACCATCTTCCCGAACGCCGTGGTGCTCAAGCTCTCCGCCCCCGATGCTCTGCACAAGACCGAAATGAAGGGTATCTACCTCAACATCAATGACGAGGCTTCCTTCACCGAGGCCTGGGAAGGTCTGTGGGGCTCCATCACCAAGTTCAACCTGAAGGGCGCTTCCGTGCTCATCCAGGAGATGATTACCAAGGCCACCGAAACCATCATCGGTGTGAACAGCGACAAGAACTTCGGCCGCGTCATGGTGTTCGGCACCGGCGGTATCTACACCGAAGTGATGCGCGATACCACCATGCGCATCCTGCCGGCTGATGACTTCACCGACATGATCAAGGAGACCAAGGTCGGCACCATCCTCAACGGTGTGCGCGGCGAGGCTCCCAAGGCTGTGGGCCCGCTGGCCGACACCCTGGCCAAGGTGCAGAAGCTCGTACTCGAGATTCCCGAAATCACCGCTATCGACGGCAACCCGGTGCTCGTCACCGCCGACCGCGCCGTGGTGGTGGACTTCAAGATGATTCTCAAGTAATCTTCCCTGAAATCCCATTCAGCAACACCCCCGCTTTCTCCGGAAAGCGGGGGTGTTTGTATACGTGACGGCCTCTAAGAATGAGAAGTTGTGGTTCTCGGAGACGGGTTTAATTCACAGGAGCACCATGAGCCCCAGCGCCGCAAGCACGGCGACAGCAGCCATAAGCCACCCGAGAGCAAAGCGAGGATGCCCACGCTCCAGCCACTCCTCATGCACGACCAGCGGCACACCGCAGCCGAAAAACACGACAACTAGCAGGAACTCCAGCATCGCTTATTCCTCAACCGCCTGCTTGCGGGTGAAATATCTCTTCAGGCCGAACAGCAGAACCAGCTGGCCGATGAAGGCCAGCGGGAACACGATGAACCAGTTCTGCACGAAGCCGGCCAGCAGGAAAGCCACCAGCGAAATGCCCGAAACCAGCAGCACGTATGGCAGCTGGGTGGAGACATGGCTCAGGTGGTCGCACTGCGCACCGGCGCTGGACATGATGGTGGTATCCGAAATCGGGGAGCAATGGTCCCCCGCCACTGCACCGGCCAGACAGGCGGACATGCCAATGAACATGAGCGGGCTGGTGGGGTCGAAAGTGCTCACCACGATGGGAATGAGGATGCCGAATGTGGCCCAGGAGGTGCCGGTGGAGAAGGCCAGCACACCGGCCACCACAAAGATGACCGCCGGCAGGAAGTTCACCAGCCCGGCGGCGCTGTGCTCCATGTGGAAGGCGATGAACTCGCGTGCTTCCAGAGCAGAGGTCACGTTCTTCAGAGAGGTGGCCAGGGTAAGGATGAGGATGGCCGGCACCATGGCCACAAACCCCTCGGGGATGCAGCGCATAGCCGCACGGAAACTGAGCACTCCGCGCATGCGGTAGAATGCCACGACCAGCGCCAGGGCAATGACGGCACCCCAGGGCAGACCCACCGTGGCATCGGTCGAGCTGAGTGCATCCGCAAAGGATTTACCTTCCAGAATACCGCCCACATATACCAAGGCAAAGGTTTCAAGCGCAATGAGCAGCAGCACGGGCAGCACCAGATCCACCAGCTTACCACGGCCGGGTGTGGTGTGCTCCAGCTCCTGCATAACCTGCTCCGGCACCACGGTGTGCACATCGCCGTTCTTGATGGCATTGCGTTCATAACGCGCCATGGGGCCGAAATCAAAGCGCATCAGCACCAGCATGACCACAAAACTGAGCATGAGCAGCGAATAGAAATTGTACGGAATGGCGTGAATGAACAGCTCCAGCCCGTTGTAACCAGTGCCGCTGGAGTACTGCGATACCGCCGCCGCCCAGCTCGAAATGGGCGCAATCATGCAAATGGGAGCCGCAGTGGCATCAATGATAAAGGCCAGCTTGGCGCGGGATACCCGCTTGGCATCCGTCACCGGCTTCATCACACTGCCCACAGCCAGGCAGTTGAAATAGTCATCGATGAAAATCAGCACACCGAGCACAAAGGAAGCCAGCTGACTGCCGATGCGGGATTTCACATGCGTCTGCGCCCACTCGCCGAAAGCGCGAGCGGCGCCGGTCTTGTTAATCATGCAGACGAAGGCGCCGAGAATCACCAGGAAGATAAACACGCCGGTGGTATCCTTCATGCCGGCCATGAGCCCATTATTGACCACAAAATCCACCGTATCGAAGAATGAAAACTGGGTCACAAAGCAGGCGCCCAGCACAATACCGGCAAACAGGGAGGAATACACCTCCTTGGAAATCAGTGCCAGCACGATGGCCAATATAGCCGGAGCCAGCGCCCAGAAGGTGCCGCAAAAGGAGGATTTCTGCACCACTTCCGCCTCCGCCGCAGCAAAACTCTGCGAGGCGAACATCAAAACAGCGACCAGGAGCAGGGAGAGGAGATTCTTCAAGGTATTCCGCATTTCTCTTTCAGTAGGTTGCGTCTGAACTTAACATAAAACACATGGCGTGTCAACATTATTGATAACAGTCAACGCAATACAGGCCCCCGCCGCGCATTTGCGTAAGGCGCACGCTTCTTGCTCCGGCAATCAAAAGAACGATAAATTGGAATTAGTCGGGGAACTCTGTCGGAGCACGGGACTTCAGTCCCGATTGGAAGCACCGTTATTTCGGGACTGAAGTCCCGTGCCCCGACAACGACAAACATCAATTTATCGTTTGATTTACCCCTTCAACAATGCTAGAATACCCTCGTATGAACAACTGGATTTCCGCCGTATTCAGTCCCACCGGGGGCTGTTCCGCCATTGCCACTGCCATTGCGGGTGCCCGCATGGGCAAACGAATCGACCTCTGCGCCCCTGTCGAGCCGCAGGAGGTGCCCACCTGGGTGCCGGTGCTCGCCGTGGTGCCGGTGTACGGTGGGCGCGTGCCCGCTGTGGCCATTCAGCGACTGCGAGCCCTGAAAGGCCAGGGCGGCCCGGCCATTGCCGTGGTGGTATACGGCAACCGTGCGTATGAAGATGCCCTGCTGGAGCTCAAAACCACCCTCACGGAATCCGGTTTCGCGGTGATTGCTGCTGCGGCATTCATCGCTGAGCACAGCATCATCCGCAGCATAGCCCCCGGACGCCCGGATGCCGACGACCTCGCCAAGTGCGTGGAATTCGGTGCCGCAGTGGAGGCCAAACTGGCGCAGGACGCACCCGGCACCGTGGAGGTGCCCGGCAATGCAGAATACCGCCCCCTACCCCAGATGCCTGCCACCCCGCTGGTGACGGATGCCTGCGGCGGCTGCGGCATGTGCGCCCGCAAGTGCCCGGTGGGGGCCATCCCGCTGAGTGACCCGCGCAGCACAGATGCCGCCAGGTGCATTCTCTGCATGCGCTGCGTGGCCATCTGCCCGCGCAAAGCCCGAATCCTGCCCCCGCCCATGGAGCAGGCCTTCACGGCAAAGCTCACCGCCATTGCCTCCGAGCCGAAACAACCTGAACTCTTCATCTGATTATGATTATCATTCCGTTTATTCTCGGCATAGCCGTTGCTCTTGCTGTTCTATTTGCCATTATCTACATTTCCTACTTTCTCGTTGCCCGCAAGCAATGCACGCAACGCGAAATCCTCAGAACCAGCGCAGCGCTCACAGGGCTGGGGGCCCTCCTCTGGCTTTTCGGCACTCTGTTGCACGGGGTTCTTCCCACATGGAGCACCCAGCTACTGACCAACATTGCGTTCATCATCCTGCAATACCGCTATGGCGTCCGCTGGCTCCGCCTCTCCCGCAAACGCGCGGTTCTGGCAATCTGCCTCACCATCGTGCTCGTCATCCTGCTGACAGCCGGGATGATTATCTCATTTGCATGAGGCAGATACGGCGGCCGGGCATTGCCTCTCATCCGATAAATCTTTCGTTTCATCAACTATAAACCATTGAACATTGATACGAAAAGTGCTACAATCCACCTGTTTGCCATCTCTATCAATCAAAACTTCCATTCATCCTACTGAACATGAACAACGACATTAGCGAAAACACCGGCACTGTCAAGCCCGGCAAAAACATCGGCTCCTGGTTGCTGATGGGCATGCTGGCTCTCCTGCTGCTGACGCCCCTGTGTGTCAAATTTGATTTGTACACGCCCTATTGCCTCGCTTCCGCCGCCTCCTGGTGGAAAAGCTCACTGGTGCTGGTGATAAGCATCATCTTCCTTATCATCAACAGCAAGAAAGGCTGGCTCTGCCTGCCCCGGCCCGGCAAGCTGGCAGCCCTGCTTGCCATGGTCTTCTTCCTGACCGCGCTTACCTGCCCCTTCACCTACAGCGAATCGGAGCTGTTCTTCCACAGCTCCGCCATGTTCATCTGCGTGGTGGTGGGTATCTGGCTGCTGCTGCGCGGGTTCTCATTCATCCTCTTCATTCCGCTCATGCTCATCGGCATGCTGGAAGCCGGTGCATTCATCCAGTACCGCTCCATGCTGAACTCCATGGTGCTGGTGGAGGCTCTGGAATGCTCGGAGGAGGAGTTCATGGTCTATGTGACCCCGCTGAATATCACGCTCATCGTGCTGGGCGTCACCATTATTGCAGTATCCAGCTACGTGCTCAACCGCCTGCTGCACTCCATCCCCAAGCGGGCCCTGCTCGGCACCGTCATCTGCACCATCTGCTCATTCTACATCCTGTATCCTTTCCTGCCGAATGGCTGCACCTCGCTTTCCAAGGTAGGTATCAACGGCGCATTCAAGCGCACCTCCCAGTCCTACCGCGACATGAAGAAAGCAGCCAAGGCCGATGCCAAGCTGGCCACATCTATCCCCTCCCCCGCGGCTCAGCCCTCCAGTCTCCCCACCTTGCAGGGGAATGAAGGCTGCGTCATTGTGTTTCATGTTGGCGAAAGCGTCCGCGCCGACCATCTGAGTTTCAACGGATTCAGCCGCAACACCACACCTTTGCTTTCCAAGGTGCCGAACCTGATGAGCTGGAAGCGCTGCGTGGCGGCCTCCGGCCTGACGGTGACCAGCCTGCACGTGCTGCTCACCAATGCCCGCCGCGCAGAAGGCGGCGTCTATGGCACACCGGCAGATGACATGAAAGCCACCTGCGGGCCGGTGCTCGATTTGTTCAAGGCCAATGGTTTCGATGTCCGCTGTTTCCTGGGCTCCCTCAACAAGCAGTCCATCCGCGCAGACAAGGCGCTGCGCAACCTCACCCAGGCATGCAGCAAGCGCTATTACACGCGAGGCGATGTCATGGACGCCACGGAGCAGATTCACCAGTGCCTGCAGGAATCCGGCAAGAAGAATCTCTTCCTCATGGTGAACAATGAAGGCAGCCACCTTCCCTTCCGTAACTATGACCACGAGAATCCCCCCTTCACCCCCAGTAAGCCGATTCTGCAACCCAACGGAAGCGATGAGGAAGCCGTGCGCAATGCCTACGACAACACCATTCACTATACCGACCGCTTTGTGCACCGCGTGCTGGAATCCCTCAAGGGGCGCCCTTATGTGTATATTTACGTGAGCGACCACGGCGAATACCTGGGCGACTACGATGGCACCTGGGGCCGCGCCCGCGTGGGAGCTGAGAAGGGCTTCTTCCACTCCACCCAGGCAGCAGCCGTTGGCGCATTTGCCATCTGTTCGCCTGAATTCGAGGCGCTGAACCCGCACTTTGCCCAGGCCGTGCAGCAGATGCGGAGCTCCACCGCCATGCAGATTGGTCACGAGCACTACTTCCACACCCTGCTGGGGCTTGTAGGTCTGCAGACCCCGTATTACAACGCTGAGCTCGACCTCTGCTCCCCCGCCGCCAAGCCTTACGATGGACCCGCCCCCACCGACTGGCCCGCCCACCTTGGCATTTCCTCTGCTCCGGAACAATAAAAAACCTTCTATAAGGTCAATCCCCCTCAGCCCCCCACGGCAGAGGGGGATTTGCATTCTTTACGCCGCAGCGTATATTAAAAGCTTGATTTTCAATAAAAAGCTGGTAGACTACTGCGGACTTACCGCACCATAACATGGAAATATTCACTCAAATCGTCGATTTTCTGAATGGCATACTGTGGACCTACGTACTGGTCGCCATGCTGATTGCGTGTGCCATCTGGTTCACCATCCGCTGCAAGTTTGTGCAGATTACCATGCTGAGGGATCTGCCGGTCATGTTCCGCAACTGCACGCACGAAGAGCGAGAGGAAGGGGTGGAGCGAATCTCCTCCTTCCAGGCCTTTGCCATCTCCATTGCCAGCCGCGTGGGCACCGGCAACCTGGCCGGCGTGGCCGTAGCCATTGCCCTGGGTGGCCCGGGCGCCGTATTCTGGATGTGGCTCATCGCTTTCCTGGGCGCCGCCAGTGCCTTTGTGGAATCCACCCTGGCCCAGCTGTACAAAATCAAGGGCGAATCCTCCTACATCGGCGGCCCGGCCTACTACATGAGCATCGGTCTCAAGAAGCCGTGGATGGGTGCCATCTTCTCCGTGCTGCTCATCTTCACCTTCGGTTTTGCCTTCAACTCCGTGCAGAGCAACACCATCTGCCAGGCCTTTGAAGAAGCCTTTGCCATTCCCCCGTCCTACATGGGCACCGTGCTCACCCTCATCACCGCCGTCATCATCTTCGGTGGCATCCAGAGCATTGCCCGCGTGAGCAGCATCATCGTGCCCTTCATGGCGCTGGGTTACATTACCCTGGCCCTGGTGGTCATCTGCATGAACATCACGGAAATCCCCACGGTCTTCTCCCTCATCATCTCCCACGCCTTCGGCTGGGAACAGGGGCTGGCCGGTGGCATCGGCGCCGCCATTCAGCAGGGCATCCGCCGCGGTCTCTACAGCAACGAGGCCGGCATGGGCTCCGCCCCCAACGTGGCCGCCACGGCTGATGTCTCCCACCCGGTGAAGCAGGGCAAGGTGCAGGCCATCAGCGTGTTCAGCGATACGCTCATCATCTGCTCCTGCACCGCCTTCATCATCCTGGTGGGCGGCATTCCCGCCGGCAGCGATGCGAGCGGCATCAAGCTCACCCAGGCCGCACTCTGCCAGCAGATCGGCCCCTGGGGCAACATTGCCGTGGCCATTGCCATCTTCTTCTTCGCCTTCAGCAGCGTGCTGGGCAACTACTACTATGGTGAGGCCAACGTGCAGTACCTCAGCAAGAAGCCCTGGGTGCTGGCCGTGTACCGCATCATCGTGGCAGCCATGGTGCTCTTCGGCTCCGTGGCCAGTCTCAGCACCGTGTGGAACCTGGCCGACCTCTTCATGGGCATGATGACCATCTGCAACCTCATCGCCATCGTCATGCTCGGCAAATATGCCTTCCGACTCCTGGAAGACTACCGTGAGCAGAAGCGCCAGGGCATCACCGACCCCACCTTTACCAAGGACAAGATGCCCGACATCGCCAAGGACCTGCAGTGCTGGGATTAATCCTGCACCGCCACCCGTTTACCGAACCACCGGTGGAGCGCCTGCTCCACCGGTGGTTTTTCAGCATATCTGAACCAGTAGTCCGGCGCACAGCCGGGGTATTTGCAGGCCCGGGCCTGCGATAAAATCGTTCATTACGCCTCGCCGGGCTTCCCTTTCTCCTGCTCAAGCTGCTTGATACGCTCCAGGGCGGCATCGATATTCTCGCAGATATTCTCAGCATGCAGCTCGTGCATGAAGGGAGAATCGCGGCGGATGACCTTGTGCGGCTGTTTCTGCACACCGCAGAGCAGCAGGGTTATATTGCGGCGCTGGCAATAGGCCAGGAAATCCTCCAGTGCGTGCAGACCGGATGCATCCAGTGCCGGCACCAGGCGCATGCGCAGCAGCACATACTCGATATCGCGCTCCAGCGTGCGGAACACACGGTCCTTGAACTGCTCCACGGCGCCGAAGAAGAAGGGCCCCTGCACATCGAAAATTTCCACGTTTGCAGGCACGTGGCGCAGGTAACGGGAGCGGCCGGGCTGTTCCTCGGGGTCCTCGCCCTCCAGTTCGCGGGAAATGGATTCCACATTGCTGATCTGGGCCATGCGGCCAATGAACAGCAGCGCAGCCAGCACCACGCCCACTTCCACCGCCACCACCAAGTCGATGAGCACCGTGAGGATGAAGGTGAGGCAGAGCACCACGGCATCCTGCCGCGGGCCCTGCACCAGGTGAATGAAGGTGGAGACCTCCGCCATGTTCCAGCACACGATCACCAGAATACCGGCCAGAGCGGCCAACGGCACCATGGCGGCATACTGCCCGGCCAGCATCAGGATAAGCAGCAGGGTAATGGCGTGAATGATACCGGCAATGGGGGTCTTGCCACCGGCGCGGATGTTCGTGGCCGTGCGGGCGATGGCTCCGGTGGCAGGAATGCCACCGAAAAGGGCCGAGGCCATATTGCCCACGCCCTGGCCGATAAGCTCGGTGTTCGGGTGGTGGCGAGAACCGGTCATACCATCGGCCACGCTTGCACTGAGCAGTGACTCGATGGCGGCCAGCAGGGCAATCACGAAGGCGGGCTGCACCAGCTGGGGCAGCTGCTTCCAGTCCACCTCCGGCAGGCTGGGCATGGGCAGCCCCTGCGGCAGCTCGCCGAATCGGGAGCCGATGGTTTCCACCGGCAGGTTGAAACACTGGCACACCAAGGTGCTCACCAGCATGCCCACCAGCATGAACGGAGCCTTCGGGCACAGCCGCTTCGTCACCAGTATCACCACTACGGTCAGCACCGAAAGCCCCAGTGCCCAGTAGTTCACGGTGTGGAAATATTCAAAATAGCACTGCCACTTGGCTATGAACTCCGCCGGCACTGCCCGGTCTATCTGCAAACCGAACAAATCCTTAATCTGCGTGCAGAAAATCGTGACGGCAATACCACTGGTGAAGCCCGTAGTCACCGGATAGGGAATGAACTTGATGAGCGAGCCCATGCGGCACACGCCGAAGATGATGAGGAACAGCCCCGCCAGCAGCGTGCAGAGCACCAGCCCGGGGAAACCGAAGCTGCCCACCACGCCGGAAATCAGCACCACAAAGGCGCCCGTGGGGCCACCAATCTGGAACTTACTGCCGCCCAGCAGCGAAATCAGAAAGCCCGCCACCACCGCAGTGATGAGGCCCGTGCTGGGGGTGATGGAGCTGCTCCCGCAGGCTATTGCGAAGGCCATGGCGAGCGGCAGGGCTACCACACCCACGGTCAGACCGGCTCCCAGGTCAGAAAAAAATGTCTTGCGGTTATACGTCTTTAGCGAATGAACAATGCTCGGTGCGTGCATGGCTAAGCTTTTTTATACGCCCGCCTCACGCTCTTGTAAAGTCAAAACGGTTATTTTTCCCGTACTTTCGCGGAATTCGGGCTGCAAAAACCGCCGCCGGGCGCGCTGGCCGGGCGGCGGTGACTCGCGTTGACGTTATGCGTACAATTTTATCGGGCTCCGGCGGCACGCAGAACCTGCACGGCACGGAAATTGCCCTCGTCCTGAGCCTTGTCCAATGCGCTCTCGCCCTCACTGTCCTGCACATTCAGATCTGCACCGGCAGAAATGAGCAGCTGAATCACCGGCACGTTGCCCTCATCCGCTGCCTTCATCAGCGGGGTTTCTCCCTCGTTGTCGACGACATTGACCGTGGCACCGGCTTCCAGCAGCAGCTTCACCGTGGCCGGGTTGCCACTGTCTGCCGCGTACATGAGCGGAGTCTCCCCGTCCTCATCGGCGTCGTTCACATTGGCTCCGGCTTCCAGCAGCAGCTTCACAATGGCGGCATTGCCATCATCGGCGGCCATCATCAGGGCTGTTTCGCCATCGTTGTCCTTCGTGTTCACCTGCGCACCGGCAGCCAGCAGGCGTGTCACCTCTGCTACATGGCCACGGTCAGCAGCCTTCATCAAAAGAGTTTCCCCCTCCCGGTCTGCCCAGTTCACATCCTGCGCATTTGCGGTTCCGCTCATGCCGAAGGCCACACCTGCGGCAAGAACGGAGAGAGCCAGCTTTTTCAGTGTTGTCGTATTCATGATTGCGGATTTCTTTCTATTCTTCGGGATTTCTTGCTTCGTCGGGTGGTGGGAGACGCTCACCCCCGCCTGCTGATTGCAAATTACTGAATTTTTCCTCCCTTTGCAATAAAAAAATGCAGTTAGAACACATTTTTCCTATCTTTTTGGCAGTATTTTCTTGTTATCTGTATTCCAGGCAATAAAAAACGCTCACCCGGCAAGGAGAGAACCGGATGAGCGGGTAGGGCAACGGGCAGGATTATCAGTCCTTCTTCGGGCAGGTATCCTTCCCGGGGCAGCAGGCTTTCTTCGGGCAGCATGCCTTCTTTTCGGGGCATTCGGCTTTCTTCGGGCAGCACTTCTTCTTGGGGCAGCACTTCCTCTGCGGACACTCCGCTTTCTTAGCGCAGCACTTCTTCACACAGGGAGTCGGCGCCGTGGGTGCCGGAGCGGGGTCCTGGGCAGTGGCCATACCGCAGCTGAAAGCCACGGCAAGCAAGGCAAGAGCAAGTTTCTTCATATCAGTGTTTCTTTCTATGGTTTGGGGTTCTGATGCAAAGTGAGCAAGATGACTCACAGCATCACTATATCACCTATTGTTTTACTATGCAATAAAAAATTGGTATAAACTCTCATTTTTCCACCATTTTGGTATCATTAAGGCAGATTTTGAGCTTTTGCACGGCTGCGAAACTGCTAGAATGGGGGCATGGAGTTCACCGCAGAGTCAGAAGCACGTGTGTTGGCGCAATTCGGCAAGAAAGAGCTGCGCACCGGGCAGCGGCAGCTGATTGAGCTGGTGCTGGCGGGGCAGAATGCGCTGGGAGTGCTGCCCACCGGGCATGGCAAGAGCCTGTGCTACCAGGCGGCAGCGGAACTGCTGGGCGGCACCTCGCTGGTGGTTTCGCCGCTCATCGCGCTCATGCGCGACCAGTGCGAAGCTCTGCGAGCCCTGGGTATCTCCGCCGCGCGCTTTGATTCCACGCTGGAACCGGAGGAGCGCGGGCGCGTGCTGGCCGATTTGCGCAACGGGGAGCTCCGCATCCTCTTCGTGGCACCGGAATCCGTGGAAAACCGCGAGCTGAGGCAGACACTGGCCGCAGCCACCCTCTCCCTGCTGGTGGTGGATGAAGCCCACTGCGTCTCCGAATGGGGACACAGCTTCCGGCCGGACTACCTGAAGCTCCCCGCCCTGCAAGCGCAGCTGCGCCCACATGCCACCCTGGCCCTCACCGCCACCGCCACCCCGCGCGTGCAGCAGGACCTCGGCCAGACCTTCGGCATTCCCGCGCAGAACCGCATCGTCCTTCCCCCCTACCGTCCGAATATCACCCGCATCTGCCGTCCGGTGCAGGAGCGCATGCCCGCCCTGCTCGATTTCCTGGGCAGCGCCGGCAATCTCCCGGCCATCGTCTACTGCCGCACCCGCAAGGAAACCGAATGGCTCGCCGGCGAACTGAGCCGCCAGGGCCACCACGCTGCCCACTACCACGCCGGGCTCCCGGCAGACCAGCGCGAGAGCCTGCAGGATGCCTTCCTGCGCAACGAAATCACCGTGCTGGTGGCCACCATCGCCTTCGGCATGGGGATTGATAAGCCGGATGTGCGCGCCGTGGTACACTGGAGCACCCCATCCTCCCCGGAGGCCTACCTGCAGGAATCCGGACGCGCCGGGCGCGATGGTGCGCCCTGCACCAGCCTCATCCTGCTGCATGCACCGGATTTAGTGGAAGCCCGCAACCGCATCCTCGCCGCCGAGCCGGATGCCGAGGGCGTGCTGCGCTGCGTGCGCTGGCTCATCCCTGCCGGGCAGCGCATCGTCTCCCTCTGGGAACTGGGTACAGGCTGCGACGTGCCGGATGATGTGCCCACCCGCGCCCTCATGGCCATGGAAGAAAGCGTGCGCATCGAAAGCAAAGGCAGCAAATACTACAAGGTGAAGCCCCTCTACCCCCTCAGCACCATCACCGATGGCCGCGATGCCGCCGAGTGCGCCCGTCTCCGCTGGCTGGATTCCCACCGCGAAGGCGAGGTGGAAGACGCTGCCCTCGCCTGGGGATGCACCTTTGCCGAGGCCGTGGAATACCTCTACGAATGCGAAGCCGCCGGCGAATGGAAGCTCACCATGCGCCAGCTGGCCCTCTGCCTGCAGCAGGTGCCCGGAGCCCCCGTGCCGGATGCCCGCAGCGTGGCCGCCGGGCTCAGCGCCTCCTTCACCCGCCGCCGCGAGGCCGACCTCGCCCGCCAGCAGTCCATCGTAGATATGCTGCTGGCCCCCACCTGCCTGAATGATGCACTGGAGCAATACTTTGTGGAGGCTCCCCGCCCCGCCTGCGGTCACTGCACCGCCTGCCTCGGGCTCACTGCCCCCCTGCCCCCGGCCCCGGAGCTGCCGCCCTACTCCCCGTCCGACTTCTGCACGCCGGAAAAGCCCATGCCGGAGTTCGACCGCCCCGCCCAGCGCCGCCGCTTCCTGCTGGGGCTGCTCAGCCCCGGGCTCATGTCCCGGCGACTCTGGGCCCACCCCGCCTACGCCACCGCCACCGGCCACCCCTGGGAAACACTTTAAAAGCGAATAATGAATAAGGAACAGTGAATAATTATCTCCAGAAAGAGCTTTTATTCCTATTGGCGGCGTTGTTCCCGGCGTGCCACACGCCGCAGACGCCAATAATACAACCGGAATACTCAGCCCACTACACCGCCCCTGCCGCACCCGGACTGACTCACATCAACACCCCTTGGATGAAAACCGGAGAATCCTATCCGCTGGCGGAGGCTTGCGCCCGGCTCCGAGTCGAAAACTCTGCAGATGGCGAGGAAAAACACCTCATGCTGTACCGTGGGGATTCCTGGCCGGCCCGGCTTGGCACCTCAATCCGTCATTTCGGCTATGCCTGGTCCCCCCTAGCCCCGGAATACCTTATTGTGTTCAACAACTATGCCAGCAAGGAGAACAGCGCCCGCATCTACCGTCTCCTGCCCGGAACAGAAGAGCTTTATTACAAAATCGAAAACGCTACGGACGAGCGCTGCACATGGAGCGTAAAAACCTGGACCCGCAGCTCCATCGTTCTGGAAGGCGTTCTGGCATCCTCCCACCCGGGCGACAAAGCCACGCTATACTGCCACATCCCACTACAGCACTGAAGCCGCACAGCAATTTCATGGCATAATCTTCAATTTATCTTGACTCTCCGCGCATTTCACGTTTTAATCATCGCACATCACCCCACAAGCGCCGGCTTGGCGGAATGGTAGACGCGCTCGACTCAAAATCGAGTTCCCCTAAGAGTGTGGGTTCGAGTCCCACAGCCGGTACGCTAAAAAACAGTAACATGACCCGCAGGTTCAGGCCTGCGGGTCATTGTCGTTTAAGGGTTTTAGCATACATAGTGTAACATACCGCGACATAGCGTGGTGCACCCCTTTAGGGTACCCTTGGTACACCCCTTGGTACACCCCTTGGTACACCCCTTGGTGCACCCCTTTTCCGGCATGTTCACTCTCGCTCCGGGAGCACAACCAATAGAACAAAAAAAAGCCAATGGCAGGCATCGTAAAAAGAAAAAAGACATGGATGGCAATCTTCTACCTTAATGGCAAGAAGATGATTCGAACCACAGGAGTAAAAATCAAACAGCAGGGATACACCGCCCGGCAGCTGGAAAACCTGGCCCGCCAGCAGGCCGATAAAATCGAAGCTTTGGCAAGAGGTGACGCCATGCTCGACAAGCAGATTGACGCGTTAAGAGCAGCATCAGAAGCCGCGGGGTCAGGAGTACGCATCCCCTCAGCCCATGACTACATCACTGCATTCAAGCCCGCTGGCGGCCTCCAGAACGTCAGCAATGCCAAACGGGCACATAACTTATTTCTCTCACATCTGGGTGCAGATTCAGCCAAGCGACTGGACCGCATCACCCGGGACATGTGCCAGAGATTCATCGATGACCAGTCAAAAACAATGAGCGCCGGTACCGTGAAGAAATTCAGGGCGCATCTGTCATGCGTATTCAATACAGCAATACGAGATGGTCTGCTCACCCGTTCTCCATGGGCAGGTGTGAAATTACCCAAGGCTGATACCGTTCACCACGAACCGTTCACCCGGGAACAAATACGCACCCTGTTTACCAAGCTCCCGCCCTTGTGGCAGGATATGGTCAAATTCTGCATCTATTCCGGCGGACAGCGCTTGGGAGATGTTGCCACAATGAAATGGAGCTGTATTGACCTGCAAAACGGCATTATACGTTTCAGCAGCAATAAGACCGGGCTGAAAATCGAAAACCCGATTCTCCCGCCCTTGCTTAATCGACTGAAGGAAATTAAGGCAGCAGCAGGTGAACGGGAAGAATATGTATTCCCGCACATGGCATACACATACAAGACCGGACGCGGGCATCTATCAACTGAGTTTACAACCCTGCTCAAGAGCCTGAGAATGTACCGCCAGACAGAACCCCCTGAAGGCGGCAGAAAACGCAAGGGAGTGCTCACCAGCTTCCATTCCCTGCGCTCGTTCATGGTATCCAGCCTGAACAACATCGGCATTCCCAGCCGCCTCGTGAAGGCCATTGTGGGCCATGCTGACAATAGCGACGTGGAAGGGGAGTATTACTACCATGCCTCATTATCGGAGAAAACTCTGGCTTTCCAGAGTTTTGACAAATGGCTGATGGCCGATACCGAAGAGGCATGTCCCTGGCTCAATCGGCCAGATTACAGAAAACAGGCATAACCCTGTAATACAAGAAGCAATCAACACCCCGGCAGCATCGTGTCTGCCGGGGTATTTTCATTCTACGACCATGAAAACCAACACATACACCGCAGAACAGTACCATTCCGATCACACCGGCAGGAAACACTGGTGTGTCCGGCGTGGCTCCACCCTCCTGGCAGTAACCATGTACCGCTGTGGTGCCGAAACCATTGCCCAGGAACTGAACCGGCTGGCTGGGAATCCCCAGCGCAGCGTCACCCCCGAACCCAACAATGAAACGAATCGCAGCAAAACTCATCATCACCGCAAGTCTGGTGTTCCTGCGCTGGCTGGAACACGAACTCACTGAGCGCCGGGATACCAACAGCCTCCATTCCCCGGAACATGAAGATGAATATTACTAACCGCAGAGAGAACCATGATAACAGTCACCAGAAATATCATAATAAAGAACCTGATTCAAATCGCCGTCCAGCTCATCTCGAAGCGCATCATCGAAGGAAAGCGGCAATGGCACTAAGACTTTCTACGTAAATGCGTTTTTTTGTGTAAATAGGGCAAATTATTGCGCATACCACCCGGGCAAGTGGAAAAACTGCCCAGAATCACCCAGTGCAGACCATTCATTGATAGAAAAATGCCATTTACTCCCTGCCAAACAGCAAAAGCGCAGCCCCCAATCGCCCCGCAACGATTGCCGAATGCACCGCGAAGGACAAAAAAAGCCTCCCAGAAGATGTTTTTTTAGCACGAGAACACCATTTTCCCGCTATAATCGCAGCGCTGGCAGCACATTGGACCCACCATATCCGGGATGAAAATGGCCAAAAAAGAGCGATTTTTACTGAAAAAGCCCCGCAACGAGTAACGCGACCGGAACCAGCGGACAAAAAAGCGGCACCAAAATGGACATCGGTTCCGCTATTTTACGCATAATCAATACATTGCCGGGATGTCAATCAGCCAACCTCACACTTCTACGCCCAAAAAAGCTCAATTTCGTAACTCTTTAACGGCATTGATGTTACAAAAATCCATTTTCCCTAATCCTTTGTAACCCAACGCGTTAAGCAAAACACAACCCTCGCGCGTAGCGCCTACACGCCCCCGCGCGAAGACACCTCCCTTTATTTCATAAAGGAAGGTATGTGAACTCTACCTTACTTCGTAAGGTAGAGATCGAAAATTATTACATAATTTTCTTTCACATTATAAAGGGCTCCAAGAAAGAACGCGGGCGCGCACCGGGGTGCGCGCATGCGCGTTTTTACTCGCGCGTATAAAGCCTATGAATAAATTAAAACTTAGCTTAATAACCCCCACTCTTCACATTCGCCCCGGCAACATCACGCCACACTCACCCCATAAAAGCACCAGAATACCCCTAAAACGCGTTTGTTTTCTTTTCTGGATACTTTTACCATCCATGCCTACAAACGCCATTTCTAGGCCCATTTAAATCGTTTTTTGTTTTCAGGCTCATATTCCCGGCTCTCGACATCTTCACAACCCACCAGCAACACGACGGGCCATGTTCTCAGGAACACGGCCCGTCACTATTAAATCTTGCAGCTCATCCCCGGGCCTGCTGACACGCCCTTACAATCTGAGCCTGAATCACCAGATAAGCCCTACATCACACCCGGGCTTTTGCCTTCTTGTCAACCTTGATGGTCTGCACACCATTGCCATTCCTGTTGTCCTGGTACAGGAAGGCGTTGAAGAACTCATCCACATCATAGTGCTTATCTCCCTTACGCCCCATATAATCTTCAGTCTGAATGAAATGAATACTCGGCATACCAGCCAGCACCCGGTTTACCGTAGCCTTAGTAACCCCCATCATCTGCCCAATCTGGCTCGCTGTTCCATAACGCTGCCGATTCATATCAGAACCTCGGATTCCATCCAGCACATCCTGCACCTGAACCCGGACATCAGCCAGCAAGCCCGTCTTGAAAGCTTCCAGCTGCTCCGCGCTCAGAATGCACACCTGTCCAGCCACGGAATTCGCGGCCGGCACCTCATTTGTTTTGCTACTTAGCTTTGCCATTATGTTGTATTTCTATTGGTTTAGTTTGGCTTTCGCCTTTATCTCCATCCGCTCTTTCCTTATTGAAACAACGGCTGTTACATTATATCGCACTATAGTGCTTCACGCAAGAAAAATCTACCTGAAATCACATTTATTTACAAAAAAATAAAGCACCGCTCCACGTAAGAACGGTGCCACATATTAATATCCTACCACTCCGAAGGAAATAGGCAGAAAGTCTTCACTTCTGCCCGGCCTTGGGCAGCCTGGCCAGCAGATCATCCAGCAGCTGCTGAATGCTCAGGTGCGCCTCCTCCGCCCACTGGCGCAGCATGGCCTCCATCTCATCCGGCACCACGGCGGTAATGGTACCCTCCCCCTCCTCCATCAGCTCCCGGATGCGGGCCTTCAGCATGGGGCTGGGCTTACTCTTGCCGTTCAGGATGCGGTTTATGGTGCTCCGGGTGCATTGCAGTCGCTTCGCGAGCACGGTCTGGCTGATACCACGCTCACGCATCCACTCCTGAAGCTCCTGACTGTCGCACATGCACTCATTCTAAGCAAGCTCATGCCCAATATCAAGAAGGAAATGCTACCAAAAGTGCGATTTGCTCCTAACAAATTCATTTCCACCTTGACACTCTGTATAGTTTGCATCATAATCCAACATACAGGCTGTATAATACTATACACAAGTACCCTCACGCGCGATGAAAACCATCGAGATATCCACTGATTCCCCAGCAGGACGCACCGTATGCGCCCTGGCCAGCGCGCTCAACCTCGACCCGCAGGATGTGCTCCAAGGCATCCTCTTCGGCATCTGCAACCGCCGCAGCCGGGAATTCTCCACCCACACCACCTGCTCCACCACCCCGGAACCATCCACCACCTTCCCCTCCGTCCCCTGCCAGCGCCACAATTCCACCCGCTGCCCGGGATGAGCCCCTTTTCCCCACTAACACACACATCTAGAAAGGACACCACTATGGAAAAGCCAAAATCGCTAACCGAACTTCAAACAAAGATGAACCAAATCATCACTGTAAAGAAGCATCAAATTCTGGCCCAAAAGCCAGTGGAGAAACAATACCTTAACTACACAGACTTTAACGATCTCTGCGACGCGGTAAAACAATCTTACTGTGAATATATGCAAACGACGGAGGTTCCCAAGCCTGTCGAAGCAGCCTGCCATTTAGCCCTAGCAGTTGTGTCTCCCAGCGCAAGGATAAGGATTATACACATTAAAACAGCAAAATCACTGCTTGCCGGAATGGCTGGTATCGCCGCAATTCTTTCAGGCGTTGCCATAGCACTGGGATGGACTGCAACTGTTTTGGAAACCGTAGTAGCGTTCTTCGTAGGAGGCGCGGTTTTCGGTCCTATAGTACTCGTAGTTGGAGGCCTTGGCTTGATCGGCATCGCCGCGTACTTTGCTTATGCTGCAAAAAATCCGACAGATTTATCTGACAAAGCTGAAGCAACATTGCGGGAAACTCTCAGAAAAACCATAGCAGAACTCTGGGAAGTTCGTGATTTTGAGCAAAAATAATGCTTATCAGCGGGTGCTCAACCGGGCACCCGCTCACTACGCTGCATATGGACACCTTTTCCTTAGACCAAATTGCGATAAAGGCTGCGGGTATCGCTGGTCGATATTGGTATGGAACCTTGGATGCTAAGGTGCTTCGGAAATATGTGGATTCACTCTTCCCGGATTTAGCCAAAGACACCGTGGCGGATGAATTAAAGGGGCAATGGCACAGATGGAAAGATGGGCATGACCTTCTGACCGATGTTGTTCCCAAACTGGTTTCAGATCCTGAAGCTGCACTCCATCGCGCAGGCCACATACTATTTACTGATTTTCCCACCAAAGCCGGCATACCCATCCCTGGTTTCTCAGCCAACGGAATCGGACAAATTCTGGCCGATTGTGGAATAAATAAAGGCTACATGTGCCTGAATATCGCAGATGGCACCGTTGGCATCATGGCTGTTTCAGAAAGTCACACAGATTTACTTATGGCTCTGAATGGCGGCTCGCTGAATGGTTGGAGTTTCTTCGACACCTATGTTGAGGGCGGTCTCGAAATCTATGCAGGCTTCAAAACGTTCAACCCTTTGCTGATAGCTGCGGGATTTGAAAACGTCACGGCAGGCATAATCACCACTTACGACGCACTTACAGTCACAATTGAAGAATTCTTCGGGGCAGCGCTAGGCGGTTCCCTGCTGGGCCTGGGAGTCTCCCTGCTGCTCTGGCGCAATCGCCCGGCTGAGGAGCGAATCCGCAAGGCAATCTTCACCGGCACGAGAGCTGCCATTCTGGGTGGTGCAGGAGCCATTTCCCCCTTCCTTTCACTTGGGCTGGCTGCCGGCTTCTGCTTCCATGAGCTTTGTAAATCCATCATTTCCGGAGAGGCAAAGGTGCATGAATATAAGCCCGGCATCTTCCGTGTCACATTGGAATCCAGCATGGAATCGCCCTCATTCCGCGAGGCATGGGAAGCATATGCCACCTGCCAGCGCACCATTGAGGAATTGACCGCAAAACAGGCATCTGAAATTCGGGGGCATCTGGCCTCTTCCATGGAAGCCCTCTCCTCTCTTCTGAACTCCATGGCGCCGGAACTCCCTGCGGCAACGCTTCCTGTAGACGCAAAAGACGATATCACCGCTATGCTGAATAAGCAGCAGGAAGACATTGAGCAGCTGATTAACAGGGCAACCACATAATAACTAATCATCATCATGTTAGGCACATTCATTCCAGTTACAAACTACCCGTACTTCTCAAAACCTTCATGTGGGTGGCCGCTGTTATAATCGCCCATATACTATACGCTTTCTTCAAAAACAATTAGCAGCAAAGCGACAATTTGCACCAAATCGCCATGAAGCAATTCCACATAGCCGAACCGGGGGAATCCCCCCATGGGCCTTACGATGAGGCCATGGTGAAGCGAGCCTTCGAACATGGCATGTATCCCGAGGGTACATTAGCCTGGCACGAAGGAGCCAGTGAGTGGTTGCCGATAAATCATTTTTTTGATGTCCGGCAGCCCCCCCGGTCCCTCACCCCACCGCCTCTGCCTGAGACTCCCACTTCCAGACAGATAACGGCACCAAGTCCGCCCTTGGGGGAATACTACGTCTTTGAACCAGGTAGATTCCCAGATGGTCCCTACAGCGAGAAAGAAATATTGGACGCCTATGCTCAGCATAAATTTCACACGCGTTGGAATAATTAAATTTCAAGCGGACAAAGTATAGCGCATTTGATTCAACGGCTGGTTATTCATGAGGTTGATGTATTGTAGCATGGTGAATAGAGTCACTTTCGAAATAATTCGCGTAAAAAGGCCTATTTGAG
>JAFSFD010000033.1 GCA_017435365.1 Akkermansia sp. | reverse complement strand
GTACAGTCGGGATTTCCCCTCGAACTTCCTCTTCCACGGTTCGTTACCTCCCCGCAGTTGTTCTTCAGGTCTGGGATTCCGCATCATCGCGGCTCCGCGCGGACTTTCACCGCAGTGCGCATATCGCGTCGGTCGTACAACATTCAGGCCGCCGGGGCTCATCACCCCGGCGGCCTGCAAATTTATCATGAGAACCCGGGACCCCTCCCGGGGCAAGGCGTTGCCACCTTACAGCGCAATTACACCCCACACCACCCCCCAAGTCAAGAACTTTCACACATTTTCGCGCAATACCGAGCAAAATCGCCCCGCGCCGCCATCTAAAAAAATTCAGATTCCCCCGCCCCACCCCTTGACACCACTGCCACCATCCGCTAAAATACCCCTTACCATGAAACCGCACACCACCACCACCTGCGCAAACGCCTTTGCCCACGGCTTCCTCTCCGTGGTCACCCTGGGGGCGGTCTCAACCAGCCAGCTCTACGCCGGCACCACCACCCTCAACTACACCCCACCCAAGCGCACCGCACCTCGCGGCATCGCGGCAGACTTCTCCGCCGTCGCCGCTGACTTCTCCCGCGTCGTCCGCGACCTCAACCGCACGAAGGGCAGAAAATGAAAAACGCCCCCGTCATCAAAGCCACCACGGCACCCATCTTCCCACCCCCCGGCGTGGAGAACCCACCCCCTCTCTTTTTAAACTTCACCCTCCCCACCCCGCCGGCCCTCAGCACCTCCGTGCAGGACATGCAGGCCGTCGCCGCCATGCCCCCCGACCTCCGCGAAAAAGCCATCGCCATGGTCACCCAGGAGCAGGAACACCGCCACCACCTCGAAAAAAGCTTCGACAAAAACACCGCCGAACTCGAGCACCAGAAACTCCAGAGCGAATTCCAGCTCAAGCAACAGCAGCAGAAATACATCTACAACTCCGAGATGACCTCCAAAATCATCTCCGGCATCATCGTCACCGGCTTCCTTGCCCTGGTAAGCTACCTCGCCATCGAAGAAAAATACATCCCCCTGAGTATCATCCTGGGCACAACTGCACTCTTTGCCTGGTTCTTCTGGCCCTTCTTTCAGACCATGCTCCAGAACAAAAACAGCGACAAATAACCACCCCACCCACCTTTCGCGCACCCCCGCGCAAAAACGCGGCCCTGTCGGCTTTCACCGGCAGGGCCTTGTCTTTATCTCAGCAGCTCACGCGTCAGGTAGATAATGCTGAGGATTAATTCAACCACCACCAGGGCGGTCACTGCTTTCGATGTCGTAGGTTTTTGTTTCATTGTTTGAAATGCCGCCCTACGGCTTCATACCGCAGTAGCGGCGAGCGCATTATATATTGTTATCCGTTTATTGTCAAGCTAATACGATATTTTTTGCAAAAAAAAAACAAGCAAAAAAAACAGCCGCGCAAGCTCTCGCCGACGCGGCCATTTTTCAAACAATGCAGGGGAACCACCCCCTGTGCCCCTATTCAACCACACCACGCGCCCCCTGTCAACACCTTTTCGAAAAAAAAGCCCGGCGGGCGGCCGGGCAATAGTGGGGTGTGGGAAATCATCTCTTTCAGTTTACCCCTCTGCTTGGGACTCTTTTTCGCCCTTTTTCTTCGCCGGAGGAAGCTCGAACAAATACTCCTCCATAGTCCCCTGATACAACGCGGCAATGACCTCCTGCCCGGCCTTACCGCGCAGCCATGCATAATTCTTTCTCCCCAACACAGGCCACTCCTCACCACCACACTTGTCCGATTTCACCCAGCACCCACGCGATTCATCCCAGGCCATCGAAACCCTCGCCCCCTCCGGATACCTCTCAGCCACCAGCTTCATAACAAGAACGTAGGCTCCCACCTGGGGCTCATAAACACGCTGCAGCACCCTCATCAAAAACCGCTTGACCTCCGCCGGCTCACTCGGCAACTTTATCCATTCCGGAGCAATCTCCACCCCACAATCCGCATCTTTCAAACTCTCACCTAACGCGGTCATCCCTTCATTGAAAGGTTCATAAAAATATTCCAGGGCATTCAAAAGATCGGCAGCATCCTCTGCCTTTTCAGACAAAGCATCTGCGCGCTCCTGCGCTCTATCCGCAGCCGTAGCTTTATCCTCATAAAAAGCGCGCTCTGCGGCCTCCTCGCTCATATTCTCGTACATCTTATCGGCCTTTTTCTGAGCAGCCTCTGCCTTTTCCTCAGCCTTCTCCACTTCCTTCCTCGCTTCTGCCATCAATCGCTGACACTCCTGATCAAGAGCCATCCCTCGCGCAAAAAACTTCGCTAATGCAAGTCGCTGTTTCATAGTCTCCTCAAACTAACACACTCACCTGCTTCTTGCAAGAAAAAAAGCCCCGCGGCAACATCCGCCGAGGGCTTTCCCTTGCCAAAAACAAAACTGATAAATTTTCACATACCAGAAGACCTCTTCATAAAATCCGGAAGCGGAGCCCCCTCATTCTCCAAAGCAGCGGCCACGGAAGCCCTAGCCTCATTTATCATATCACCCAAAACATACCTCCTCAAAAACACCTCCAAATCCACCCCTGGCGGCAGCTTCTCCTTCATCTCCGCCCACTCCTCTGCCGTAAAACGGATAACAAGAGGCACCACTGACCGGAAACTAGGGCTATCTTCCGCCAGCATAGCGATGAACCGAGCCCTAATCCCCTTCGTCAACGGCCGCTTGTGAGACAAAACCGCCCCAAGATACTCAGCCGAAACCTCAAGCTTCTCCGCAAACTCGCTAATAGTCAGCCCCTGGTCTTGCCGCCAGATCTTCATCTTATTGACCGTATGCATAGCGCCAGCCATCCTAACACCCTCACCACACAAAAGCAACAAAAAAAGCCCCGCGCGCAGCGGGGCCGTGGCCGCTCAGCCCTTCAACACGACCTCCTGGGCCTTCCTCTTCGCCGCCGCCGCCTGCTCGCGGCGGGCCTTCCCCAGCTTGCTGAGCCCCAGCAGCTCATTCCAAGCCTTCGAAAGCTCCCGCCGCGCCTCGGCGCGCTCTTCAGCATTCTTAGCCACTCTCACCTTCCACAAACACACCCTCACCGCCACCTCCTCATCTCCCCTCACATACTTCCGGGCATCCGCCAGCCGCTCATCCAGCTCCGCCACCAGCTCCACCGGTGCAAAAACATGATCAGCCAGCGCACTCAACACCTCCGCCGCGCCAAATGCCACCTCTGCCTTCGGCACCCCCGCCCCATTCATAAACGACAACTCCCCAGCCGGCGCGTGCTCCTCCTGGTAAGACTCTGCCTCGCGCGTCTGCTTTTCCTCCGCCGCAAGTGCCGCGGCCACTGTGGCACGCGCCTGCGGCACCAGCTCGTCCAGGATGCGCGCCCGCCAGAATTCCTCGGCCTGCGCCGGGCTCAGCTGCTCCACCCCCGCCGCCCGGCACAGCTGGCTATACTCTTCCGCCGTAAAGCGCACCACCAGCGGCACCACGTCCCGGAAACTCGGACTCTGCCGCGCCTGCAACGCCACAAAACGCGCCTTCAGCCCTTCCGTGAGCTTGTTCTTTCGTTTTAACACTTGTCCGAGGTAATACGGCGTTACCCCTAACTCAGAAGCCAAGCTGGCTATAGTGAGGCCTTTTCTTGAGCGAAAATTTTCTATTTCTTCGATATCGTCCATGGCTGCATTCTACAAAAAAGTTGCATTTTTGCAAGAAAAAAACAAACGACCGGCAAAATAAATTACAAGAAAGTTGCATTTTTCGCTTGACGAAACTACTATTTTGTTGTAGTTCTCTTTTCAGAAATACAACTTTCTTGTAATGACCATAACCATAGAAATCCCGCTCCAGGACTACATGACCCTCGCCGGCGCTGCCGCGCTGAACGGCATGGACGTCACCGCCTACACCAAGCACACCCTGCCGCCCGCGCCGGCCCCGGAGCCGGTGGCCGCAGCGCAGCCAGCCCTGCCCGCCCCGGCCCCGCTCATCGCAGAGCCGGCCCCCGTCGAACCCCGCCCCATGACCCCGGAGGAAGAAGACGCCCTCCTCGGCACCATCGGCGCCTGACCCACCCCTCGTAACTCGTAACTCGTAACTCGTAACTCGTAACTCGTAATTCGTAATTCCCATGACCTCCTCCATGTCCCTGGGCGGCAGCATCAGCCTGCCGCAACTCTGCGCCCTCACCGGGTGGAGCGCCGGGCGCGCCCGCCTGGTGGCCGAGAAACACGCCGGCCCCGCCCGCAGCAAGCGGGGGGAAGGCGGGCGGCTCATCCTCTGGTGGCCGCTGCCGCCGCTGGCAGCCCCCCTGGCCGCCCACGGGCCGGAAGGCATCCTGCCGGGCGGGTGGTGCACCCGCAACTTCGCCGCCACCGCCCTGCGCGACCTGCCCGCCGAAACGCGCCACCAGCTGCTGGTCGAAAACAGCCCCCTGCTGCGCCGCAAGCCCGCCTGCAGCAAGCGCGGCACCCCCTGCCGGGCCTACGCCCTGGCAGACCTGCTCGCCATCCTGCGCAGCCCCGGCGCCCTCCACCACCACTGAACCCCCGCCACACCTCCGCCTGGGGCACCGCACCGCAAAAACGCCCACGCGCGACAAAATAATCACCACCCTCAAAAACACATTATGAAACCACAC
Source organism: Akkermansia sp. (assembly GCA_017435365.1). GTDB lineage: Bacteria > Verrucomicrobiota > Verrucomicrobiia > Verrucomicrobiales > Akkermansiaceae > Akkermansia. The sequence continues at coordinate 21,694 of JAFSFD010000033.1, read as the reverse complement.
CCCCAGACCATCAGCATCGTGCGCGAACTGCGCAACGCCTCCGATGACGAAATCCAGCGCTGCGCCATCTCCCAGGCGCGCGAAATGACCGAGCGCCTGCGCCACGAAGCCCCCGCAGCCTGCGCCGCCATCACCCACCAGGTGCTCACCCTGCTCATCTACCTGAGCCACCTGCAAAGCACCCACTGCCTCAACCAGGAAGGCGAGCACATGCTCGACGCCCTCACCGAAATCTGCGACACCGCCGGGCTGGAGCTCCGCCTCACCCGCATCTCCCGCGCCACCACCGCCCCCGAGCAAGACCACCTCTGAAAAACCGTAAATCGTAACTCGTAATTCGTAACTCGTAATTCGTACTTCCCATGCCTACTTTTCACGACCTCAGTTTCAGCCCCCTGGCCCGGCCGCTGCTGGAGCAGCCCGGCAGCTTCGCCCACCTCCCCGGCGTGCACGACCCGCACGGCGACGGACTCCCGCGGTGGAGCGTCGAGCGCATCACCACCCTCAAGACCGTGCTGCGCGTCCGCTTCCGCCACCACCCGGAGGGGGATGCCCCCGGCCCGTGCCACCCCGACCTGCCCCGCCACTACTGCAAATCCACCTGCGCCCACTCATGAGCACCCTCTCCAACCGCCGCAAAGAAACCGCCGCCGCCCTCAGCAAAAGCGGCCGCAAAATCCTCGAAAAGCTGCGCAGCAGCTTCCTGGGCTGCTACTACCAGCTCAGCATCCCCGACCAGGGCACCCTGCTCAACCGCTTGGACACCCTGACCACCTACCTCGACGCCCCCGATGCCAACTGCCCCTGCGCCGCCCACCTGGCCGCCCAGGAAGCCGCCGGCATCCTCACCCGCTACGGCGCCGACCTCGAAAAGCTCCGGACCTATCTCAACGAAATCTAGCCCCAACGCCATGGCCGCCCAAACCACCATCACCCTCATCCCCGCCAGCCCGGTGGAAGAAAAGCTCGACGCCCTCACCCGGCAGGTCGAGCAGCTCACCCAGGCGCTGGAAACCACCCTCACCGGGGCGGGAGCCGTCTGGCTCCCGCGCCGCAAACTCGCCGAGCGCTTCGGCATGAGCGTCCGCAGCGCGGGGCTCTACATCGCCAGCGCCATCACCGAAGGCAAGCTGCAGTACTTCAAACCCGCCGACTGCTGCGGCAACACCGGCCACACCCTCTACCACGTCGGCGACTTCGAAGCCTACATCCGCCGCCAGACCGCATGAACAACAAAATCCCCCTCGAAACCGCCACCGGCATCGAAGCCGAAATCGCCGCCCAGGAAAACGCCCCCGGCGCAGAGCCCTGGCTGCCCCCCGGAATCGATGCAGAAATCTTCGACCCCGAGCAGCTCGAATACCTGGCAGACTACTTCCAGGACCTGCGCCAGACCTGGCTCGCGCAATTCTACGCCCTGCTGCGGCTCACCCCGCCCGGCGGCACCCTGCGCAGCAGCCTGGTGGGCATCAACGCCGCCATCCTGGCCAAGCTGCTGCGCCTCACCGATGAGCTCGACACGCTCACCTGGCGCGAAATGCCCGAAAACCTGCACACCCGCCCCGCCCTCTTCTGGCAGCAGTTCAACCTCATCAAAGACCGGCTGCGGGAGCTGCACCCCCGCAGCGCCAACCTGCTCGAAATCCGCCTCCGCCACCGGGACCACAACGCCGCCAACCTCCGGCAGTACCGCGACCAATGATCCACGCCATGCTCACCACCGCCACCATCATCCTCTTCGGCAGCACCATGTTCAGCCTCGGCTTCCTGGCCGCCGCCATCTACCTCGCCGGCAAAAAATGAGAGTCAACCACATAGCCCTGGCCGAGCAGCTCCTCGGCTGCGCGCTCGACTACGGCCCGCCCAGCGGTGGCAAAATCATCGCGTACGGGCCCTGCCCCGGCGCCCACCTGCACACCACCCCCAGCGGGCCCAAGCACTTCCGCATGATCTTCGACCCCGAAGGCCACGAAATGCCCCACGAGCACTGCTTCCACAGCAGCTGCCAAGGCGAGCGAGATGCCTTCATCCGCTCACTCATCCGCGCGATCCGCGCCGCCGAACGCGCCGAAAACGGCGGCAAGCCCCTCCCGAGGCCTCAGAATACCCCCCGGCCGGCCGCCCCGGCACCACGGCCGGAAAAACCCACCTTTTCCCGCGAACTGGCCTACCAGGTGGCCGCCACCTGCCCGCGCGACATCACCGAGGAACTCCTCCGCCGGCTCTCGCCCATCGAAATCCCGCCCGACCGCCACCGCTGGCCCGAGCTCCTCATCGATACCCTCTTCCAGCCCGGCGAGCGCATCCTGGTGTTCACCAACATGCGCAGCCAGGGCCAATACCTCCGCGTGGCCGGCCGCGGCAACTACCGCCTGGCCACCCGCCCCGGCGAACACGCCACCCCCTGCACCCACCTGCCCGACCGCGGGCCGGAGGGCGTCTGGTACCTCTGCGCCCCCGTCACCGGCACCTGGCTGCCCAACCCCAACAACCTCGACCCCGCCACCCGCCAGCCACGCCCCGGACGCCGCCACGCCGAATGCTGCCACCGCTTCCCCTTCGCCGTCCTCGAATCAGACACCCTCTCCCCCCGCATCTGGCTGCAAATCCTCGGCATCCTCCGCGACCGCATCGCCGCCATCTACACCAGCGGCTCAAAAAGCGTGCACACCCTCCTCCACCTGCCCGGCTGCGCCACCACCGCCGAATTCAACCGCCACCGCCAGGAACTCCTCCGCCGCCTCGTCCCCGTCGGCGCCGACCCCGCCGCCATCACCCCCGTGCGCCTTACCCGCCTGCCCGGCGCCCTGCGGCTCAACAAAACCGAGCCCGATGGCAGCCCCGCCCTGCAGCGCCTCCTCTACCTCAACCCCGACCCGCAGCCCCACCAGCCGCTGCACACCATGCCCTGCCTCCGATGAACCTGCCCACCCTTCCACCACCACCCTGCGCCCCCTGCACCCTGGAAACCTTTTCCACCTGGGCGCAGGAAGTCATCGACCTGCTCCAGCCGCACAGCTACCAGCCCGCCGTGGCCAATGGACGCCGCGTGCGCCTCATCATCCAGGACGAAGGCACGCGCACCCTCGGCGTCTGGAGCCCGCGTGACCACGCCATCCGCATCCACGACGATTACGCGCTCGCATGCTGCCGGCGCGGCACCGCCGACCTGGTCGATACCCTCCTGCACGAATGCGCCCACTTTCTCGCCCCCCTGGGCGCCAAGCACGGCCCCCAGTGGCGGCGCTGCGCCGAGCTGCTCGGCTGCACCCCACGCGCCACCGCCCCCGCTGAACGCGAATACCGCAACCCTTCCGCCATGCCACTCACCCCCGCTCAAATCACCGGCGCCGAACCCCTCCCCGGCAACGACGCAGAAACACCCACCACCAGAAACGGCCAGAACGTCCCCAGCTTCGACGCACGCGCCCCCTACCACCAGCTCGCCGGCTGGGTGGCCGCCAGCATCCCCCACGGCGCCCTCTACCGCCAGGACGACAAATTCGTGACCATCCACATCGAAGACAACGGCAATATCAAGACCGTGCCCATGACTAAACTGCGACTGCCCACCTGGCTGCCCGAGCAGCAATTCTGCACCTTCCACGGCGGCAAACGCAAAGGCGCCCTGCCCGATGAACCACCCCCCGTCACCAGCATCTCCCCCGCGCAGGCCGAGCTCATCATGGCCAGCGACGTCTTCCGCGAGCGCATGCCCGAGCTCGCCGGCATCTCCAACGTCCGCCTGCCCATCATCACCACCACCACCAAAGGCCCCGTCCGCGTCCACAAAGAAGACGGCACCACCGTTGAGCGCACCCTCCCCATCTACAACTTCGAACCCACCGCCGAAGGCTACGACAAACGCTCCAAAATCTACACGCACGCCACCGTCAAGCAGAATTTCGAAAAATACCTCACCCTCGAAAAAGCCCGGCGATTCATCGTCAGAGCCTTCTCCGAAGCCGCGCTCGATGGCGGATTCGAAGGCGAAAACGCCCTGCACCCCCTCCAGAGCCGCAGCCTCGGCGCCGTGGTCACCGCCATGCTCGGCCAATTCCTCCACCACTGCATCGACAGCTTCCCCCTCGTCCTCGTCGTGGCAAACCAGCCCGGCACCGGCAAAAGCTTCCTGGTCGAAACCCTCCTCGCCCCCATGCACGAACAGGTCGGCGCCATCAACTTCCTGGAAGACGATAAAGAATTCCGCCAGACACTCAACGCCATGCTCTTCGATGGCTCCCGCTACTGCTGGCTCGATGACGTGCGCACCCTCAAATCCAACGCCCTCAACCGCTTCATCACCTCCACCCGCATCAAAGACCGCCTCCTGCACACCCAAATCACCTTCAACAAAGAGAACCGCATGCAGTTCTTCGCAACCGGCAACACCCTCAAAGTCACACCGGACATCGCCCGCCGCTCCCTGCCCATCGACCTCTTCTTCGCCGCCGATGCCAGCCAGCGCACCTTCCAGGGCATCATCAACGAAGAAATCATCCGCCAGCCCGGCATCCGCAGCTCCTTCCTCTCCTGCCTCTGGAGCTTCACCAAACACTGGCAGAACGCAGGCTGCCCGCGCTACATCGAAAAAGCCCCCGGCGGCAGCTTCGCCCGCTACGTCACCCTCGCCGCCAACATCGCCATCCACGCCGGCTTCGCCAACCCTTACGGCCCCCGCCTCGTCGACCTCGACTCCGGCGACGCCGTCGGCAAAGCCCTCCAGGAAGTCCTCATCGTCATGGCCGACTCCATCACCCCCGCCTACGGCCAGCCCCACCGCGGAGCCAGCAAGAAATTCCGCGTCGGCGACCTCGAAGACTTCGCCACCCGCATGCACAAAATCGAAATCATCGTCCCCTACGGCAACAACAAACGAGACAACCTTGGCCAAGCAATGCGCTCCATGAAAGGCCGCGAATTCACGGACAACCGCGGCCGCCGATTCTCCGTCGGCAGCTCTCGAGACTCCGCATCCTCCCTCTACCCCTTCACCATCCTCTCCGAACCCACCCGCGAACTCTCAGACGCCGCAGCCGCCACACTCACCGAAGCCCTCGGCCAGGAAACCGACCCAGACCCCGAATTCTAAGCCCCCACCACCAGGACAAAGGACGCGGCCGCCCCCGGGACTAATCGAGGGCGGCCGCAAAGTGTTATATGAAAACAATAATAACAAAGCCATTATACACAACCCCGGCAGAGAGTCAACACCTTTTTCTTCCTGCCCCGGTTTCCCGGGGCAGGCGGTAGTCTCATCATTCGAGCATCAGAATCACATCCACGAGGAGAACCATCAGCTCCATCACCCAAGGGTGAACTACCATCATTTTTATTATTGTTTTCATATTGTTTTTTGCCGCTTAGTCCTTGACGGCAAGGCGATTATACACAAAAAGCAAGAAAAAGTCAAGCTAATTTGTATAAAAAATATACTTTTTTCTTGCATCCCAGGCGTCCATCTGCTACAATGCAGCCATGCCGCGAAAACCACACCGCCCGCACATCACCGCCAACGCCGAGCACCCCATCACCGCCCTGCGCCTCACCCTGGGCATGACCCAGCCCCAATTTGCCGCCGCCCTCGGATGCACCCGCGTCAGCATCGCCAAATGGGAAAACGGAACCAGCACCCCCACGAGCCCGATGCTCCTCCTCCTCGGCATCCTACGAGACCACCCCCACCTGCTCACCACCCCACCTCTCGAAATTCCAGAAAAAGCCTAGTGTACACTTTTAGTGTACAGAAAAACATAACACGCTAGTTTTTCAATACTAAAACTCCCACCCCATCCGTACGGAATATACCCCGGCTGATGCACATCAGCCGGGGCTTTCTGCATCATGAAACAGCCCGCATGGCAGCCATGGTATCCGCGCAGCCTACGCGGCTTTCGATATCCACGCCATCCGGGTGGCAGGTGTGCAGCATGCGCTGCAAGGCGGCGGGAGCCACGCGACCGGAGAGAATCCACGGGCGGGGAAAGCTCACGGCGGAGAGCAATGCGGCGTCCTCTGCCTCCACCAGGAAGGCGCGGCAGCAGGGGGCCCAGGCATCCAGCTCGCGTTGCAATTGGGCCGGGGTGCTTTCCTTTCCCAGGCGCAACGCGCGGATGACGCGCTGCGGGCCGATGGCGCGGGCATCGGCCATGGTGCAGGACTCCTGCAACTGAGCCAGGTGCAGCCGGGCCACTGCCATGGTGCGACGAATCTTCGCCGCACCCCCTCCGTTAAAAACACCGACACGCTTCACATTGGCCGTATGCATGCCGGCGGCATGCGCGGGGCTCACGTAATGCTCACTACCACGGCAGAAATTAAACCCGACGTAATCAGCACCATACGCAGCGGCGCAATCTACGGAGCCGGCGTAGGTCAGCCCGCAGACTTTGATGAAAGGACGGCGGTGGGTGGTGGTGCGGATGTGGTTTGTCTTCATTTCTGTATGGTGGATGGAGTGAAAATAAAAAAGCCCGGGCTTTCAGGAAGCCTGGGCATCGTCTTTTTTCTGTTAAAGTGCCCGCCTGGGGCACTGGTGATGAGCTTCCCGGTGTCCGATCAGAGCGTATAGTAATAATACATGGCAGCTGTGCCATGCATCATACTCTCTCTGTACACCGGGATGGTCATCTGCGGGCAGTATAGAACAAGGGCCGCACGCAGGCAAGTTTTTTCTGCATCATACCTATTCGCGCTCCCGGGACAGGTAGAGATATAGATTGCGTTTGCGGGCAGCTGCGAGTATGAGAGATGGATATGGGACAGGAGAAGCAAGAGAAGGTGCATTTCGTCATCATATTCCTGCTGGTGAGCTTCAACCTGCGCATGGGATTCTCGGCGGCAGACCCGCTGCTGCTGCAGGTGATGAAATCCATGCACATGGGAAGCGGAAGCAGCGGGTTATTCGGTATGCTCCCCATCATGGCGCTGGGCATTGCCGCGCCGGCGGGGGCTGTGCTGGTCCGGTGGGTATCCCCCCGGCGGCTCGTGGTCTATGCCCTGCTGCTGGCCACGCTCGGTATCATCTGGCGCAGCTGGGGCTCACTGCCGGGCTTGTTCGGCGGCACCCTCATCATCGGGTTCGGGCTGGGGGTGGCGGGCGCTGTCATTCTGGGCGTAGCCAGACAGGTGGTGCAGCAGAACCTGCCGGTGCTCATGAGCGCCTACACCGCCTGCGTGAGCCTGGGCACCGCGGTGGGAGCCGGCGCAGCCGCTCCGGTGGCCCGCATGCTGGGCGGGTGGCAGCCGGGGTTGATGTTCTGGGGGATTCCGCTTCTGCTGGCAGCTGCTTTGTGGAGCATCCACATCATGAAACACAAGAACTCCGGCGGGCGGAGCCACCCCCTGCGCGCCCCTATCCTCCCCCTGCTCTACCAACGGAACGCGCGCATGATTACCCTCTACTACCTCTTCCGCGTGGCCAGTGCCTGGCTGCTCATCGTCTGGCTTGCCACCTTGCTGAGGGAGCGCGGTCTGCCTGCATACGAAGCCGGGCTGGCGCTTTCGGTGGTGACCGCCTGCCAGATTCCCGGTGCGCTGCTGGCCGGCACGCTAAGCCACTGGCTTGGCGGCATTCACCGTCTCATAGCCCTGGCCACACTGCTGGCCGTGGCGGCATGCTGGGGGCTGCTGGTAGCGCCTTTATCTGCCTGGCCGTGGGCCGCCATGTGCCTGGGTGCCGGGCTGGGGTGCATCTTCTCTGTGGGCATGTCGCTCATAGCCTCCTCGCAGCCGGATGAAGGCAGCACCATTGCCCTCTCCGGGCTGGCCCAGGGGGTGGGCTTCATCGGCGGTGGCCTGCTGGCATGGGGGGCCGGTTTCTGCGTCAAGCTGCCGGATCCCTGCCTGTGGATGGCGGTCACATACTCCACCCTGGCGCTCAGCGGTCTCTACTTCGGCCTGCAATGCACAGAAAAGCCGGCCCGGTGAACCCAGGCCGGCTTTTCGTTTGAAGGAATCCCGGAAGCTCTACTTCTTCAGTTGTTCCGGGGTGGCGGGGGTAATCTGCACGGGCACCTGGATTTCGGGCAGGCCCTCGGCCTTCACCGTTACAGTGGCGGTGCCGCTGGCTCCGCGCTGACCACGCACAATGGCCAGGATGCGGCCATTGAAGAACTTCTGGTTCTTATCCTGCATGCAGGTGTGGTCAATGGGGTTGCCATTGCAGAAGCCGACCAGGTCGGCAGGGCCGGAGATGCTGAAACTCACCTTGCGGCTGTCCGTGGGCACCACGTTGCCCTGGGCATCCGTCAGCGCGAGCGAGATGTGGCAGATATCGCGGGCATCGCCCACGATGGCCGGGCGGTCTGCCTGCGCCGTCACAGAGGCGGATTCGCCAGTAGTCACGCGGGAGGCAGTGGCCCAGGGCTTGCCCTCCTTCTTCACCACCACCTCGACCTTGCCGGGTTCATAGACCACATCTTCCCAGGCGAAGCGGTACTGGTTCTTGTTCACCACCAGGCTCTTGTCCTTCTGGGTGAACGTGGGTCCCTCGCCACGGCGGCGCACACCCTGGCTCTTGCCATTCACGAAGAGCTCAGCCTCATCACCGCTGGTGAACACCATCACCGGGGTCTTCTGCCCCTCGCGACCGGGCCAGTTCCAGTGCGGCAGGATATGGGCCATCTTCTTTTCCGGATTCCACTGGCTCTGGTAGAGGTAGTAGATATCCTTCGGGAAGCCGGCGAGGTCAATCAGGCCGAAATAGGAACTGCGGCTGGGGGCCTTGTTGCCCATGGCCTTGAGCTGCTCCATGGCGGCTTTCTTCTCAGCCTCGCTGGCGCCGATGAAGTTGCCGATGTTGGAGGCGTCCTGATTGTAGGGCGTGGGTTCGCCGATGTAGTCGAAACCGGTCCACACATACTCACCGGCCAGGTCGGGGGCCTTGGTGTGGGCGTGCATCTCGATATCCGGGCAGGAGCCCCAGCCCGTGGAGGAAAGTGCATAGCTGCTCACCTGGAAATAGCGGGCACCATCGCCCACGCCCCAGCCCAGCGGGAAGAAGTAGGTATCGCGGGTAGACACGCAGGAACACGTTTCGGAGCCATAGTATGGCTGATCCGGGTACAGCTTGCGGAATTGGGCGTAGAGATGCGGTTTGTAGTTGAAACCGAACACATCCATCGACTCTGAGAATCCGTTGCGGATGGCGCGCTGGTCATTGCAGCCCACGGTGTAGGGGCGGGTGGTGTCGTACTTGCGGAATTCATCGCGCAGATTGGTGGCCACCTTCAGGTTCCTTTCGTGAACCTTGGGATTGTCATGTCCCTGCTCGGGGATTTCATTACCGCCGCTCCAGGCGATGATGCTGGGGTGGTTACGGTCGCGCAGCATGAAATTGCGCACATCCTTCTGCCACCACTGAGGCCAGTAGATATGGTAGCCATTCACCTTGTCGTATTTCTGGTTCTTCCAGATATCAAACAGCTCATCAATGACCAGGATACCATGCTTGTCGCACAGGTCGAGCACCTCCGGGGCGGGCGGATTGTGAGTCATGCGGATGGAGTTGCACCCCATCTCCTTCAGAATCTCAATCTTGCGCTCGTATCCGCGGGCGTGGAAAGCCGAGCCGAGGGCGCCGAGGTCATGGTGCTCGCATACGCCCTTGAGGCGGACCTTTTCACCATTCAGATAGAAGCCGTCCTTCTTCCAGGCAGTGCTGCGCACACCGAACGAGGACTCCTTGCTGTCCACCACCTTGCCATCCACCAGCATGCTGGTGTGCATGGTATAAAGGTGCGGGGACTCGCAGCTCCAGAGCTGCGGGTACGGCAGGCGCAGCTCCTGCTCCACAGTGCCGCTGGTGCCGGGCTCCAGCGTGATGGTGGAGGGCACTGCCTGTGCGCCGTTCACCTTCTGCAACACCGTGATTTCAGCCTCGCGGTTCCCTGTATTGGTCACCGTGGTCTGCACTTTGACCACGGCATAATCCTGCGTGATTTCCGGGGTGGTGATATAGGTAGGCCACTGAGCCAGATGCACCGGGCCGGTCTTTTCCAGCCACACGTGGCGGTAGATACCGGCACCGGGATACCAGCGGGTTGAAAGCGGCAGGTTGCTGGCCATCACCGCTATCAGGTTGTCCTTGCCGGCCTCCAGATACGGGGTAATATCCACCCGGAACGAATTATAGCCATAGGCCCAATTTCCGGCCAGCTTGCCGTTCACGTAAACCTGCGGGTTGGACATCACACCATCGAAATCCAGGTAATAGCGGTCCTGCTCTGCGTTGAAATCAGCCGGCACGGCAAAGGTCTTGCGGTACCATCCCCAGCCATTCCACGGCAGCTTGCCGGTTTCATTGGGCTCCGCCATGAGGAAGGGGCTCTCTATGGCCCAGTCGTGCGGCAGCTGCACCGCCTTGTACTCACTTTCATCGAGCCCCACGGCAGCCTGAGCCTCAGCCGGCTGGCCTTTCTGCACCTGCAGCGGCTCGTTGTTCACCCCGGTGAACATCACCTCGCGAATGCTGGCCCAGCTCTGCCCGGTGGCATCGTTCACCGTGAGCTTTATCGACCGCACGGGCTTACCCCCCGCGTCAATGAAGGTGGCAGCCTGGTGCCCCACGCGGTAACTGCGGGTGGTCCGGCTTCCATCCCCGTGGTCGATAACCACATCCAGCTTCATATTGTTGCGTTTTTCCCAGTAAATCACCGCCATCTTGACCGGGTCAGAAAATCCGGGGCGGATGGTCAGATAATGCCCCTGCCCCTGGTTGCGGGCACACCAGCGCGTCAGCAGATCGCCATCCACCGCGTGCGAGGCCGGGTGCGTACCCTGGTGAGAATCCGTATCCACAGGCACACCAGCCTCAGCCGGGTCGCCAGGGCCGAAGTACTTGAACTTCCACCCGAAATCAAATGTTTCGCGCTCACCAGCCCAGGCCGAAGCCACACTCAACGCCAGCAACGGCAGCATGTATTTAGCTTTCATGGTATAAATAGATACACAGTATTCTAGCATTTTTTTTCTCAGTGTAAATAAAAAAAACAACATCACACCCGCAAATATGCCTTATGCCTGTATAGGAACCACAGCGTAAGCCACAGAAGGACATAGGAAAGGGCCTCGTACAGCAAGGGCTCCTCTGCCCAGCGGAAAAGCGGATACGCAATGCTGCCCCAAAGGCTGCGGCCTCCCAATCCCGGCGTGTTGGTCAGCATATAGGCAAGCAGGGCATTGCACCCCACCACCCGGAAAGGATACGCCAGCCAGGCAGTCCGCGGCAGGATATCAAACACCACATGAAACACCGCCAGCAGCAACAGACACCAGCCCCCGCTCCACAGCACCATGGTGGTCGTGAACAGGTGCTTGATGAGCGGTGTATCATACTCCAGCAGCAAGGCTGCCCCGAGGCAGAGTCCCCCACTGACAGACAGGATACCGGCAGCCCTGAGCCCGGGCATGCGGAAAATCACCCCGCCGCCCAGCACGCCCATGAGGGTGATGGCACCGAAATTCAGCATGGTGAGAATCCAGGTATAGGGCGTGCCGTCCTGCCAGTGACCCTGCAAGGCGCAGTCAATGTAATACGCCAGGTTGTTATCCGGGCGGAAAAGGCCGGCCGGCTGCCCGTTATAAGGCACAAAACGGAGCAGCGCCCAGTACGCAGCCATGAGCACCAGACAGCTGGCCAGTTGCCCCCGCCAGTTCCAGAACATGAGCACCACCGCACTCACCAGATACCCCGCCGCAATCGCCTGCAGCGTATTGCAGAACAAGCTCATGTGCTCCGGCTGCCCGCTGCACAGATTCCCCTGCACCACCATACCCAGCACAAAGAGCAGCACCACGCGCCGCAGAACCCGCCACATCGTGCGCAGCTTCCCCTGCTCCCGGTAGCGACTGAAGGCAATGGGCATGGAGCAGCCGGTGATGAACAGGAAAAGCGGCATCACCAGATCCCAGCAGGTGAACCCGCAGCCCCACTCCGCATGCCGGAACTGCCGGGCCAGCCACACCGGCACCTCATTTCCCCACCCTGCCCTGCATAACTGCCACAGCACCGCAGCACCTCCGGAAAGCAACACCATATCCAGCCCCCTCAGGGCATCTATGCTCACGATTCGCCGTTTCTCCTCACACATGCCGCCAGTCTACACATTTTTTTCACCCGCATGAAGAAAAATCTTAAATACTTCTTGATTTTTCCACCTTGCAGGGTAGAATAAGCTGCGAGCCATACCAACACATATCATGAAAGTACTCATTACCGGCGGTGCCGGCTTCATCGGGTCTCACATTGCTGAGCATTATCAGGGTATCGCAGAAGAAATCCGCGTGCTGGACAACCTGCGTACCGGTTACAAGAAGAACCTGGACGGCCTTAAGGTGACCTTCATCGAAGGCTCCATCACCGACCGCGAGCTCGTAGCCAAGGCTGTGGAGGGCGTGGACTACATCTTCCACATGGCTGCCATGGTATCTGTGCCGGAGTCCGTGCAGAAGCCCCGTGAAACGGTCGACCTGAACGTGAATGGCCTGCTCACCGTGCTGGAGGAAGCCACCAAGGCCGGCGTGAAGAAGGTGGTGCTCGCCTCCTCCGCTGCCATCTATGGCGACAACCCCACCGTGCCCAAGGTGGAGACCATGTACCCGGAGCCGAAGAGCCCCTACGGCATCACCAAGCTCGATGGTGAGTACTACATGGATATGTACCGCACCTCTGGCCAGGTGAATACGGGCTGCTGCCGTTTCTTCAACGTGTTTGGTCCGCGCCAGGATCCGAAGGGCGCCTACGCCGCCGCCGTGCCGATTTTCATGGAGAAGGCCCTCAAGGGTGAGGATATCACCGTGTTCGGTGATGGCGAGCAGACCCGCGACTTCATCTATGTGAAGGACATTGTGGGCGGTCTCACCTTCGTGGCCGAGCATCCGGAAGTGACCGGCGTATACAACGTGGGCTACGGTGGTCAGATCACCATCAACGACCTGGCCAACATCATCATTGAAGCCGCCGGCTCCAGCTCCAAGGTGGTGCACCTGCCCGAGCGTCTGGGCGATGTGAAGCACTCCCGCGCCTGCGCCGACAAACTGCGCAACGCCGGCTGGGCTCCCAAGTACACCCTGGAGGAAGGTCTCAAAACCACGCTCGAGTACTTCAAGAGCATTACCAAGTAAAACATTCATCCCAGCAGCCGGGGTTCCTCCAGGAGCCCCGGCTTTTTTATCACCTTGTGAGTTACGATGAGTTCGCCCCGCGGCTGAGAGCCGCAGACTTGAAGAAACTGGCAGAGGCCCGCCAAGCGGAGCTCCTGGCAGATGGAGTGGAACTGCACCCGGTGCAAAACACCACCCGCAAACTGGCTACCCACTTCTGGGGCAGTGCCTGGATGAAGCAGCTGGCCCACTGTGAATCCGGCGGCATGTGCCTGGCCCCGGGACGCACCCTGCTGCGCCACGGCTGCGTGCTGGATGTGCGCATTTCCCGCTGCTGCATCACGGCCCTGGTGAGCGCAGAGGAACTCTTTGAAATTGAATTGCACCTTGCGCCGCTGGACGATGAGCACCTGGCCGAGCTGGCCCGCAGCTGCTCCGGCCACATCGATTCCCTGCTCTCCCTGCTGGAAGGCAAAGTGGACACCGCCGTGCTAGAGCAACTCTGCCACCCGGAAACCGGACTGCTTCCCACCCCGGCCGATTGGCAGATGCGCTGCAGCTGCCCGGACTGGGCCGAACCCTGCCCCCACGCCGCAGCAGCCATCTATGCCGCCGGTTGCCTCATCGATGCTGAGCCCGCCCTGCTCTTTACCCTGCGTGGCATTGAACCCGCCCAGCTGCTCAGCCCCCCCGAAAAAAGCGTGGAACTGGACTCCGCCCATCTCTCCGCCATGTTCGGCATCGAGCTGGACTTGGGAGATTAGCCCACCCTGGTGGACAAACGCCACGCGCAGCCCCGAAAAAAACATTCCGAAACGCATCCTGACTTATAACGGAGGCACTGAATCCACACATTTTTTATTGACGAGGCAATTAAAAATTGATGTTTGTCGTTGTCGGGGCACGGGACTTCAGTCCCGAAATAACGGTGCTTCCAATCGGGACTGAAGTCCCGTGCTCCGACAGAGTTCCCCCACAAATTCCGATTTCGCGTTTCGCCAAAGCAATATTCTATAATTGCCGAAGCAATAATATCGATATCTTGCAGATTATCGCACGGTTTCTGTCATTATCTGGCGAGAAGAAAAACACCCTGTCCGATACGTTTCGAACAGGGTGTCTGTTATTTTCCGGCAAGGAAATCAATCCTCATCCTTAGCCGGGGAAAGCCAGCGCATGAAGAGGCGGCTGGTAGCGGGAATGACCAGCAGGTTCAGGATAGTGGCGGAAACCAGGCCGCCGAACTGCACAATGGCCAGCGGAGCCAGCAGCTCGCCGCCTGGCTGGTCCTTGGCCCAGATGAGGGGCAGCAGGCCGAGGATGGTCGTAAGCGAGGTCATCATGATGGGGATGACGCGCTCACGGGAACCATCGCGGATGGCATCCAGCGTGCTGACGCCCTGCTCTTCCAGAGCGCGGTAGCGGTTGAGCAGAATAAGGCCGGAGCGGATGGCGAAGCCAATCACCGTCACAAAACCCACCAGCGAACTCACCGAGAGAATGGGGGGGATGTAGGTCTCACCGCTCATCACGGATTTCACGGTATCCGGCGACGCCAGGAACACCGCCACGATACCGCCCACCAGGCAGAGCGGGATATTGATGAGCGTGACCAACGCACGGCGCACGCTGCCCAGCGAGCTGGAAAGCAGCAGCACGATGAGCACGCACACGATGCCACCCAGGATGTACAGCCGGCGACCGGCCTCCTCGCGGCTCTTGATGGTGCCGGCATAGTCCACGGAGCAGCCCATGGCATTCATCACCGGGTCGAGCTTCTCGCGGCAGGCATCCGCCAGGTCACCCAGGTTGGAATCAATGGAGGGGTTGCAGGAAATCATGGCCTTGCGGCGGGTGTTGTCGCGCAGGATGAGGTTGGTCACCTCCGAGCGGTACACATGGGCGGCATCCTCCAGCTTCAGGGTGCGGCCACCGGGAGCCACCAGCAGCAGGTTGCCCACATCGGACTCGCTCATGCGCAGAGCGGGGTCCAGGCGGAGCATGATGTTCCAGTGGTCCAGGTTTTTGATAATCTCACCGGCCTTGTAGCCGTTCATGGCGGCGGAGACCTGCTCCGCAGCATCGGCCACGGTGAGGCCGTAAGTCGCCAGCACCTCGCGGTTGTAATCCACGCAGATGGTATCCACCATCACCTCGCGGTTAGCGCGAGCATCGGCCACCTGCGGCAGGGTGCTCAGAATCTCAGCAGCCTTCTTGGCAGCGTTGCGAATCTGCGGCAGCTCTGAGCCGTAGATATTGATGGCAATTTCCGAATTGGAACCGGAAAGCGCGGAGGAAATGCGGTGGGCCAACGGGTAGCCGATCATGCCGCCCATGCCGGGCATACCGGAAATCACCTTGCGGATATCCTCGCGGATCTTGCGCTGGTCATAATCCAGGTCTACGCGCACCACAAGCTCAGAGGCGCTCACCGGTTCGGCGTGCTCATCATTTTCGGCACGGCCTGTGCGCTGGGTCACGGTCTTCACGCCGTCAATCTTCTCCAGCTCACCCATCACCTGGCGGGAAACGCGCTCCGTCTCAGCCAGCGAGGTGCCGGGCACAGCATTCACGAACACGGTGTAGCAGTCCTCATTGAAAGGCGGCAGGAAGCTGGTACCGTAGGTGCTGCCCAGCCAGAGCGCACCACCTGTGATAAGCATCAGCGTGCCAAACACCACGCCGGCACGGCGCAGGCAGAACTCCAGAATGGGCGCATACATCCGCTTGATAAGGCGGGCTGTGGCCGAGTCACCGTCATCACGCACATTCTTCGGCGCCTTGAACCACATGTAGCAGAGCACCGGCACCACGGTGAGCGCCACCAGCAGAGAGGCGGCCAGAGCCAGCATGTAGGAAATACCGAGCGGGCGGTAGAACTGACCTTCCATGCCGCTGAGGAAGAGAACCGGGGCAAACACCAGCAGAATGATGACCGTGGAGTAGGAAATGGAGGAAACAATCTCCCCCTTCGCCTCCATGAGTACATCGAAGCGGCTGCGGCGCTGCTCCCGCGGCAGGGCGGCATTGCGCGTCAGGTTGCGCCAGGCCACCTCAACGAACACGATGGCATTATCCACCACATCGCCCACAGCCACAGCCAGGCCACCCAGGGTCATGATGTTGACCGCCAGCCCGAAGGTGGGGAACAAGGCCATACCCAGAATGACGGAAAGAGGCATGGTGATGAGCGTGATGATAGCCGTGCGCAGGTTCAGCAGCGTGAGCACAATCACCAGCATCACCACGATACCGGCAATGATGAGTGTTTCCTTGCCGTTCTCCAGGGAGAGGTTGATGAAGTCTGCCTGGCGGTAGGCATCCGCCCGCAGTTTGATGTTCTCCGGCAGGCGGCTCTGGGCAAATTCCTTCACGGCGGCATCCACCTGCTCCGTGAGGGCCATGGTGTTGGCTCCCGGCACCTTCTGCACCGAAAGCACCACACACTCACGCCCGGCAAAACCGGCATTGCCGCGGCGGGGGGCGCCATCAATCTTCACCTCGGCCACGTCCTCCACGCGGAGCACACCACTGGGGTGAGCAGGAACCAGGGCACGCTTGATTTCCTCCGGCGTGAAGGCACGGGAGGCCTGCTGCACCGGCAGCTCCAGGCCCGCCACGTCCTCGATGTAACCGGCGGGAATGGTGCTTTGCGCAGCTTCCACACTCTCCTTCAAGTCATTAAGCGTGATGCCGGCCTGACGCATCTTCTCCGGGTCGTAAAGCACCTGGTATTCGGGCATGCGGCCACCCAGCACCGTGACCTGGCCCACGCCCGGGATGGACAGCAGGCGGTTGCGCAGTTCAAACTGCCCCACGCGGCGCACCTCCAGCGGGTCAGCCGTCTCATCGCCAAGCAGGGCAATGAGCATGATTTCACCCGTCACGGAAACGATGGGGGCCATTTCCATCTCCACATGGGCAGGCAGGTTCTCGCGCACGGTGGAGAGGCGCTCGGACACAATCTGGCGGGCCAGGTAGATATCCGTATCCCAGTCGAAGTCAACCCAGACGAAGGAAAGGCCGCTGCCACTGGAACTGCGCACCTGCTGCACCCCGGGGGTGCCGGAGAGGGCAGATTCCAGGGGGATGGAGACATACTGCTCCACCTCCTCTGCCGTGAGGCCACCGGCCTCGGTCTGGATTGTCACGCGCGGCACATACAGCTCCGGGAACACGTCCACGGGCGTGCGCATGATTCCGAAAATGCTCAGCGCAGCCAGCACCAGGGTGATGATAATCACCGTGAGGCGGTTGCGCAGGCAGAAAGCCATGAGTTTCTCCAGCATCAGTGGTCCTCCCCTTCGTGGAACTTACCGTCGGCGTGGAAATGGCCGGCTTTCTTCTGCTGGCTGCCATCGGCCGGCAGCAAGTAGCGCAACTCGTAGCCGCCCTTCACCACCAGACGCTGCCCGGGAATAAGCCCCTTCACCGGAGTCATACCGCGGCGGCTCTCGCCGGCCTTCACTTTCACCATGGCAAAGGTGCCCTCTTTCACTTCCAGGAACACCACGTCATCAATACCGACCTTCACCAGCGCCGAATCCGGGATGGTCACGTACCCCTCCTCGCCGCCATCGGCGTAGAAATCGACACGGCAGAGCTGGCCGGGGCGTGCATCCGCAGGCAATTCGGCAGGGGTGAAGTAGAACGCGCGGGTCTGCTTCTCCTCGTCCACCTGCTCGGCCATGCGCCAGGTACCCTCCAGCACCTTGTTATCGCGGCCGCTCAGGCGGGTGGCCCGCACCGTAGTGAAATCGGGCACGTTGTTACCATAGAGCGTACCCTCAATTTCCATGGCGGCCAGGTTGCTCATGGTGACCACAGCGGCACCCTGCTCACCCCAGCTGCCCTGGGTAATGCCCACGTTGCGCACGATGCCATCCTTCGTAGCGCGAACCACGAGGGTGGGCAGACCGTTCTCAGGCTTGAGCTCGGCACCCATCACCAGGATGTTGAGTTTCGTCTTGTTTACCTCCAGTTCGCGCTCCAGCTGGCGCTTTTCAGCGTTCTTGAAATTGAGCTGTTCCTCCAGGTCGCTATTGCCGGTGCCGGCTGCCTTAAGACGTTCAAGGCGCTGACTGACAGAAGCGATTTCCTCGCCACAGCGGGTGATGGCAGCCTCCTGCTTCTTGATATCTGCCACAAGGCCGCTCACCTCAGGGGAAACGAGGGTGTAGAGGATATCTCCCTTCTTCACGGTCTGGGCAGACTTCACATTCAATGAAATACGACCACCGCAGGGGAGCGAGTAGGTCTCCAGCGCATGATTCGGCACGAAGAGATGACCGTACAGGCTGTGCGTCAGCGCCTGGGAAGCGGCGGGAACCTCCTCGATCTTCATGGCGGAAATGTGGCGGGCGTGGGCATCGGCCGTCACCAGCACCGGACCGGAAGAATGGTCGTGCGTGCAACCGGCACCGTGCTCGTGGCCGTGGTCATGCCCGGAGCAGGCATCGCCATGCTCGTGCCCATGGTCGTGCGTGCAGCCTTCGCCGTGCTCATGCTGGTGTTCACCCTCGGCGGCGTGGTCGTGGTTGCAGCCTTCACCGTGCTCGTGCTGGTGCTCAGCGCTTTCAGCGGCGTGGTCGTGCGTGCAGCCTTCGCCGTGCTCGTGCTGGTGTTCTCCTTCGGCGGCGTGGTCGTGCGTGCAGCCTTCGCCGTGCTCGTGCTGGTGCTCACCTTCGGCGGCGTGGTCGTGCGTGCAGCCTTCGCCGTGCTCGTGCTGGTGTTCGCCTTCAGCGGCGTGGTCGTGCGTGCAGCCTTCGCCGTGCTCGTGCTGGTGCTCGCCCTCGGCGGCGTGGTCGTGCGTGCAGCCTTCGCCGTGCTCGTGCTGGTGTTCTGCACTTTCGGCGGCGTGGTCGTGCGTGCAGCCTTCGCCGTGCTCGTGCTGGTGCTCAGCGCTTTCAGCGGTGTGGTCGTGGTTGCAGCCTTCACCGTGCTCGTGCTGGTGCTCAGCACTTTCGGCGGCGTGGTCGTGGTTGCAGCCTGCACCATGCACATGGCCGGTGTAATCCTCCACCGAAAACTCGGCGGCATAAGCGACAGAGGCTATAAAGCCCAAAAACAGTTTCAGTTTCATTTACTTGGCAATAAAATCAGGGTTGAGGTACTGAAGTTCCACCTGAGTGGTCAGCAGTTTGGAAAGACAATCGAGATAATTCATACGGCGCAGGAAGGCCTCCTGCCGGGCATCGGCCACGGAGGGCAGTTTCGTTTCACCAATGGCATAGAGTTCCTCCTGGCGTTTTTCGGCCTCGGAGAGCCGGGAAACGCGCTCCTGCTCAGCGCGGCAGTGCTTCAGCAGCAGCTCCTGCATATCAGCCAGAGCCACGGACTGCTGCACCAGCTCGCGCCAGGTCTGCACAGCATCGTACTCTTTGATATTGCGTTCGGCCCTGGCCTCGGCAATACCCTGCCGGTTGCGGTTCCAGAGCGGTAACCTGACACCGAGTCCGATACCGACCTTGCTATTGCCGTCCTCGTGCTCAAAGCCGGGTCCAAGCTCCAGCTCCGGGTACTGCTTGCGGATTTCGCGCTGCAACTCAGCCTCGCTGGTATCGTGATTGGCCATGGCGGCCTTCAGGGCGGGGTGCTGCAGCAGCTTCTCCTGCGAGGGAGCTGCAACAGCGGCAGGAATGCTCCCGGGCAGGTGGCCGTCCATCTCCACCTCGCGCATATCGGGATGCAGCCCCAGCAATTTCACCAGTTCGAGGTGCTGCCCCAGGTGCAGCTGTTCCATTTCCTGAAGCTCCTTCTGACCATCGTTCAAGCGGCGGCAGATAACCTGAAAATCAGCAAACTCCATCTCGCCCAGGTCGTGCAGGCGCGCGGCATTCTTCTGCTCGTCCGCCAGCTGCTGCACACGAGCCTGCATCAGGTGCAGTTTGGCGTGTGTGGCCATCGTCTCATAGCGCAGGGTATCCAGCTTCACCAGGTAGGCGCGTTCCTTTGCCTGCATGCTCAGGTAATCCGCCTGTTTGTAGCATTCGGCCACTTTTTCGGCCAGCGCGGGCAGACCGGTCACCGGCAGGGTGATACCCAGCCCGATGCCGCGGTTTGTCACATCGGCCTCGCGGACCTGCTTCACCTCTGCAGAGATGGAGGGGTCCTCCCACAGACCGGCGAACTCAGCCACAGCAGTGCTGCGGGCATAGCTCAGGCGGGCCTGATTCAGCTCCGGATTCAGCAGGAGCCCGATTTCGTGCAGCTTTTCCAGGCTCATGGGGTCAGCCCCCTCGCAAAGCCTGGCAGAAAGCTGCTGCCACTCAGCCGTATTCTGCTGCAAATCCACCGGACTGGGTGAATACACAGCACAGGCCGCAAACGCCAGTGGAAGCGCACAGCTTCCCCAGATTCGTAATTTCATGATAATTTCGTGTTGTAAAATTGTAGTTCGCGCACGCGCGGTGCGCATATAGCAGTTAGTTTCTTATAGCCCCCGCGGGGACCCATGTAAAGCAAAAAGTGACTGTCCCCGGCAGATGCAGGGGAGAATCACAGCAAAAGCGCCTTCAACAACGCTGCGGGCGCAAATATCCAACATACATCCGGGGCCGCCCCTGCACCGACGTTATTCCACGGGGGGCGCAACGAACCAACACCGAAGGGGTTCCCCGGACGGCCGGGTCCGCCACCACCACAGGGGCACTGATATCCGCCCGGCGGGCGTTCTCGCGCATCAGCTGCATGCGCTCGTGATAATGATGCCGGTGCCCGTGCTCCACGCACTTGCCATGCTCCGGGCCGGCCTGCCATTCATGCCCACAGCAATGATGCAACGCACAGCTGGAGCATGAAACACCCCCTGCCCCCGGCAGCCCATATGTGGCTCCGGCCATCATCACCGGCAGCAGCAGCAACATAGCCACCACCAGCAGCATGCGGGACAAGGTTCTCACAACGCAGGGATTTTGCCACAGGGCGAGGCTCATTGTCAAGCGCATTCGCAAAACTTCGGCACTCCCGCATTCGGACAAAAATATGCACAAGCACACGTGTCCCAAAGTTTGAGTACTAATCTCGATAAATTGGAATTTGGCGAGCAGTTTGCGAGCGCCAGCGAGCGGAATTTATAGCCCACGTCAGTGGGCGACATATCCATAGCGAGCGGCGTAAGCCCCTCGTTTGGTAATAAAAAATATGGAACCCGTGGAACGGGTGACAGAAACGGTTGCATGTCATAGAGCTGCGCCTTCTGTCACCCGTTTCACGGGTTCCAATTATCTTTTTTGTTCCTACGAGGGGTTCCGCCCCCCACGCTACCGCGTGGGGGGCTCCACCGCCTCGCTATGGGTATGTCGCCCGTTTCACGGGCTTTGAATGCCGCTCGCTTGCGCTCGCAAACTGCTCGCCAAATTCCAATTTCTCTGGCAGATAAGGGCTTCTTCCAAAATGTTGCTGATGTTTCTATAGCTTACCAAATCTTTGGGACACGTGTGATGCACAACATAGCTGTCCAAAATAGGATAGCTATAAAAAAGGAAGGCTGCAATATCAAGACGTTGCAAGTACCTTTATCCCGTTTTTGCAAATAAGTCCCCCTGGTGCGAATCAGGGGGCTTTGCACATACGCTCTTATAGGGATTGT
>JAFSFD010000032.1 GCA_017435365.1 Akkermansia sp. | reverse complement strand
GAAGAACAACAGGAGGCCGGAAATGACCGCACGCCCCAGCTGCTCAGCAGCCGCCGCAAACAAAAGGCAGAGGAAGAGACTATCACCCCCACGGCGGAACAACAGGAAGCCGCCCGTAAGATGCTGGCCGAACAGGCAGTAAAGAACCAGGACAAGAAAAAAGCCGCACCCGTCACAGAGCACGAGCAGGAAGAGGAAGAGGTTCAGCTACCGGGCAGTGAACTGCGCGGTGGTCTGCGCACGCGCCGTTTTGCTCCGCCGGAAGAGGCCATCAGCCGCGATGACAATGATGAACCGCTTCCCAACTCAGTGGAGCTGCGCGGGCTGCGTTCTCCGGTCATGAAAGGCAACCTGCCCATGAATATTGACGGTAAAATAATCAAGGAAGACTAAGCGCCCCCGCCATGGACACACCTCCCCGTAAATTCGTACCGGAGCCATTTGCCTACCATCAGGAAATTGAGCTCACCATAGATAACCTTTCCAACCAGGGTCACGGCGTAGGCCGCGTAGATGGCTGGGTGGTCTTTGTGCCCTACACTCTGCCCGGTGAGCGGGTTCGCGCCCGCATCTACCGCAACGAGAAGAACTGCTCCCGGGCCGATCTGGTTGAAGTCGTCATTCCCTCCCCGCAGCGCGTGCAACCGCTCTGCCCGGTATATGGCTACTGCGGTGGCTGCCAGTACCAGCACCTGGAATACCAGGCCCAGCTGGAATGGAAAACCGCCCAGGTGGCCGATTTGCTGCGCCTGCAGGCCGGGCTGGAGCTGCCGGTGCAGCCGGCCATTGCTTCGCCGCAGATATATGGCTACCGCAGCAAGATAACCCCGCACTTTCACAAACCGAAAGACGCCAAAGTGGGCAACATCGGTTTCCTGAGGGTGGATTCCCGCAGCGAGGTATGTGATGTGAAGCAATGCCCCATTGCCATGGCGGAGCTGAATGAAGCGCTGCCCGTGGTGCGCAAGGCCGTGCACCAGGCTGCGGCCCAGTACAAGCGAGGAGCCACCCTGCTCATGCGAGTGAGCGAAGGCAGCGTCATCACCAACAACAACGCCGTCTGCACGGAGAAGGTTGGCTCCCTCACCTTCAACTTCCTGGCAGGTGATTTCTTCCAGAACAACCCGTACATCCTGCCTGCCTTCACCGGCTATGTGGCCCGCCAGGCCTGCGCAGAAGGTGCCCGCTACCTGGTGGATGCCTACTGCGGCAGCGGACTTTTCGCGCTCACCCTGGCCCCGCATTTTGAGAAAGTGCTGGGCGTGGAGGTGAGCGAAACCAGCGCCGACTGGGCACGAGCCAATGCCCGCAGCAACGGCATACAGCACGCCAGTTTCCTGGCAGCCAGCGCCGAGGCCATCTTTGAGCAGGTGGATTTTCCCGCAGAGGAAAGCGCAGTCGTCATCGACCCGCCCCGCAAGGGCTGCGACATGGCATTCCTCAACCAGCTTTTCGCCTTCGGCCCGGCTCGCGTGGTCTACGTTTCCTGCAACCCCGCCACGCAGATTCGGGACCTGGCCGAGTTCGACAAAGCCGGCTACGAGGTCGTGGAAGTCCAACCCTTCGACCTGTTCCCGCAAACCAAGCACCTGGAGTGTGTGGCCACCCTTCGCAAGAAAAAAGCATGAGTTCGCATCCTTCCAGACTCAGCCGCAGCGCAGAGGACTACCTCGAAGCCATCGGGCACCTGTGCCGGGAAAACGGCCGGGCCCAGGTGAGTGATGTGGCAGCCATGCTCAAAGTGAAGAAGCCCAGCGTGACCGCCGCCGTACACCAGCTGGCAGAAGAAGGGCTCATCACCTACCGCCGCTATGCCCCGATAGAGCTCACAGAAAAAGGCAAGCAATATGCGGACCGCGTTATCCGCTCGCACACTATCCTGCAACGCTTTCTGGTCGAAATTGCCGGGCTCACCCCGGAGCGGGCCGAAATAGCCGCCTGCAGCATGGAGCATATCCTGACCTTCGAGGAAATAGACGATATGGGAGCCCGCTTGGAGCAGCAGGGCTGACCCGGAAAGGATTTGAACAGCTCCGCCCCGGAACTCATCTGAATACTCTGGTATGAACGAACGAAAACTCAGCGTCACAAATGCCCTCATCATCATCAATGCGGTGGTGTTCTTCGTGGGTATCATGGTGCAGCGTGAAGCGCTGCTGGGCATCCCCTTCCCCCAGGCGCCCAGAACCTCCGTCTTTGAAATCACCTGCGCATACTCCTGGTTCACATGCTTTCTGGAAGGGCAGATCTGGCGCCTGATTACCTACCAGTTTGTACACGCCAATTTCGGGCACATCCTGTTCAATATGTGGGCGCTGTATTTCTTCGGCCCGGCAGTGGAGCAGGCCATGGGGCCGCGCCGTTTCCTGGCTTTCTACCTGGCCTGTGGCGTGGCGGGGGCCCTCTTCTCCTCGCTGCTGGCGGGGCTGAATCTCTACACCACGCTGCCGGATGTGCCGCAGAACGAACTCATCTGCAACCAGATTGCCGCCTTTGCCGGCTACGAGGGTCATGTGCGCTGCTGGGAGATGATTCCGCTTGTCGGCGCCTCTGCTTCCATCTACGGTGTCATGGTGGCCTGCGCCTTCATGTACCCGGATGTCATGATTTCGCTCATCTTCCCGCCGGTCACCCTGCGGTTGCGCACCTTCGCGCTCATCATCATCGGCATTGCCAGTGCCACCATCCTCTTCAACCTGAGTAACGCCGGCGGCGAGGCCGGCCACCTGGGTGGCATCATCATGGGCGCCCTCATCATGCTGGCCTGGAAATACAGAATCATGAACCGCTTCCGCTGATTGCACCATGACCGCGCTCTTTGATATGGATGGCACCCTGTTTGCCGGGGATTCGCAGCTGCGCTTTGCCCGCTGGATTCTGCGGCGGCACGGCTGGCGGCGGCTGTACCTGTTCTGGCTGCTGCCCATGGGATTGCTGCGCGGGCTGCATATCATCGATACCGAACGCATGAAGCGCGCCTTCCTGGCCTATGCCTGGGGCATGAAAAAGGAAAAGCTTCTGGCAGAATGCCACGCCTTTGTGCAGGAGGAAGTGTTGCAGATTCTCTATCCGCCCGTGCTGGAGCGCTTGCGCGCCCACCAGGCTGCGGGAGATACCACCGTTCTCTGCTCCGCCTCTCCGGACTGGTGGACCCGGCTTGTGGGCCAGGCGCTGGGCTTCACCCACACCATCGGCACCCCCACGCAACTGGCTGAACGAGTGGAGCTGATGCCCGCCATACCGGCGCCCGGCAACAACAAGGGAGCGAACAAGCTCATACGCCTGGCCGCCATCGGTATCACCCACGCCAAAATCGGCTACACCGACAGCGCGGCCGATTTACCCATGCTCTCCATCTGTGAGAAGGCAGTACTGGTCAATCCGAAGAGCCGCTTTGCCCACCAGCTTCCCGGGGCCGAGGTACTCACCCCGCCCAAGGGCATTCGGCCTCTCCCCTTTACCCTGGGCTGCCTGATTGGGGCCTGAGGCCTTACCTGCCCAGGCGGGTCTTCCAATCGCGCATGATGACGGCGAAGGGCTCCTGGCTTTCCGCATCTGCCGCATACGGATTCTCGCGGAAGGCGCCGTCCATATCCCCACTCAGAATCAGGGCCACGCTGTAAAATTCCTTAGGAAGCTTTTCGGATTCGCCCAATCCGGCAGCGGCGGCCTGCACATCGGCAGGATTCATCCCGGGGCTCACCTGGCGTCCCTTCTTCTGCAGCGTATCGTAAATCGCGCGCATGATGGCCGAGGCCTCAGCCATGACGCTCAGTTCGTTTTTTTCTACGGAGCTCAACTTCATCTGCTGCACGGCGGGCACCTGCGCCACCGCCTCATCATAACGGCCGGTCCGGAACAGCGCCTTCACACTCTCTGCCTTCATGTGAGCCGCCCGGCGGGGAGCCGCGGCGCGGTACTCCTCCACCAGGCTCCGAAGCGTAAGCGCGTCCGCAGCATTCAGGGTTTCAAGAGCCTGGGCAATCATGTCTTCAGCCTGAGCCGCCTCACCGGCATGCACGTAGCAGTCGGCCACCAGAATCTGGGCAGCAGCCCTGAGCATGGGATTTTCCAGGGCACCTCCTAATGCGGCAGCCCCGGCAGCATCATTCTGCAGCGCGGCCACCAGAGCCACCATCTGTTCAAAGGCTTGCTGAGCCAGTGGCGCCACCTGGGCCTTGCGCGCAGCTACCTCGACAAAGCGGTTGAATCCATTTGACGTAGACTTGCCTTCCAATGCATCCACAGCAGTGCGCAACAGCGTTGCAGCGGCTGCCACGGCAGGTTCCGTGCCGGCAGAGGTCAGCAGCCCCAGGCTTTCTGCTGCCCCGGCGCAGTCGCCGGATTTCAACTGAGCTTCTGCCTCTGCGTACGCATCACGCTCCGACCACGCCAGGGTTTCAGCATTCAGAGCATCCTGCAAGATGGCGGCAGGAGTATGCCAGGCAACGATGAAAGCCCCCAGCCCGCCCAGCAGAAGGCTCGTTGCAGCACCGGCGGCTATGCAGAGTTTCTCTCTCTTGCGCCGGAGGATTGCCTCCGGGTCGGTAGCATCCCGCAGAGCCTGCTGCACGCTCACAATCTGCTTCAGGAGCGCCGCATAATCGGCCGGGCGGTCGGCTGGGTCAAATGCCGTCATGCCATCCACCAGTTTACACAAGCCGGCATCGAGGTCAGGCACAAGCTGCCGGATGGATGGCAGCGTTTTCTTCGACACCAGCATGTCCGCCACGCTCTGGGGCGAGTCCGGCAGCTTATCCACCCCGGTAAGCAGGTTGCGCAGGGTCATCCCCAGCGCATAGATATCGGTCCGCACGTTTTCTTCCTCGCGGCGCAAGGTCTCCGGGGGCACATAATAGGGAGTCGCCCAGATGATTTCCTCATCGTCAGAGCTGGTCTTCTCATCAAGAGAGAGACCGAAGTCCAATACCTTGGCGTGCCCATCCGCCGAGATAAGCACGTTGCCGGGTTTCACATCCCGGTGAAGGATACCCGCCTCATTCGCAGCCTGCAGCCCCGTGGCCACCTGGCGGATAATCTCGATGGCCAGCAGGGGCGGTAAAGCGCCCTGCTCTGCCACTATCAGTTCCAGGTTGCGGCCATCCACCAGTTCCATGGCAATAAAGAACTGCCCCCGGGCCCAGCCGGCAGAATACACGGACACCACGTTCTCGTGGCGCACTTTCGCCATCAGCGCGCATTCATTCTCGAAACCGGCAATGCGCTCCGGCGCATCCCGATAGGTATCATTCAGCACCTTGATGGCCAGCGGACGGCTCAGGACAAGATCATGAGCCTGGAATACCACACTCATCCCCCCGATGCCCAGTACGGACTCGACCTTATAATTTGCCAGCATGCTGTGCACATGGGCATTGCGACCGCACTGCGGGCACTGTATTTCAGCAAAGAAACCAAGCTTGGCAATATCCTGCTGCAGGCCGCAGTTCGGGCAGGTCCAGAGTTCCGGTTGTTCGCTCATGACAGAACCAGGTAGGGAGACGAGAAAGGGAAAGAGCGGAATAAGAAAAAAGGGGCAGAGGAAGTATCAATACCCTCCCCTGCCCCTGAAAAGCAGTTTTTCTTAGCCCAGCTTGGGCAGAGAAGCAGCGGCTACGGCCTGGCCGTGGCGCTTGGTCTTCTCGTCCGGCACGCAGAGCGTGATATTGAGCTGCGGGAACTCGCCCTTGAGCACCTCGTTGGCCTTGTCGATGATGAGCTGGCCGCCGTCGCCCGTAGCCACGCGGCCCAGGAACAGCAGGTTGCGCACATCGTAGAAATCGGCAAAGTAGGCGATGGTGTAGCCGAACTCCACACCGATGGTCTCGTAAATCTTGCGGGCGCGCTCATCGCCTTCGGCCATAGCGGCCTGCACCTTCTTAAGCTGCTCCGGGTAGGGCATGGCACCGAACTCGAAACCGGCGCGGGGAGCCAGGCGGGCCACAGCCTGCTGGGAGAAGTACATGGCACCCACACCCTTGTCCTTGGACCATTCGTCCACGCCGCCATCCTCCTGGTAGTCCACCGGCACGAAGGCGAGCTCATTCAGCCAGGGCATGATGTGACCCTCGGGGTCCACATAACCGGCAGCCAGGGAGGTACCCATGGCGATACCGAGCACGGCATCATCCTCCATGCCCATGGCACCGGCCAGGGCGGTCACCTCACCGTCGTTCACCACTTCGAAGGGAACTTCCTTGCCCATGCGCTCAGACCAGCGGTCCTTGAGCGTGCCGAACATGCCGCGGATGACGTTCTGGAAATCCTCCGGGGAAATACCGCGGAAGAGGGAACCCACGCGGGGCTCGCTGTTCACGTACACACCGGCGGCGGAACCACCGATGGCATCCACCTGGGGCAGGTGCTTGGCAGCGCGCAGCAGGGAATCATCCACACCCTCAAGCTGGTACATGGGGTCGGTCTGGTGGTAGGGATCCCACACCACTTCCTCGGAGAACACCACCTCGCCGTTCACCACGGCGGCGCACTTGCGGTCGGAACCACCCAGGTCGAAACCGATGCGGTAGCCGTCCAGGTTGCGGCCCAGGGAAACGGAAGTGCTGTTCTCAGCGGGCAGGTCAGCGGCGGAAGCCACCTTCACCACCTGAATCGGCTGGTCATAAATCTTCTTACCGATGAAGTCCCAGTCGAACTCGCGGGCACCACCGGCGCAGTAGGTAGCAGCCAGCATATCGGCAATCTGGTCATCGCCGGCCACCATGATGGTGCAGCCGCCCTTCATCCAGAGCAGGAACTTGACGATGCGCTCAATGTACTGATTGTTCAGAGCGATGTTCTCGCCCTCCTGGGGCAGAATCTTGCCGCTCCAGCGGAAGCAGGTACCATCCAGGCGGGTCAGCGCCAGATCCACGGTGTGGGAACCGGGAGTGGCAGCCACCTTATCAGCAAAAGCCTTATTCCAAAGCACCGGGGCCACGAAGGCCGGGTCGAGCACGGGAGTGAATTTCGGTTGAATATCCATAGCGTTACGGCGCGAGTATACACCACCCCGCCCCCGCCTGACAAGCTCAAAATCCGTTCTTGCGTTTTTTGCCACCGTAACCCACAGATTCTGCTGGCAATAAAGGCAGCCAGAACATTGCCCCCCCATCTGCCCGAAAAACTGGAATTTATGGAGGAACTCTGTCGGAGCACGGGTCTTCAGTCCCGATTGGAAGCACCGTTATTTCGGGACTGAAGTCCCGTGCCCCGACAACGACAAACATCAATTTAGTAGGTTATTAGAAGCTCCCAATTCTCATTTATCCAGCGACGAACACAGCCCGCTCCGGGGAGGGAGCGGGCTGCGGAAATAATCGGGCGAAGCTGCGGCTTACTTATTCAGCAGCTTCTCCAGCAGGGCCTGGGAGTTATCGGCCAGCTTGGCGGGGTCATCAAGCATGCCGGCGCGCAGCAGGGCGGTGTTGATGAGCTGGTCGGCCAGGAGGGTGGCCAGGGCTTCATCCTTGCTGCGGAGCTCAGCGAGCTTCATGACGATGGGGTTGTGCGGGTTGAAGGCAATCTCCGGGTGGGTTTCGGGTACTTCCTGGCCCATGGCGCGGAGGTAGGCCTTGATTTCCGGGGAGATATCGCCCTCGCCCTGCAGGGCAATGGCCGGGGCGCTGGTCACGCGGTCGCTGGTGCTCACCTTGCTGAAGCGGTCCTTGAAGGTATCGCTCACCCAGGTGGTGAGCCCCTCGGCCTCGGCGTCATCCAGGCCGGGCTGGTCAGGCTGGGCTTCCAGCGGGGGCAGCTCCAGATCCGCGCGGTCGATGGACTTGATATCCTTCTCACCGAACTTCATGAGGCTATCCACCACGAACTGGTCGCCGCCCTCGGTGAAGAAGCCCACCTCGAAGCCGCGGGCCTTGAGGGCATCCAGATAGGGAGAGTTCTCCAGCTGGCTGCGGCTGGCGCCGTAGAGCACGTAGATATCCTTCTGGTTCTCCTTCATGCGGGACACGTAGTCCTCGAAGCTGGTGAGCTTGCCGGGCTCCGTGAAGGTGGATTCGAAGCGCACAAGCTTGCCCAGGGCATCCTTGTGCTCCCAGCTGGTCACGATACCCTCCTTGATGTAGCGGGAGAAGGTGCGCCAGAATTTCTCGTAGGTCTCGGTCTCATTCTTAGCCACGCCCTCCAGGTGCTTGATGAAGCGCTTGGTGATGATACCGGCCACCTTGCGCAGCAGGGAGTTATCCTGCAGCATCTCGCGGGAGATATTCAGCGGCAGGTCCTCGCTGTCCACCACGCCGACCAGGAAGCGCAGCCACTCCGGCAGCAGTTTCTCGGGCTTGTTGTCGATGAGCACCTTGTGGCAGTAGAGCGATACCATCGGCTCGCAGCGACCGAAGCCCATGGCCTCCGGGTTTTCCTCCGGCACAAAGAGCACAGAGTTGAGCACGATGGGGGCATCGGCGCTGAAGTGCATATAGCTCAGCGGCTTGCTCTCCGTGTGGGCAATGAACTTGTAGAAGCCCTCGTATTCCTCCGGGGTCACGTCCTTCTTGTTCTTCATCCAGATGGCCTGCACGGTGTTGAGGTGCTCGCCGTTGAAGTCGATGGGGAAGCCCACGAAGTTGCTGTACTTGGAAAGGATGTAGCGGGTGTGGTCGCCCTTGGAGAAGTTCTTGGCGTCCTCCTTCAGGAAGATTTTGATGCTGGTGCCGCGCGGGGTGTCGGCAGCGGCCTCGCTGAGCTCGTAGCCCTCCTGGCCATCGCTCGTCCACAGCACGGGGGCAGCCTCCGGCTGCCAGGAGCGGGTGGTCACCTCCACCTTATCCGCAGCCATGAACACACTGTAGAAGCCCACACCGAACTGGCCGATGAGGTCCTGCGTGCCTCCCTTGCTCTCCTTCATGGCTTCCAGGAACTTCTTGGTGCCGGAGTGGGCAATGGTGCCGAGAAACTCCACCACTTCATCCCGGGTCATGCCGATACCGCTATCGGCAATGGTGAGGGTACCGGCCTCTTCATCCGTGGTGATGGCGATGCGCAGCTCGCGCTCCGGCTCGTAGATGGCGGTCTGGGTCAGCTGCTTGAGGCGCAGCTTCTCCAGCGCGTCGGAAGCGTTGGAAACCAGCTCTCGCACGAACACCTCGCGGTCGCTGTAGAATGCATGAATCACAATGTCCAGCAGCTGCCGGACCTCCGTCTGGAACTGATGCGTATTTGCCATAGTTTCGATTCTTATTAAGTTTGCCCCCTATTCTACTGACGCACACCACAAGGTCAAGCGGGTATTGTGGCAGCATCCGACCGTGTGCACAGAAGAGGATTGACAAGGAAAAACGCAGGGGGTAACATGGGAGCGTAAACCACCTGCAAACGAATGAAAGCGCTTCTACTTACCGCCCTGATGACGGTGGCCACGCCGCTGGCGCTGGCCGATATTTCCCTTGGTACTAACACCCCGGCTCCCGCAGCGGCAACGGCCACCCCTACCGCTGCCGAGTATGTGCAGACTGCCAATGAGGTGCTGGCCGTGGTGAAAGAACTGACCACCATTCTGGAGGGCGTGAAAGACCAGGCCAGTGCTGATGCCGCGGCTGAGCAGGTGGGCAGCATCACCCTGCGTATGATTGAGCTGCAGAAGAAGGCTGAAGCCATGCCCCGCCCCGGTGCCGAAGTGGAGGCACAGGTGCGCAGCAGCATCAACGTGGCCGAAGTGCAGCAGACCGTGAGTTCCTTCCTGGAATCGTTCATCCGCATCGGTATGAATAATGCCTACGGCTCCCAGGCTCTGCTGAATGCCCTGGGGCCGGTCATGAACTCCATGCCTGCCGGCCAGGAGTAATTCCAGCCATGCGTTATCTTCCCATCGTCCTGCTGGGGGCACTGCTCTGCCTGCCCCCGGCCGAAGCGCGCAGCGAACGCCTGCGCGCGGCTGCTGCGCCGCATTCACATGCCCGGGGTATGGTGCAGACACTCAACAGCATGAGCGCCCTGCTCGGCTCCGTATGCAGCAGGGCTGCGGCCGATGATGCCGCACCGCAGCTGCTGGCTCGGTATAAGGAGTTCCGCCACCTGCAAACCGCTGCCGAAGAGCAGCCGCCCATGCCCCCGGCTGTCATGGAACACCACCTGAGCAGCATGGACCAGGCCATGAATGATTTCCGCCTGGCCTGCGCCCGCCTGATGCAGGAAAAATTTTACGGCTCTGCCACGCTGGGCAAAGCCGTTAAAAAGATAGCGCAGGATTTCTGATTCAAGCCTTGCCCTGCTCGCGGAGTTTTGCCTGAATACCGCGCAGGAAGACGGTTTCGAGCGAATTGCGGGCGGGGCGGCAGCCCTGCCAGGAATCACCCGCCAGATCACGAATCTGCTGCAGGAGCCCGGGGTCCGGGTTGCTGAGGGTGATTTCGCGGTGGCAATCGTCGCGGGTGAGTTCATCCATAGTCCCCTCGGCGATGAGGCAGCCCTGATAAAGCACCCCCACGCGGTCGCAGATTTCCTGCACCTGCTCCAGGAGGTGCGAGCAGAGGAACACTGTAACCCCCTGCTGCTTGATATTCAAGATAATATCGCGAATAGTACGGGAGCCTATGGGATCCACACCGGCGGTGGGTTCATCCAGCACCAGCAGGCGGGGATGCTGCACCAGCGCCTGCGCCAGGCCGATGCGCTGCAACATGCCCTTGGAATAGCCGCGCAGGCGACGGTCGGCGGCTTCCTCCAGCCCGACCAGATGCAGCAGCTCGCGGGTGCGCTCGCGCAGCGCCGCCCCGCGGAGCCCGCAGAGCCGCCCATAGAACCGCACGGTCTCCGCCCCGGTCAGGAACTTGTAAAAATACGGATTTTCCGGCAGGAAGCCAATTTCACGCCGGTTGGCAGACGCCGTGGCGGGCTGGCCGAACACGCGGCACTCACCGGCATCCGGCGCCAGAAGCCCCACGAGCATCTTCATGACGGTGCTCTTGCCGCTGCCGTTCGGGCCGATAAGGCCATAGACCCCTCCCTCGGGGATGCTGAGGCTCACTCCTTTGACGGCATACACGCCCCCCCTGCCCCAGTGGCCGGGGAAGCTCCTGTGTACGTCGGTTATGGAAACAGCATCCATTTACTTTGCCTTAGCCATGAGGCGGAGCATGTTCTTACCCATCTCGATACCCTTTTCGAAGATTTCCACGCGCATGTTCTCATTGGGCGAGTGGATGCGGGCATCCGGCAGGTCGAGGCCGAGGAAGAGGGCATCCTTGCCCAGCACCTTGGAAACCTCCGCAATAATCGGTATGGAACCGCCCTCGCGCACGAGCACGGGCTTGTTGCCGAAGGTCATTTCCTGAGCCTGCTGGGCAGCCAGGCCGAAAGCGGAATTCGGGTCGCTGAGGTAGGCCTCGCCAGTGTGCTGCGGGGTGAATTTCATGCGCACGCTGGGCGGGCAGACCTTCACGAAGTGGGCTTCCACCTTCTTCATGACCTCCTCGGGCACCTGGCCGGGCACCAGGCGGCAGCTCATCTTGGCAATGGCATGGGTGGGGATGACCGTCTTGGAGCCTTCGCCCTCATAGCCGCCGGAGATGCCGTTGAGCTCAAAGGTGGGGCGGGCATACACACACTCGGCCCCGGTGAAGCCTTTTTCCGTGCGCAGCTCGGGCACGCCGGTGAGCTCGGCCAGCTCGGCATTGCTCATGCCGGGCACGCGCTTCCAGCTTTCCTTCTCCCAGTCCTGAATCTCCATCACGCCATCATAGAAGCCCTCAATGCTCACATGGTTATCCGCATCGTGGGTGGAGGCAATCATCTCACACAGGGTGGTGATGGGGTTGGCCACGGCACCGCCGAAGATACCGGAGTGCAGGTCCATAGCGGGGGCGGAAACCTCCAGCTCGAAACAGCAGAGTCCCTTCAGACCGTAGGAGAAAGAGGGAATATCCACCGCAGCCATACCGGTATCGCTCACCACAATCACATCGCAGGCCAGCAGTTCCCTGGCGTCCGGGCGCTTCATGAACTCATAAAGGCTGGTGGAGCCGCGCTCCTCCTCGCCCTCCAGCAGGTAGGTCACATTCAGCGGCAGGGCGCCATCCTCGGCAATCACCTCCTGCGCGGCCAGAATCATGGCCATAATCTCGCCCTTGTCATCGGAAGCACCGCGGGCATACACGCGGCCATCGCGGATTTCCGGCTTGAAGGGGTTGCTCTTCCACTCGCTGATGGGATCCACGGGCATCACATCATAATGGCCGTAGATAAGCACCGTGGGGGCGCCCTCCACTTTCGGGCTGTGAGCTACCACAATCGGGTGAATATCCGTGAGATACTTGGTGGCAGAGAAGCCGATGCTGCTCAGTTTCTCCACCAGGTAATCGGCGCAGCGCTCCACATCCGCCGCATGCTCTGCCTGGGCAGATACACTCGGGATGCTCAGAAAGGCAAAAAGGTCATCAATCCGGGACATGCACGGAGTGTAGCACGCAGCTCCCGCCGGAGCAAGCCGAAATCACGTCCCGGGAGAAAGCAGACACACCGTTTTTCAGCAGCAATGACAAAACTGCGGCTTGTTCTGCCGTACAAAGGATGAATAATACAAGCAAGCATGACCCCGCCTACCCCGACAGGAAAAGCAGATTCCCGATGGCTGCAACTGCAGCTGTGGGGGCTGGATACGCCTATCACCGCCCTGTGCTGGGCGATTGCCTGCTCGGCACTCATGCAGATAACCATGATAACCGCCGGGCCCCTGCTGCTAGTGGCCGGCGGGGTGTGGTGCATGGTGATGCTGCAGCGGCTGTATTCTGCGATAGTGCAGCAGAACGGCTGGCAGGCAGGATTTTACCGGGAGCATCTGCCGGTCATACTCCTGCTGCTGTTTGCGGTGGGGATGGCCACGCTGTGGATGTCGTTCTTCTATGTAGGGCAGACCCTCTTTCACTATGCCATTCTGCCGGGCTTCCTGTTTGCCCTTTCGCGAGTCTTACCGCGCCAGTGGTTTGCGCAGGTCAGCCTGCTGCTGCAGGCCATAGCCTTTGCCATGTTCTGCTGCATACCGGCATTCTATTTCAGTTTCACCCTGAGCCCGCTGCACATGCTGACCACCGGGCCGGTATGGTACCTGGGGATGCTGTTCTTCCTGATGGCCAGGGAACGGGAACGACTCCGGAATCAGAACTACGAGCCGCAGGAAATGGTGGTGACTACCCTCACACTCATTCTGCTGCTGGGCGCCACGCTCATTTCCAGCGTGACCGCCCCCATGTTCGAGCGCACACTCTGCGTGACCATCGCCATCGGTGCGGGGTGCCTGCAAGGCTTTGCCCGCATCTCCCACCTGCTGCCGGGAAACCTGGCGCTGGCTCTCAGCTGGCTGACCATGGCGCTGCCTGCGGCGCTGGGCATCATCCTCTACGCCCCGCACTGCTGGTAATGCTTTACATACCCAGGCCGGCAGCCAGATTGGCAGCTACACTGCGGAATGCGGCGGAAACGGGATTCGTCTCCGGGTCCTCCAGTGCGACCGGGGAGCCCTCATCTCCGCAGGCGCGGGTCTGAGTATCCAAGGGCAACTTGCCCAGCAGGGGCACGCCCAGCTTAGCAGCCTCGCGCTCGCCACCGCCCTCACCGAAGATGTGATAAATCTGATTATCGCTCGGGCAGTGGAAATAGCTCATATTCTCCACCAGCCCCAGAATCGGTGTATTCACACGCTGGAACAGGCCCACGGCCTTGCGGGCATCGATGAGGGCGACCTCCTGCGGAGTGGTCACGATGACGGCGCCGGCCAGTGAAACGGTCTGTACAATGGTGAGCTGGATATCGCCCGTGCCGGGGGGCATATCCAGGATGAGGAAATCCAGACCGCCCCACTCCACGTCGCGCAGGAACTGCTGCACATAGCGGGTGGCCAGCGGGCCGCGCACGGCCAGCGGAGTATCGCCATCCACCAGCAGAGCCATGGAAAGCAGCTTCACCCCGTGAGCCTCCACCGGCAGGAACTGCTCCTTGTCACTGCAACCGGGGCGCTCCGTGGTGCCGAACATCAGGGCCATGGAGGGGCCATACAAATCCAGATCAAGCAGGCCCACCTTGTAACCCAGTTTTGAAAGGGCCACTGCCAGATTGGCCGAGACGGTGCTCTTGCCCACACCACCCTTGCCGGAAGCCACGGCGATGACATGCTTCACCCCCGGCACGCTTGATTTCCAATCGTCCGGGTCATCCCCCTGCTCCAGCTCGGCCTTCTTCTGCTCCGGCGCGCGGTGATCCATCTGCACATCGTGCGAAGTGACGCCGGGCAGCTCTCGCAGCACACTGATGACGCGTTCGTATATATAGCGCGGAACATCCGAGTTCTTGCTCTCCACCCGCAGCGATACAACGACCCGCCCCTCCGGACTCACGGAAATATTCTTCACCAGGCCGAATGCCACAATATCCCGGCTGAAGCCCGGGTATTTCACCGTGGTCAGCGCGGCACGCACCAGTTCGGGAGTCAGATTCGTCTCGCTCATGCGGTACATTCTATCACCGCGACTATGACGATTCAAGTCTAACATTTGTCTTGCTAAGCGTGGCAACATCATGTACACTGATTGCGCGTATGTTAAATATTCTCGTTACCGGCGGCACCGGCTTCGTGGGTGCCAATCTCTGCCACCGCCTGATTGCAGACGGGCACCGCGTCATCTGCCTTGATAATAACTACACCGGTTCGCTGGATAACGTGAGAGACCTCATGGACAATCCTCGTTTCCACTTTGTGGGACACGATGTCATCTACCCCTACGAATGCCCGGAAAAGCTGGATCGCATCTATAACCTGGCATGCCCGGCCTCTCCCCCAGCCTACCAGAATTCCCGCTCCATCTTCACCACCAAAACCTGCGTGCTGGGAGCCTTGAATATGCTTGACTTGGCAAAAAAGCACGGTGCACGCATTCTGCTGAGCTCCACCTCCGAAGTATACGGCGAGCCGCAGGTGCACCCGCAAGTGGAAAGCTACCGGGGCAATGTGAACCCCATCGGCATCCGCGCCTGCTACGATGAGGGTAAGCGCTGTGCCGAAAGTCTGTTCTTCGACTATCACCGCCACGAGGGGGTGGATATCCGCGTCATCCGCATTTTCAACACCTACGGTCCGCTCATGAACCCTGAGGATGGCCGCGTGGTTTCCAACTTCATCTGCCAGGCTCTGCGCGGTGAGGATATCACCATCTACGGTGAGGGTCAGCAGACCCGCTCGTTCCAATACATCGACGACCTCATCGAAGGCATGGTTCGCATGATGGAGAACTCCAAAGGATTTGTGGGCCCGGTGAATCTGGGCAATCCGGGCGAATTCACCATCCGCCAGCTGGCCGACATTGTGCTTTCCAAGATAGATACCCCGAGCAAGCTGGTGCAGCTTCCCCTGCCCTCCGATGACCCCACGCAGCGCAAGCCGGATATCACCCTGGCCGGAGCCGTGCTGGACTGGAAGCCGACTATCCCCCTGAATGAGGGGCTGGATCGCACCATCGCCTACTTCCGCGAACGCCTCGGCAAGTAATCACCCGCGCAGCTGGCTTTCAAACTGGCGGAACTGGATGGCCTCGAAGAGGTGCGCATCCGTGGGGGGCTCTGCGCCTGCCAGGTCAGCAATCGTACGCGCGACGCGCAGGATGCGGTCGAACGCACGGGCAGAAAGGCCCAGCTGCTCCACCGCCGCCAGCAGCATTTCCTGCTGTGACTGCGTGAGGGGGCAGTGCTTGCGCAGCATCTTGCTGCTGAGGCGGGCATTGCAGACCACCCCGGTGCCGGCGTAGCGCTCTGCCTGCCTGGCACGGGCAGCCACCACACGGGCGCGGATAGCAGCGCTGCTCTCGCCATCCGGCTTGCTGAGCAGGCTGGCGGGCTCCACCGGCGGCACCTCTATCACCATATCAAAGCGGTCCAGCAAGGGGCCGGATATCTTCTTACGGTAGCGGGCTACATCCGCCGGGCTGCAGCGGCAGCGGTGACGCGGGTCGCCCAGGTAGCCGCAGGGGCAGGGATTCATAGCCGCCACAAACATGAAGGCACAGGGGAAATCCATGCTGCCATTGGCGCGGGAAATAGTCACATGCCCACTTTCGAGCGGCTGGCGCAGGGTTTCCAGCGTGCGGCGGGAAAACTCCGGCAGCTCATCGAGAAACAGTACACCGTGGTGAGCCAGGGAAATTTCGCCGGGAGTAATATTGGTACCGCCGCCCATGAGCCCCACATCTGAAATAGTATGGTGCGGGCTGCGGAAAGGTCGGTAACTGAGCAGGCCGCCGATACGCGGCAACTGCCCGCACACGGAGTGAATCTTGCTGGCTTCCAGCGCTTCATCGTGCGAGAGCGGCGGCAGAATCGTGGGCAGGCGGCTGGCCAGCATGCTCTTGCCGCTGCCGGGGCTGCCGCACATGAGCAGGTTATGACCACCGGCGGCGGCAATCTCCATGGCACGCCGGGCATAGGGCTGCCCTTTCACCTCATCAAAATCCACCTCGGCCGGCAAAGGCGGCATATCGGCAGGCAGGGTAAAGGGCGTAAACTTTGCCGGATTCACCAGCACATCCCAGGCCTCGCGCAGATCAGCCACGGCATACACAGCCAGGCCCTCCACCACAGCGGCCTCCGCAGCATTCTCCGCAGAAACCATGATGCAGCTGCGCCCGGCATCCCGCGCGGCTACGGCAAGCGGCAGCACCCCGCGCACCCCGCGCACCACACCGTCCAAGGCCAGCTCACCCACAAAACACCAGTCATCCAGCCCTGCGGGAATGCGGCGTTTGAACGCCTCCGGCACGTCGCGATAATTGGTCTGAATAGCCATTTCCAGGGCCAGCGCAATGGGCAGGTCAAAGCCGGGACCCTGCTTGCGCGTATCGGCCGGGGCAAGGTTCACCGTGACCATCACATCTCCCGGGCTGAAGAACGAGCTGTTGGAGAGAGCAGAAGTGACGCGCTGCACGCTTTCGCGCACGGCAGCATCCGGCAGACCGACCACGGAGATGCGCCCGGTATCCTCCACGGGGCGCACATCGACCTCCACCTCAACCTCATAGCCGTTGATACCCTCAACCGCCGCTGAATGCAGACGCGTAATC
The DNA here is from genome assembly GCA_017435365.1 of Akkermansia sp. Classification (GTDB taxonomy): domain Bacteria; phylum Verrucomicrobiota; class Verrucomicrobiia; order Verrucomicrobiales; family Akkermansiaceae; genus Akkermansia. The sequence continues at coordinate 25,794 of JAFSFD010000032.1, read as the reverse complement.
ATCTCACTTCACAATCACTTTAGAACCAACAGCCAGTTTCTCAAAGAGGATGCTGCATGCTTCCTCCGGCACGCGCACGCAACCATGCGAAGCACTGTGGCGGTGCACATTGCCCACATGCAGACCGATGGGACCATTGAAACGCATCCAATACGGCATATCGGCACCCTCGAACACGGCCCCTGCCGGCGGCGTATCATTTACTGAGACATTGCGTTTCACCACGCGCTGGCCATCCTTGCTCATAAAGGAGCCATAACGGTTAGAACGGTACTCCTGCACCTTCTGCGAGATGCGGAAAGTTCCCTTCGGGGTTTCCTGCCCGCCGAAGCGGCCGGAACAGACAGGAAAATCCATGGCAATGGTGCCGTTGATATACAGGCGGCCGCGCTGCTCCTCCAGCAGGATTTCCACGTGCGATGTAGCAGGGGCATACTCCGCCAACGCTGCACCGCGCCACATATCGCGGGTCTCGCGATAGCCCTCGTGCGCGATGAAGTCCTCAAAAGTATACGCCTTGCGCACATGGCGGGTCGCTTCCTCCAGGCGGGCTCCCTCAGCCTCATAATAGGCACACAAATCCTCCGGTGACTGCTGGCAGCCCACAGCGGCAAAGGTCAGAATTACAGCAAAACGCTTCATACGCGGTAATTGGCAATACGGGCAGCAAATTCCTTGGGGAGAATAGCCTCCACAATGGCATCATTCCCCTCATATTCGGTGTTGAGTACCTTGCCGTCGCGGTGCATGATAGCAATGATGCGGCTCTCTGCCAGCGGGATGCGGTAGGTCTGGCGCTCCACCCGGTGGGAAAGCATCTCCACGCAGGAGGCCAGCAGGTTATCCACCCCTTTGTTTTCCAGCACGCTCATGCTGAGGCTGGGGCAGTTCAGCTTGGAGGAAAGGGCCTGAAGCGTCACCTCGCGCACATCCTCAGGAATGAGGTCGCACTTGTTCCAGACCACGACCATGGGCTTATCCTCAGCCCCCAGGCTGGCAAGCACCTCGCAGGTCGTCTCATAATGCCGCAGGGCGTCCTCATCGCTGGCATCCACCACCTGAATCAGGAAATCTGCCAGCACGGCCTCCTCCAGCGTGGATTTGAAGGCCTCCACCAGGCGGTGCGGCAGGTTGCGGATAAAGCCCACTGTATCGGTGAGCACCAGCGGCTGCCCGTCCGGCAGTTCAATCTTGCGGCTGGTGGTATCCAGCGTGGCAAACAGGATGTTCTGCGCCAGCACCCCGGCGCCGGTGATGAGATTGAGCAGCGAGCTCTTGCCGGCATTCGTGTAGCCTACGATGGCAGCGGTGGGAATGCCCTGGCGGGTGCGTTCCTTGCGCTGGGTACCGCGCTGGCGGCGTACCACTTCGAGTTCATCCCGGATGGCCTCGATACGCTCACGGGCCAGGCGGCGGTCCACTTCAATCTGCTTTTCACCCTCGCCACGGGCAGCGGCGCCGCCGCCCTTGCCGCCACCACTGCCGCCGCGCTGGCGGTCCAGGTGCTTCCACATGCCGGTCATGCGCGGCAGGGCATACTGCATGCGGGCCAGGTCCACCTGCATCACCGCCTCGCGGGTACGGGCGCGTTTGGCGAAGATATCCAGAATCACCTCTTCACGGTCAATGACGGTGACATTGACCAGTTTTTCCCACTCACGCTGCTGGCTGGGTGAAAGGAGGTTATCGAAGATGAGGCAATCGGCATTCAGCTCCTCCACCCTGGCGCGGATTTCCTCTGCCTTGCCGATACCGCAGAGATACTTGGCCTGGATTTCGCGGGTGAACTCCAGCATGGTACCCACGATACCTATGCCCAGGTTGCTCACCAGGTCCTCCAGCTCTGCCAGCAGGGCGGTGCGCTCCCGGCGGGAATCGCCGGGCATGCCCAGCCCCACCAGCAGGGCGCGCTCCACCATCTCCGGTTTCTCGCGGATTTCAAACGACATGGCCGCGGATTATTATTCGAAGCTGCGGGAGGAGGATACCGGCACATCGCGAAGCAGAGCCGGATTGTACGAATTGCAGGCACACTCACCACAGGAGGAAAGGGTGAGCAGAGCCGCAGCGGAACCCAGAACAAAGGCAAGCGTCTTCATGCGCACTATTGAACCTCAAAAGAGCACTGTTTTCAAGCTCAAAGTGCATGCGCACCCAATTAGTGCGGCTCCACAAGGCTGGGGTCACGCATGAGCACCACCTCGGCGCGGGTCACTCGCCCGGCGGCGCTGAAATCAAACCGCAGCGCGTGTGTCTCCGAAATCGTGTTCTTCGGGTGCTCAAAATAGAAGTAGATGAACGACTCTGTGCCGGCATCGCCATGCAGCGTCACATGCATGCCGCCGAAATCACGCTCCACCTGGGCTTTGGTAGCGGCCTGCAACTGCATATCGTGCGCCGCAGCCACCGCCTTGTACCAGCGGCGGTCATCGCGGCCGTTGATGCAGTAGCCGATGCGGCCCTCACCGCAGTCGTCATTGAAATACGGTCTGGTCACCGGGCGCAGGTATGAGCACGAGACGAACAGCAGCGGAAGGAGCAGACAGATTGCTTTCATGATTCAGGTATAGTAGATTGAGATTCTTTTGCAGCGCGTTCGCGCCAGTAACGGGCAGCGGAGGCATCCTGTGCCACGCCGTACCCGTGTTCATAACAATAAGCCAGGGCCAGCAGGGCCTCGCTCCGGCCCTGCGCGGCAGCAAGGCGGTACAGGCGCACGGCCTCTGCCCAGTCCTGGGCCACGCCGCGGCCCTGGGCCAGGCAATGTCCGAGGGCGCATTGGGCAGCAGCATTCCCCTGCTCCACAGCCCAGCCATACCAGCGCACAGCCTCGGCAAAATCCTGCTTCACCCCCTGCCCCAGCTCATAGGCACGGCCCACGTAATACTGCGCGAGGTCATCCCCCTGCCAGGCAGCATCGCGGAACAATGAAACAGCCACCGCCGCATTGCTCCGGCACCCCTCTCCATACAGATAGCACCAGCCCAGGTTGAACTGAGCATCGCAGAACCCCTGCGCTGCCGACCTCGCATACCACTCCACTGCCTTTTCCAGATTCTGCTCCACCCCATCACCGGCAGCATAGCACACCCCCAGTGCGCACTGGGCCGCTGCATGGTGGCAGATTGCGGCGGATTCAAACCAGCTGGCCTTCTGCGCGGCATCCTCCTCCTGCAAACCGGCGTTATATGCAGCCTCTGCGTGATAAGGCTCAACCTCAAAATACCCCATGGACCAGGCCCTGCCATACCAGAGGGCGGCCTCTGCCCAGCTCTGCTGCACATGGCAGCCATTCTCACTGGCCACCCCCAGCATAAAACACGCATTCGGGTAAATTTCCGCAAACTCCTTCAGTCTGGGAATGACCGCTGCCCCCATCTGCCTGAGCAGGCCGAGGGCAAAGGGATAACTCATTCTCCAATCTGCCAGCAAGGCCAGAGAATCAGGCTGCTTACGCGCAAGGGAGATGAGGCACTGCAAGGCCTCCTCATGCCCTGAGGCCAGCTCAGCCAGCGCATTCAGCGCACCGGCATCCCGGAAAACAAGCTCCTGCAAAATCCTTTCTGACTCAGGCTGTTTCTGAGCTCGCAGCACCAGCTCCAGCAGAGCCGCCTTATCAGCACCATTCACAGCATGCAGAGCCAGGCGCTCGGCTGAGGGGGCCATCATCTGCCACCCAAGCCACACCCCCAGCGGCACAAATACCACCAGCACAGCCACCTGCAGCACCGCCCGGCGTACCCGGCGCGCCCATCCCCTTTCCTCTGCTGCTTGCGGCTCCGTCATTTCAGTGTCTGCCATTCTAACCCCTACCCGCCACTGCTGCAAGAAAAAAAGCAAAATCGTTTGCCTTTTGACAGAAATAGTGTATACTTGCCGCGCCATGCTGACCATCAAGAAACTCACCAAAGCACACGCCGGGCGCACGCTCTTCTTCGAGACGGAGCTCGTTGTCAACTGGGGCGAGCGCATTGCGCTGGTAGGGCCCAATGGAGCAGGTAAATCTACCCTGTTCCGCATGATTCGCGGCGACGACACGCCGGATGAAGGCCAGATTGTGATGGATGACTACGCCGTGGTCGGCTACCTGCAACAGGAAGCCGGAGACCCCACCGACCGCACGGTGCTGGAAATCGCCATGAGCACCACCCCGGAAATGGGCGAGGCCATCCGCACGCTCCGCGAGTGTGAAGCCAGGGGGGATAACACCAGCGACGAGTACGCCCAGGCCATGGACACCTTCATTTCCCACGATGGCTACCAGATTGAGCCCAAGGCGAAGCGCATCCTGAAGGGGCTGGCATTCAAGGATGAGGATTTTCACCGCCCGGCGCGTGAGATGAGTGGCGGCTGGGTCATGCGCGCCCACATGGCGCAGCTGCTGGTGGCAGAGCCTGACCTGCTCATGCTGGACGAGCCGACGAATCACCTGGATCTGATGAGCCTGCTGTGGTTCCAGCGCTACCTGATGAACTATCCCGGTGCCATCTTCATGATTTCGCACGACCGCGATTTCATGGATTCGCTGGTAGAAACTGTTTACGACATCGAGAACGGCGAGCTGGTGCGCTACACCGGCAACTACACCCGTTTCCTGGAGCTCAAAGAGCAGCGCTATGAGCAGGTACTGGCCGCCTGGCGCAACCAGCAGCGCGAAATCGCCCACATCGAAGCCTTTGTGGAGCGCTTCCGCTCCGTGGCCTCCAAGGCATCCCAGGTGCAGAGCCGAATCAAACAGCTCGAAAAGATGCGCCGCATCGAAAAACCACGCCAGACCCGCCGCGTGTTCAAGTTCATCTTCCCGCAGCCGCCCCGCAGCATGCAGAAGGTGCTGGAGCTGGAAAAAGTGGGCCAGAGCTATGGAGACAAGCGCATCTACCGCAACCTGGACCTGCTCATCGAGCGCGGCGACCGCATCGTGCTGGTGGGGCCGAACGGGGCCGGCAAATCTACCCTGCTCAAGATTCTGGCCGGGGTCATCCCCATCGATGAAGGGCAGCGCGTGCTGGGAACCACCACCCGCATCGGCTACTTCTCCCAGATGCGCTCCGAAAACCTGACGCCGAACTTCACGGTGCTGGAAGAAATCATGAAGGCTGACCCCGAACTGCGCGAGGAAGAAGCCCGCGCCGTGCTCGGTTCCTTCATGTTCCGCAAACTGGATTGCGAGAAACGCGTGGAAGTTCTTTCCGGTGGTGAGAAATCGCGCCTGAGCCTGGTGAAGTTCCTGGTGAACCCGCCGAACCTGCTGCTCATGGACGAACCGACCACCCACCTGGACCTCATGAGCGTGGAAGCCCTCTCCCAGGCACTGAAGCGCTACGAAGGCACGCTGGTCTTCATTTCGCACGATGTGCACTTCATCCGCGCCCTGGCGGAAAAGACACTGCACATCAGCCACGGCACCGTAACCCCCTACGCCGGTGGTTATGATTACTACCTGGAAAAATCCGGGCTGCTGGATAACCCGGATGCCATGGACCAATAATCTGACGATACAGAACGGGCCTGGGCAAATCTGCTCAGGCCCGGTTTTCATTACTGTATCCCCTGCCGGTCGTACAGTTCCTTATACAAGGGACAAGTGGCGTACAATTCCTCGTGCGAGCCATCGCCCACTATGTAGCCACCGTCGAACACGAGGATGCGGTGCGCATTGCGAATCGTGCTGAAGCGGTGTGCCACGATGAGCGTGGTCCGCCCCTGTGCCAGCTTGTCCAGCTCTTCCTGAATCTCGCGTTCACTTTCCGCATCCAATGAAGCAGTGGCTTCATCCAGAATGAGGATGGGCGCATCTTTCACAAACGCGCGGGCGATGGCCACGCGCTGGCGCTGACCGCCGGAAAGCCCCTCGCCGCCCTGGGCCAGTTTCGTGTCAATCCCCTGTGGCTGGGTAGACAGGAACTTGGAAACAGCCGCTGCATCTGCTGCTGCCAAGATCTCCTCATCAGAAGCAGCCAGACGCCCCAGAGCTATATTTTCGCGGATGGTGCCGGCAAACAGCAGGGCCTGCTGCCCCACCAATGCCAGCTGCTCACGCAAATCATGTGTGCGCAGGTCACGTACATCCACACCGTCGATTTCCACAGAGCCCTTCGTCACCTCGTAAAAACGGGGAATAAGTGTCGCAAACGTCGTCTTACCGGCACCGCTGGGACCCACCAGCCCCACAATCTGCCCCGCGGGGATGGTGATATTCACATCCTTCAACACGGGTTTCTCCGGGTCATAGCCAAAGCTCACATTGTTAAAACGGATTTCACCCCGGACCGGAGTCTCGAACTGCCTGGGCGTTTCCGGTTCCGGAATAGTGTTTGGCTCGTACAGGATTTCAGCCAGGCGCTTCAAGGCGCCCTGCGCTTCATTGAAGCGGTTCCAGGCGGTGCCGGCTCGCTTCATCGAGTCAAAGGCAAAGAACAAAGCTCCCGCTATGGCTATGAAATCCGTGAAACTCATTCCGTAAGTATGCCCCCGCACCAGCAGGAACGACAGAGCCAGAGCCGTCACTACCTCCATGACCGGAACCAGGGCCTTCTGGTACTTGATCAGCTTGACGTAATTGGTGCAGTAACGGTCGGAAACAGCGTTGAAATCTGCTATTTCACGTTCTTCCATGGCATAGGCACGCACCTCGCGCTGATTTTCAAGATTCTGCTGCACGGCAGTATTCAACTCACCCAGGCCCTGCTGAGATTTGAGAGACTTACTGGATATGCGCTTACCAAATACCACAATGGGCCAGGCAGCCAGTGCAACAAAAATCAGGTTGACAAGGAACAGGATACCCTGGCCGGAGGTGAACAGCAGGTAAATGAATGCGGACAAGGCACAAGCTGCGGTCACCGGCTGCTTGATCAGGTCATTGGCAACGGAGGTCAGAATGTTCTGCACATTGGTGGTATCTGCCGTGATACGGCTGATGACATCGCCCTTGCGGCGGCTTTCCATGAACGCAACAGGCAACTCCTGCACGCGCTTGAACACCGCCATTCGCAGAGTCTCCAGAATGCGGATACCCATGATATTCACCAGCACGGCGTTTCCCCACATGGCAAACCCGCGGATGATGAATACCAGTGGCATCATGGCACAGGCCAACAGCAGCAGAGACTCCCGGGAAAGAGCCTGCAGACTCGGCACCTGCACCAGCAGCTCCGGCATCTCATCGCCCGCTGTATGGAAAACTACCGGGAAAACAAACTTCACCAGCAAGGGTACGCCCATGCCACTGGCAGATGCTGCCACAACGCCGGTAATCAACACCAGGATGAACATCCTGATGTGCGGTAACAAAAATCTCTTCTGGAAGTAAAGTATCGTCTTCATTCTCCTGCCTCCTCTGCTTCTTTCTCCTCTGTGCGCACCTGCTCATCGTACAAATTACGATACAATGTGCACGTCTCGTACAATTCGGCGTGGGTACCATCGCCTATGATGCGGCCCTCCTCAAACACCAATATGCGCTGAGCCATGCGAATTGTGCTGAAACGGTGGGCTATGACAAAGGTGGTATGCCCCTGCGCCAGCTCCTCCAGCTCTTTCTGAATCGCAGCCTCGCTCTTCATGTCCAATGCAGATGTTGCCTCATCCAGTATAAGCACCGGCGCGTTCTTCAGGAACGCACGGGCAATGGAAACGCGCTGACGCTGCCCGCCGGACAAGCCTGAGCCACCTTCGCCCAGCATGTAGTCGTACCCACCAGGCATGGATTCCGCAAACTCATCCACCCTGGCCTGCCGCGCGGCTGTCAGCACGACCTCTGTCGATGCCGCTGGTCGCCCGACCCGTATGTTCTCCAGAATGGACGCACGGAACAATGCCGCAAACTGGGAAACCAAACCGATGTTGCGCGTGCGGTCGGCACGGGAAATCTGCCGCACATCTACACCGTCTATCTTTACCAGACCGGAGTCCGGGTCATAAAAACGGCACACCAGATTGATGAACGTAGTCTTGCCGGAGCCACTGGGGCCGACCAGAGCCACTACCTGCCCGGCAGGAACATGCACGGATATATCTTTCAGGACCGTCTTTTCCTTATCGTAGCCAAAAGTCACATGCTCAAAGTCCACCACTCCATCGACCGCATCCGGCATCGGCACAGGATTCTCCGGTTCAGGAGTTTCATCCTTTGCGTTCAGAATATCAGTCAACCCTTCAACAGCCACCACCATAACCTGGCACTGGTTCGAAACATTACCCAGGCGTTTGATGGGGTCGTAGCAGAAGTAAAAAGCCATCGCAATGGCGGTGAACTGTTCCAGGGTAAGCCCATCGCTACAGCCGCGGTACAAGGAATAGGCCAATGCCAGAGAAGTCACTATCTCCACGGCGGGAGTCACGCTCTGGCGCCACGCTCCCATCCTGATGATGTGCTGATTATACTTACGAATCAACTGTAGCAAGATATTCTCACGCATACTCTCCAGATTAAACGCGCGCACCTCGCGTTGTGCGGAAAGCGTTTCCTCAATCGTTGCGGTAATATCCCCCAGGCCGGACAAAGCCTGCTTCATCAGCTTGGTCATGCGCTTTCCCACCCAACGCACAACAGGAATGCAGGCAGAGGAGATGATGAGATTGCCCAGCAGCATGGCGCTTTCGTGATGGGTGCAGGCAGAATACACCAGATACGCAACCGCAGCAAGCAGAGTCAACGGCTGAATCACCAGATCATTCATGATGGTAATCATGCCCTGCTGCACCATCTGGGGAAACTGAATGACGCGAGTCATCAAATCGCCTCGCGTTGAGCGGTTGTGAAACGAGAAAGACAGCCACTGCAACCTGGTAAAGATATCTGCCCGCAGGTGACACACTGCCCTCATACCAGCCTTGGTCAGCAGATAGGCATTGCTGTACGTGGCAAGACCGCGCACCAGCATTACCAGAGGGATAAGCCCGGCGGCACCCCAGAGCAACACTGTCTGCATATTCTCTGCCTTCACCCGGGTCTTGAGAAAATCCTGCACGATGGCCGGCACCTCAGTCTCGCCAAACACAATCGGGAACACATACTGAATCATGAACGGCAAGCCGAAACCGGCAGCCGCAGCCGCCAGAATCCCCGCCACTATCCCCCCGGCAATCAGAAACCACTGGGGAAACATGTACCGCACCAGAAACGGTTTATAAACTAACCACAGACTCGTTTTATCAGGTTCGCTCATGATTTTCCCCAGTCTACCAGATTTCAGCACAAGTTGCAAACATTTTCGAAAAACTGCAAGTGATTACGCCGATTTTTCAAGTTCTTTCCAAACAGGACGCGCGGACAGCTTGACATGGTGGGGAAAATAATGCAGAATAACGCGCAAAATCAGACGCACGCGTCACGTTATGAAGAGAATCCTGATTCAAACCGCCGTTCTTACCGCCAGCACGACCATGCTCACCTCCTGCTTTGATGAAATCAAGCAGGTGGTCATGGGCGATACCGCCCCCGCCGAACAGGCAGCCCCCGCCGAGCCCGCAGCGCCCCCCGCCCCCACGCAACCCACCAATGAGGAAATCAGCCGCATGCTGGTGGAGCAGATGAGCGGATGCGAGGCCGCCAACGCTGGGGAACTGACCTGCAGCGAGCCGCAGAAAAACCCGGATTCCAGCGTAAACATGAGCGCCACGCTCAAGATGGTGGTGAAAGAAGACCTCTTTGCCCGCGAAACAGCACCCGCCGCATTCAACAAGGAACGCGAAGCGGTGAATGAGGCGGCCAACACCGCCATGAAGCCCGAATCCGTCTACCTGTTCCAGGTGGGTGCCACTACCAATCTCATCACGGACGCCGACCGCGCAGCCAAGCCCCTGCCGGAAAACCTGCAGGCCCAGCTCAACGAAATGAAGGAACTGGCGGAGTCCTCCGTGTATCGCAAAGTGGTAAACACGGGTGACACCGTCGAGACCTCTGCCACCTTCACCGCCACATATGTGGACGGAGTGTGGCAGTTCAGCAACATCGTGGTAGACAACGCCGCCCTGCTGGCACTGAACGACTACACCGCCCAGAGCGCCCTGCCCCAGGAGGCTCCCATCCTGACCCCGGAGTTCGAAGAAGCCCGCAAGGCACTCATCCGCGAGAAGGTTGCCGCCTTCAACCAGCTGGCTGAACCCTACATCAAAGGCCGCGAGGAAGCCGCCCGCGCCACACTCACGGAATACCAGGCCCGGGCCGAAGAGGAAGCCCGCCGCATCACTGAGCAGGCAGCCGCCGAGGAAGCCGCCCGCCAGGAGAGCATCAATGCCTTTGTGCAGGCGCTGTCCGATGACAAACTGTTTGCCGGTGAGTGGACCCGCGACAAGCGTTTCGGCGAGCTTTCCCTGCACATCGAGCAGGCCAAGAAGTTTGACAACTCCGTGCAGTTCGTAGGCACCATCTACGACACCAAACTGCCGGAAGCCAGTCTCGACATTGCCGGGCGCTGCGACCTCACCCCCAGGGAGAACGGAACAACGCAGGTGGACATCACCATCTACGACGGTCAGTACGACCCGGACCAGCCCACGGCAGAGGTGTACGACGCCCGCGATGGCATGCTCTCCCTGCAGCTCAGCAAGGACGGCAAGCTCAGCGGCATCATGAGCTGCGCCTCCTGGGCAAACACCCCGGAAAAGGCATTCCAGGTCAACCTGAGCCCCAAGGCCAAGGAAGAGCAAAAATCCAAGCGACGCCGCTGATTTCAAGTTTTCCCCGGAAATACCCCGGCAGGCAGAATCCCGAAAGATTCTGCCTGTTTTTGTTATGAGCTGATGCAGCATGACCCATATTTTGGCCGAGCCATGACAGCATACCCGGATTATTAGATTGATTTTCGAGCGCAAATGGGATAAAATCTCCCGCACACATTATGGCCAGGCAAGCATTAGGAAAAGGGCTCGGCGCCCTCATCTCAAGAAAGCAGGGGACAGAAAGTACCCCTATTAACACGGTAACGGAGGAAGACCGCGTCATCCTTGCCAATGTCAAGGACATCAAGGCCTCACCGTTCCAGCCGCGCCGGCACTTTGATACCCAGCAGATTGAGGAACTGGCCGCCTCCATCCGCGAGAGAGGCCTCATTCAGCCCCTTGTTGTGCGCAAGGTCAACGGCGTTTATGAGCTGATTGCCGGTGAGCGCCGACTGCGCGCCGTGACCAGCCTGGGGCGCACCACGGTGAAAGTCGTGGTTCACGAAGCCACCGACCAGGAGGTGGCTGAGCTTGCCCTCATCGAAAACCTGCAGCGCGCCGACCTCTCCCCCCTGGAAGAAGCCGAGCAATACCGCCTGCTGCAGGAAAAGTTCGGCATGAAGCAGGAAACCATCGCGCAGCACGTGGGCAAGTCCCGCGCGGTGATTGCGAACATGGTGCGACTGCTTGACCTCGCCCCCGCCGTGCGCGAAATGCTGGAGCAGCAGCAGGTCACCGTAGGCCACGCCAAGGTGCTCCTGCAGCTCAAGGACGCCATGCAGCAGACGCTTGCCGCCCAGCGTGTGGCACGCGGCACGCTCACCGTCCGCCAGACCGAACAGATGGTGAAAAACCTGCTCAACCCGCAGGTGACACCGCCCAGGGAAGAGCCGCAGATACCTGAGGCCTACTCCCGCATCTGCACTCAGCTTTCGCAGGATTTCGGTACCAAGGTGAACATTGCCATGAAAGGCAATAACAAGGGCGTCATCGAAATTCCCTATGCAGGGCGTGAGGATCTGGTACGCATCCTCCAGATTTTCGGCATCAGCGAATCCCTGTAATGCGTTGTTTCCTGCTGCTTATTCCGGCACTGCTCTGCCTGTGCTCGTGCGATGATAAGAGCACTGCGCCCCCGGCGGCACCGGAGAAAACACCGGCAGAGCTGGTGGATTCGCCAGGCTTCAACGGCCACAATGCCTACGCTCACTGCGCAGCCATCTGCAAGCTCGGGCCGCGCTACAGCGGCTCAGCGGCCTATGAGCAGCAGCTCTGCTATCTGGAAAAGCACCTGCACGCCGCAGGCTGGCAGACCGCACGGGACAGCTTCGCGGCCCCGAATGGCGTGAAAATGTGCAATCTGCGAGCCTTCCGCAGCACCTCGCCCAGCCCGCTGCTACTCAGCTGCCACATCGACACGAAAACCGGCATAGCCCCGGATTTTGAAAGCGCGGACGACGGTGCGAGCGGCGCCGCCGTACTGCTGGAGCTGGCCCGCGTGCTCAGCCACGAGCAGGTCGAGCTCGTTTTCCTGGATGGGGAGGAATCCTTCGCCCCGCGCATGAGCGAAACAGACGGGCTCTATGGCTCGAAATTCGATGCAGCCCGCCGCGGCAGCACCCTGCCCCGCTGGCAAATCAACCTGGATATGGTGGGCGGCCGCAACAAGACCATGGCCATTCCCTCGCTGGACACCTCCGATTTCATGTACGCGCAATACACTGCTGCCGTGCGTGCCCTTGGGCTTTCTGAGGAGAAGTGGACAGTCTGGCCCGGAGCCTATCTGGATGACCACGTGCCCTACCTGGAAGCCGGGGTGGACAGTCTGAACCTCATCGCGGTATTCAGCGGCAGCAACTGGTGGCACACGCCGAAAGACAATATGAGCCGCATCTGCCCCCGCTCCCTGCACGAAAGCGGCCTGATGACCCTGCAGCTGGTCAACCAGCTGCTCAATGCAGGCGCCGCAGACGCCCGATGATTTCCGGTGGCACAGCCGCGCATTCCTGAGGCGTATTGAGGGGATACACACCCACGCGAGACCCCGCAGCATCATACACCGCCAGGGAGAGCAGATTATTCGCGCCGTGCAGCACCAGCACACCATCGCTATCCCGGAATTGCAGAGTCACTTCACCCGCCTCACCCAGCATCCACCCGCGCCCACGCGGATTTGCATCTCTCGCCAGGTGGCGGATGGACTGCAGGATATCGGAAACTTCGGCCGGCGCGAAACCATCCGGCAAAGCAGCCAGTTGCGCCGCAACCGCCTTGCGGCGCCCGCGCATCGCCTTGCGGATGGTCGGGTCAAGCACCAGCGGCCGCAGCTGGCGGTCTCCCCCCACGGCGGTACCGGGATTATCGGGCAGCGCCGCAGATTGGCGCTGGGGGCGCGCCCCCAGCACTACAGTAACAGTCTTGCGCTGATTATCGGCTGCTGAAATGTAGGAAAGCACCAGTGCATCCCCCGGTGCGCAGGATTTCAGGATATTTTTTAAATCCTCACGGGTGTTGACAGGCTGCCCCTTCAGGCTTTCGATTCGGTCACCGGGCTGCAGGTTCAATTTCTCTGCCGGGCTGCCCGGGCGCACCGCACGCACCAGCAATCCCCCGCGGACCAGCGGCAATTCCTCCGCCACCACGCCGAACATAGCCCGTGGCTTTTCCCCTGCCACACACACCGGCAGGCTTGCAGCCAGCAGCATCATGAGACATGCAGCCTTCACAAGTAATCCTCCTCTACTTCCACCTGGGTTGTATTCGGCACACGGATAACGGTGGTAACATCATCCGACTCCAGCACAAAGGCATCCTCATAAATAACCTGATAGTGGCGAACCGGCGCTTCACCGCGCCGCCATTCCACCTTGCCGGTGCTCCGGGATTCGATGATATTGCGGCTCACCAGGCCCTGATTTTCGTTTTCCGCCACGGCACTGCCGGGCACAAGCAGCGCACCGCAGGTGGCAAAGAGAAGCAGCGCTGCCGCCACACCACCGCGCAGCCAGTAGCGGCGATAGCCCCCCCTTCTCTTCTGTTGTGCTTCCACATACATCTGCACCCCCAGGCGCCCGGTCAGGCGGGCGGGCAGTGCCGCAGGGCGCAGGCGCCGCAGGAGCTGTTCCACCTCGCGGCATTCCTTTTCCTCATCCGCGGCCTGGAGCATCGCCTTCAGCAGACGATTCTGCAGGGCCGGCTGCAGTGGAGCCGGTGCTGTTGCTGCGGTGTCTATGTCGGGGGTTGAGTTCATGGTCAGAGGTCTATGGGGTCTGCCTCCAGTTCCTTGCGCAGGATTTGCAGCGCATAGCGGTACCGTGAGGTTATGGTCGATAATTTATTGCCGGTCATATCCGCAATCTGCTGGAAGGTGTGCTCGCCCCAGATATGGAGCACCACCACCTCAGCAAACTCCGGTGATAATTTGCGGAGCAGGCTTTCCAGTTTTGCTCGCAGGTACTCATCATCCGCTGCACTGCTCAGCCATGGCGTTTCCTCCACTCCCTCGCGCAGGGTTTCCTGCTGGGCAGTGGCGTAATTGCGGCGCACCTGCTCGCGGCGACCGCGGTCCATGGCCAGGTGGCGGATGGCGGTATAGGCATACGCGCGCCACTGGTCCCGGGCTCCGGTGAATGAGCCGCCCTCCACCGCACGCACCAGCTGCACCAGCGCCTCCTGCAGCACATCCTCAGCATCTGCCTCGCTCCGGCATTGCTGGCGGGCATACAACAGCAGCTGCGGGCCGTATTCAGCAAGCCACGCAGACCAGTCGATACGCTCCACTGCTGGCTCCGGGGTGGAATGGGAACTCATTTCCTTCATAAGCTAGGCGTTCAGGGGCTCTGTTTTTATCTTGACTCGCTGCATTTTACCAGAAAAAAAGCGCGTCCGCAAGCGTGTGAACCCTGCGGACGCGGAAAAATCAGCTCAGGCTGCGGGAAAATCAGGCCTGCTGCCCGGCGGCAGCCTTCTCAGCCTCCAGCTTCTGGCGCAGTTTCTCAGGCAGCTTCACCTGGATGTGCACATCGCGCAGCTGGTTGGGCTCTGCCGGGGCGGGAGATTCGCTCATGAGGTCGGCGCCGCGGTTGTTCTTCGGGAAGGCAATCACCTCGCGGATGGAGTCGCACTTGCCGATGAGCATGACCACGCGGTCCAGGCCCAGCGCCAGGCCGCCGTGGGGCGGAGCGCCGAAAGAGAAGGCCGCCAGCAGGTGGCCGAACTGCTCCTGGATGGTGGCGTCGTCCAGTCCCAGGGCGCGGAAGGTAGCGTCCTGAAGCTCCTTCTCGTGGATACGGATGGAACCGCCGCCCAGCTCGTTGCCGTTGAAGATGACGTCGTAGGCCTCAGCGCAGATATCGGTGGAAATCTCGCCCTTGAGCACCTTCTCCACGTCCTCCGGCACCGGGCGGGTGAAGGGATGGTGGATGGCGCAGAAACGCTGCTCCTCCTCGTCCCAGCCGAAGAGCGGGAAACGGTTCACCCAGAACAGGTCAACCTCATCATTGTCCTTCAGAATCTCCATGAAGTCTGCACAGGCCAGGCGCACGCGGCCCAGGATGGTGCAGCTCTGCTCCCAGGCGCCGGCGGCAAAGAACACGCAGTCGCCGCTCTCGATGTTGAGACGCTCCTTCAGAGCCTCAATCTCGGCATCCGTCAAGCGCTTGGTGATGGGGCTCTTCCAGCCGTCGCGGTCGTTCACATCGCGCACCTTGATGTAGGCCAGGCCCTTGGCACCGGCCTCGATGGCGGTCTGGGTGAGGGAATCGACCTGCCCCACGGAGGGGTTGAAGCCCTTGGCGTTGATGGCCTTCACCACACCGCCGCTGGCAATGGCGCTGGAGAACACGCGGAAATCACTGCTGGCGAAGATATCGGAGCAATCGGTAATCTTCATCTCGAAGCGGCGCTCGGGCTTATCGGAACCGTACTGGTCCATAGCCTCGTGCCAGGTCATGCGGGGGAACGGCGTCACGATGTCGCGGCCCACGGATTCCTTGAACACACGCTTCAGCATGGCCTCAATCCAGCCGTAGATATCCTCCGGGGTGATGAAGGATGCCTCGATATCAATCTGGGTGAACTCAGGCTGGCGGTCGGCGCGCAGGTCTTCATCGCGGAAGCAGCGGGCCACCTGGAAGTAACGCTCCATGCCGGCCACCATGAGCAGCTGCTTGTACTGCTGCGGAGCCTGGGGCAGTGCATAGAAGGCACCGGGGGTCAGGCGGCTGGGCACCAGGAAGTCGCGGGCGCCCTCGGGCGTGCTCTTGGAGAGGATGGGGGTCTCAATCTCCAGGAAGCCCTGCTCGTCGAGGTAGTCGCGCATGGTCTTGGTGATGCGGTGGCGCAGAATCATGTTGCGCTGCATGGCGGGGCGGCGCAGGTCCAGGAAACGGTATTTCAGGCGGATATCCTCATTGGCAATGTTGCGGTCCAGCTGGAACGGCAGCACCGCAGCCGGGTTCAGCACCGTCAGGCTCGTGGCCTCCACCTCGATTTCGCCGGTAGCCAGGTCGGGGTTCGTGGCGTCAATCTCGTCTGTCTTGAGGCGGCGCACCACCTTGCCGCTCACCTGAATCACGGTCTCCACGCGCAGAGCCTCAGCCTGATTTGCAAGATTAGCGTCAATTTCCGGGTGGAAAACTACCTGGGTCTTGCCGGCACGGTCGCGGAGGTCGATGAAAATCACACCGCCGTGGTCGCGCACGGTGTCCACCCAGCCGACCAGCGTTACAACCTGGTCTACATGAGCGGGGCGGAGCTCATCGCACGTATGGGTACGGTAACTGTTCATAATGAGAATATTGAAAAAATATGGAAAGGCAACGCTCCCGGAGAAGAACGCAGCGGCGTCCATTCTACGCTTTCCAACTTAATTGTCAAGCCATTTTCAGGCTCGTTTACGGCATGCAAATCAACAGAGGAGGCCGGTGCAGCGGGGGCAGGATTCAACTCGGTGACCGGGGGCAATTTCAATCATGCCGGGGCGCTCGGTGAGTTCCTCCACCGGCACGCCCATGCGCTGGCAGAAGCGGCAGCCCTTCACATAGTTGCGGATGGATTCGACATGACCGGGAATAGCCGGCAGGTAGGTCTTGCGCGTGTATTCACGGCGGG
The DNA here is from genome assembly GCA_017435365.1 of Akkermansia sp. Classification (GTDB taxonomy): domain Bacteria; phylum Verrucomicrobiota; class Verrucomicrobiia; order Verrucomicrobiales; family Akkermansiaceae; genus Akkermansia. The sequence continues at coordinate 9,018 of JAFSFD010000032.1, read as the reverse complement.
GCATGGCCGCCAGCAGAGCCTTGGTATAGGCATGGCGCGGGTTGGCGAAGAGTTCTTCCACGGTGGCACTCTCGACGATGCGGCCGGCATACATGACCAGCACGCGGTCGCAGTTCTGGGCAATCACGCCCAGGTCATGCGTAATGAGGAGCGATGAAGCCCCCAGGTCCTCGCGCAGCTCACGCAGCAGCGCCAGAATCTGCTGCTGCACGGTCACATCCAGCGCCGTGGTCGGTTCATCGGCTATGATGAGTTCTGGCCGGCAGGCCAGGGCCATGGCTATGACCACACGCTGCCGCATACCGCCGGAAAGTGAGCCGGGGTACTGATTGGCGCAGAGCGCGGCGCTGGGAATCTTGACTCGGTTCAGCAGGTTGATAGCCTCCACCCAGGCGGCCTCAGCCGTCATCTCCCGGTGCAGCATGAGGGCCTCGGCAATCTGGTCGCCGATGGTGTGCACGGGGTTGAGCGCGCTCATGGGTTCCTGGAAAATCACACCGATACGGCCACCGCGCAGCTCGTGCAGGCGGCTGTGCGGCATTTTCACCACATCATCCCCATCGAACAGGATTTCACCGCCGGTAATGCGCCCCACCGGCTGGGGCAGCAGGCGCACCAGGCTCATGGCGGTCACGCTCTTGCCGCAGCCGCTCTCGCCCACAATACCCACACAGGAGCCGCGGGGAATGACAAAGCTGATATCGTCCACCGCAGTGGACAGGCCGCGCTCGGTCTCGAACGCGACGGAGAGGTTGTTCACTTCCAGCAGGTTATTGATACTCATGGTGCAACTACGGGTTCGGACGGCAGAGGGATCTCAATATCCTCCTCGGGGAAGAACTCGCCGGAAGAGCGGGCTTTGAGGGTCTCCTCCTTCATCTTTTCATCAATCCAGTACAAGTGGCTGTCTACCGGGTCATAATAACGCGGCGGGCAGAAACGGCAATCAGGTTCATCCGGCCAGCGCACCCACCGCCACTGGGCAAAGCGCCAGTAGGAAGTGGTCCACCCCGGCACCCAGGCCAGGGTGTTGGCAATGAGCTGCTGGGCGTGGTGGTGTGCTGCTACCGCATCTGCCTCGGTCGTGGCGGCCCGGCAGGCCAGGATGGCGCGGTCCAGCGAGGGGGAATTCGTGGCCGTGATATTGGTGGTGCCGGGCATGGGGTCTCCATCTGCCGTGTAGGCATAGGAAGAGTCGAAGAACGGAGCGGGATCCGGCAGCGGCGGCGAGAAGCCCCAGGAGAAAATGGCCGCCTGGTACTGCTTGGCCTTCACCCGGGTGTAGAGCACAGTGTCATCCGTCTGGTCAAGGCGCAAATCGAGGCCGCAGAGGGCGGCTTCCTCGCGCAGGATATTCATGCAATTGGTGTACAGCGGGTCAATGCGGCTGCTCATCACCACCTGCAGGCGGGTGCCATCCGGTTTGCAGAGGATGCCATCCGGGCCTTCCTCCGTGTAGCCGGCACGGGCAAAGCACTCGCGGGCTTTCTCGGGCGAGAAGGGCAGCGCGCGGATGCTTTCATCCGTATACTGCCCGAAGCCCGAGAAATACGAACCCAGGCGGGTATAATCGCCACGGAACACGGTGTTGAGCACCTGCTGCACGTTCATGGCATAGTGGAAGCCGCGGCGCATCACTTTGTCGTTGAAGGGCGGCTGGGAGCAGTTCAAGTGGAAACCGAAGCAGTTGCGCGGCCAGATATTGCTGAAATGCACGCGCTGGATCATCCCGCGGTGCACCGGCTCGATTTCCAGGCCTTCATACCAGATATCCGCCTCGCGGGCGTTAAAGATATCCAGCTGCCCCAGGCGGAACAGCTCTCGCATCTTCGTGTTCTCCGAAACAAACTGGTACACGATGTGATCCACATTGCAGGAATAGCGGGTGTACTTACGGTCCGCCGCCCACCAGTCTGCCACACGCGCCAGACTCACCTGGCGGCCCATGACCACATCGTAGGGATTCACTGTATAACCACCGGTAGTGGGTGCCACACGCCAGAGATAGCGCGTGGGGTAATCCGGGCCGAACTCTGCATAGAAACTGGTGCAGCTGGGCGGCAGCGAGGCATACAAAGGAGCATAGGGGCGGGCAGAGGAAAGCGTGACGGCCAGATAATGGTTGCCATACACCTCGATTTTCGAAAAATTGCCCATGTAGTAGTTGTTGTAAAACGGCTCCTGCGCGTTGGGAGAGGTACGCACATAGAGGGAGGTGATGAAATCTCGCGTCGTCAGCTTCGAGCCATCTGAGAAGCGGGCATTTTCATCGATATGGAAATAGACGGTGCGGCCATCCTTGGAAACTGCCCAGCGGTCTGCCGTGCCGGGAATCAGTTTACCCGTGCCGGGATGCAGCCGAATGAGCGGGATATCGACATCGTCGTAGATATAGCGGCGGAACGCATTGTTGCTGTTCGGGCCAAATACGCGGAAGGTGCTGGGGAACGAGCGCTGGATGGCCAGGCGCAGGGTACCGCCTTTCGTGGCCTTTGGGCTGCCGAGCTCGGGCTGGTCCAGCCCGTCCTGCCATTCCAGGTCTTCCGGAAGCTGGTTCGGACGCAGGAATACGAGGTAATCCCCCTGCCCCTTGCGCTGGCAGAGGCTCATGAGATTCTGCCAGGTATTCTGGAAGCGCATCTTGGCGCGCTGCTGGCGGGCACCACCCGGGGCTGAGGTGAGGTACTGCACCATCGCATCGGCGCAGACCTGCTTCTGCTCCTCCAGATTAGTCTCTACATATTCCCTCACCCTGGCATTCCAACGCTCCGGGAACCCCGCAAAGCCCGGCGGCATGTGCCATTTCTTCGTATAGGTCGGCACCGGGGCGTTCTCATCAAACCCCGGCGGCAGGGTCAGGTCTGAAGGATGCTGCCAGCCCAGGCCTACAGCCTTGCCTTCATCATCACAGCCGGTCAGGCCTGTGGCCGCTATCACGGCTGCCGTGACAAGCAGTATTCTTCTGGCAGTTCTATGAAGGGCTCGCAGCATTGTTTTTAATCGTAATAAGAGTGGCGGCGGGGGTCAGTGGCCTCGCGGATGGATTCGCCGATGAAGGTCACCAGCAGCAGGGAACCCACCAGCGCAAAGAATGCACTGGATACCACCCAGGGTGATGAAAGCTTGGACAAGCCATCGTTCAGCAAGCGCCCCCAGCTGGCATAATTATCCGGCAGCCCGAAGCCCAGATAATCCAGCGAAGCGAGGGACAAAATGACTGCCGCCACGCTGAAAGGCACCAGCGTCACCACGATGCTGCGCAGGTTGGGCAGAATGTGCCGCAGCAGAATGTGCGTCGTGCCCGCCCCCATCACCTTGGCTGCGGCCACGTAGTCGCGAGTCTTTTCCTTCATGGTGGCCGTGCGCACCAGATACGTCATGTGCATCCACCCGAACATGGCCAGCAGGCTCAGTATCAGGAAAAGCCCCCGCATCTGCAATGGCACGAAATCCGATACTATCATGACCACAAACAGGAAGGGCAACTGCGAAATAATCTCAATTATACGCTGAGTGACTAAATCAAATTTCCCGCCGAAATACCCCATGAGCATCCCCACAGTCAGGCCGATGAAATAGATGACCGGCAAATAGAGCAAAGCCGCTTTTATATTGACCTGCAAGCCACCATAGAGATAAGCCAGTATATCAGCTCCCTGGCTGTTGGTGCCCAGGAGGTGATTGCCGGTAAAGGGCGGAGCCGGGTGGTAGTACACCTTGCATTCACTGCCCTGCTTCGTCAGGGCGAGGAAATCCTCCGGCGCCTTCGGCCCACGGTAGTGCTCCCGCACCAGCTTACCATTCTCATACAAGGCGGAGTAGACCTCCTTGCGATTGCGCAGCCAGCCCTGCATGTGTCCATCGGCCACCCCCTTGCGGTAGCGCTGGCGCAGGTGTATCTGCCCATCCTTGTACATGCGGCAGGCCAGGCCATTGTAGGGCGTTTCCCCATCGGTATCATACAGCACCCCGTCTCTCCACTCCAGCGGCTCCGTGGGGAATGGCGCCACATCCATGGTCGGGTCATAGGGCACCAGCGGCATGATGACCAGCTGCGGCCAGCCCGGCTGACCGGCGCGTTCCTTCAGCACGCGGTAATCCGCCTCTGCCTGTGCCTCTGCCCCGGTAAGGCCAAAGGTGTTTCCCGGAATCACCGCGCGGGTGAAAGCCGGACAGTACCACTGCCCGTCATAGGCAACAAAAAGTGCCCGTTTGCCAACCAGGCACTGATCCAGTGCGGCCAGCAGCATCACCACGCCCAAGATAATCAGCGACCAGTAGCCGCGTTTGATTTTACAGAAACGCTCCACCTGCTTGGCATACTTCGGGGGCAGGCGCAGACTGGAGTTGCGCCGGATCAGCAGATACAGACCGCTCAGCAGCAGAAGCAGCATGCTCAGCCAGCCGAACCAGTTCACCTGCTCATCTGCAGCCAGGAAAGGGGCCACGCGCTCACTGCAATTCAGGAACGGCACCTCGCGGCTCACGGTAAAAGGCCAGGAAAGCGTGGGCAGCAGCCAGCCGTTCAGCTCCCCCAGCGCACCCATGAGGGCAGCCAGTATCAGCAGCAATGCTATGAGATTCTTGGTCATGTATCAATCAAAGCGCACCCGCGGATCCACCAGGGCCACCAGCATATCCGATATGAGGTTTCCAACAATAATGAGCACGGAAGTAAGCAGCAGAGTCCCCATGATGAGCGAATAGTCCTTATCCATGAGGGCCTGGAAGCTCAGCATGCCGAAACCTTGAATATCAAACACTTTCTCAATCAGGATGGAACCACCCACCACCGTGCAGATGACACTGCCCAGGGTAGATACGATGGGAATAAAGGAATTGCGGAACGCATGCTTCCACACCGCACGGCGGAACGGCACCCCCTTGGAGACCGCCGTGCGCACATAGTCTGCCGCCAGATGCTCCATCAGGTTGTTCTTCATCATCATGGTCGTCACCGCAAAGGTGGACACCACATAACAGGTAAGCGGCAGCACGGTGTGCATGAACAGGTCATAAAGCTGGTCCTTGAACGACATCCACTCAAACCCCGGGCTCACCAGGCCATACAGAGGGAACCATTCCAGGCGGGCGCCCAGATACACCAGCATCACAGCTCCGAGCGCAAAGCCCGGCACGGCATAGCCCATGAAAATGAGAACACTGCTCAGGCTGTCAAACAGGCTCCGGTGCCACAGGGCCTTGAACACCCCCAGCGGCACACTGACCATATAAGTGATAATGGCACCCAGCAAACCGAAATACAACGAGACAGGCAAGCGCTCCATCATCATGCGGGTCACCGGCTCGTTATATTTATATGACAAGCCCAGCTCCCCCTGCAGCACCCCGTGGAAAGCACGTCGGCTGGCCACCGCCCGCCAGCGGCGACACGCAGGCGACTTGACTAATTCGGCAATCTTCTTCTCCCCTTTGATGCGCTGGCGCTTCGCCAGACGCTGAGCCCGCTGCTGCGGCGACTCCAGGCGCACCTGCCACCCCTCCTCATTCATCCACTCAGGAGCCAGATACTGCGGCACATCGCCATCCCGCGTCACCTCGAGCGCTACGGAATTCCCGCTGGCAGAGGCAATCGTTATCACCGCCAGGCCGGCATCATTGAACTCAGCCTTGGCTATCTCCACCTCCTGGGGCACCACCCCCAGCCATTGCAGATACGCCTTCCAGAGCGGCTCCTGCAGGTTGAACAGCTCCTCCAAACGCTCCATATCCGCATTTCCCAGGCGGGCGTGGGCCTGCCCCACCACCTTGTCACCGCTCAATGCTCCGATAGCCTGCTCCTGCAACATGCGCTCCACCGGGCCTCCCGGCACCATGCGTGTCAGAAAAAACACCAGAAATGTGATGCCAATCAGCGTGATTGGCATCAGCAGCAGGCGTTTGAGTATATACTGTCGCATCGAACTCGCGCCATTCTACTCCTTTCCGCCTCCGCTTGCAAGTATTCATTACGCCCGCATAACACATTTTCTCCCGCGCGCACGTAAAACCAAGGCAAACGAAAGGGCGACCTGTATCCAGGTCACCCCTCACCTCTCATACAAAACTGAGTACCCCCGCGCGGACTCGAACCGCGGACAAATTGATTAAGAGTCAACTGCTCTACCAACTGAGCTACGGAGGCTTTTGCTCACCCGGCTGCTCACAGACTGGTACCCCCGCGCGGACTCGAACCGCGGACAAATTGATTAAGAGTCAACTGCTCTACCAACTGAGCTACGGAGGCACTTTGTCTGTGAGCACCCTGCATCTTCTTCTATCTCTCAAGGAGAGAGCCGCTGGTCAGATTTGAACTGACGACCCACGCATTACGAATGCGTTGCTCTACCCCTGAGCTACAGCGGCAGATGCTGTGTGCGGCGGCAGCTTACCACACGATTTGCGCCATTGCAAGCCTTTTTTTAGAAAAAAATCATTTTTTTCCAAAAGCGCCCCGACGTTTTCAGAAGGAAAGAACACATCCACAACATTTTTTGAAGAAGCCCCCCCCCGCTGCTCGATAAATTGATGTTTGTCGTTGTCGGGGCACGGGACTTCAGTCCCGAAATAACGCTGTTTCCAATCGGGACTGAAGTCCCGTGCTCCGACAGAGTTCCCCCACAAATTCTCATTTATCGGGCAGAAGGCAGAGTTGTGAACCGCGCTTTTGTTGATTTCGCGCACATTTTCAGGCAGGTCTGGCACTTTAGGATTGAATTTCTCAGGAAACGCTATAGAATAGCTGCGCTATGACATACGAAGTTTTCGAAACCAAGGAAGCCGCAGCCAAGAAGCTGGCCGCCGAAGTCGCAGAACTCATCCGCAGCCGCGCCGCCGAAGGCAAGGGCGTCGTGCTGGGTCTTGCCACCGGTGCCACTCCGCTGCCCTTCTACGCTGAGCTCATCCGCCTGCACAAGGAAGAGGGTCTCTCCTTCAAGAACGTGACCACCTTCAACCTGGACGAATACACCGGCCTGCCCCACGACCACGTGGAGTCCTACTGGTACTTCATGCACACCAACCTCTTCAACCACATCGACATCCCCGCCGAGAACATCAACCTGCCCTGCGGCACCCTGGCCCCGGAGGAAATCCCCGCCCACTGCGCTGCCTACGAGCAGAAGATCAAGGACTGCGGTGGTCTCGACCTCCAGATCCTCGGCATCGGTCGCACCGGCCACATCGGCTTCAACGAACCCGGCTCCGATGACACCACCATCACCCGCCAGGTGCACCTCGACGACCTGACCAAGACCGACGCTGCCCCCGCTTTCGGCGGCTTCGAGAACGTGCCCAGCACCGCCATCACCATGGGCGTGGCAACCATCATGGGCGCCAAGAAGGTGCGTCTCATGGCCTGGGGCGAGAAGAAGGCCTCCATCGTGAACAAGGCCATCAACGGCCCCGTGACCATCGATGTGGCTGCCTCCTACCTGCAGAACCATGCCGATGCCAAGTACTTCCTTGACATCCCGGCCGCTGCCGAGCTGTAAAGCAAGTAGCTGAAGCAACTGTTTCCGCGAGGGCCGGGTATCTCCCCGGCCCTCCGTTTTTACCGAAGCCCACCGCCGCATGCACCTCTACATCCACGTTCCCTTCTGCCACCGCATCTGCCCGTACTGCGCCTTCTTCAAGCACACCCCGGGCCGCAGCGATATTCGCGGCTACGCGCAGGCCGTGGGCGCAGAGGCGCGCCTGCGCCTGCCGCAGGGCACCACACCGCGCACCATCTACTTCGGCGGCGGCACCCCCAGCATGCTCTCCCCCACCCACCTGGAGCTGCTGGTGAGCGGCCTGCGAGACTGGCTCGACCTCAGCCAGGTGCAGGAGTGGAGCTTCGAGAGCAACCCCGCCACCTTCACCGCCGCCAAGGTGCAGCACTGGCGCCGGCTGGGCATCAACCGCGTTTCCCTGGGTGTGCAGAGCTTCGATGCCGGGCTGCTCAGGCTCCTGGGCCGCGAGCACAGCCCGGAGGACGTGGCCGGGAGCATCCGCCTGCTGCGCGACGCGGGCATCCCTCAGGTGAATATCGACCTCATGTTCTCCCTGCCCGGGCAAAGCCTGCAGCAGTGGGAGCACAGCCTGCAAAGCGCCCTTGCCCTGCAGCCCGACCACATCTCCACCTACAACCTCTCCTACGAGGAAGACACCGATTTCTTCCGCCACTACGGAGCCACCGCTGGCGATGAGGAGACGGATGTGGCCATGTTCACCCTGGCGGATGAGCTGCTCACCGCCGCCGGCTACCGGCACTACGAAATCTCCAACTACGCCCGCCCCGGCTGCGAATCGCAGCACAACCTCGCCTGCTGGCATGGCGAGGACTACTGCGGCCTCGGCCCCGGTGCCGTCGGCACCATGGGCGGCGTGCGCTACGCCAACGCCGGCGATACCGCAGCCTACACCGCCGCCCTGCAATCCGGCACCCTGCCCCCCGGCACCGCCGAGCAGCTCGACCCCGCCACCCGCCGCACCGAGCTGCTGGGGCTCCTGCTCCGCACCGATGAAGGCCTGCCCCCCGCCATGCTCCGCCCGCAGGACGAGGCCTTCATCGCCATGCTTCAGGACGAAGGTCTCGCTACCCTCACCCCCGCTGGCCGCCTCCTCCTCACCTGCTCCGGCCGCCTCGTGGCCGATGAAATTGCCGTCGGTTTAATCTGACGTCCGCACGCAGCGCGGATATCGTTCAGCCGCGTAGCGGCTGAATATCGTCCATGCGCAGCATGGATATCGTCCGGCGACCTGGGTGGGCGTAGGCTAGAGCCGAAGCCCCCAGCCGGATATCGTTTCCAATGGAGCAATCAGCCACTCCCCCACAAGCATTGGGAAACTGAATCCCACCACTTCGTAAATCGCAAATCCAAAATCGTACTTCCGGGGCGCGCGCCCAGGACAGGGGTAACAAAAAAGTACCACCTCATAGGTAACACAAGTTCCAGGACATAGGTTACACTTTTGGAGAGACATGTGGCATAATGACTTTATGCCATGGAACACCAAGAGTAGTAATCAAATGAG
>JAFSFD010000031.1 GCA_017435365.1 Akkermansia sp. | reverse complement strand
CGACAACGTGGGCGACGTGGCCGGTATGGGCGCTGACCTGTACGAGTCCTATGTCGGTTCCATCCTGGCAACCTTCGCGCTGGGCGCTGTGGGCGGCTATGGCTGGGGCGGTCTGCTGCTGCCCGTGGCCCTGTCTGTCTGCGGTATCATCTGCTCCATCATCGGCTCCTTCCTCGTCAAGACTGAGGAGAACGCCACCCAGGAATCCCTGCTGAAGAGCCTGCGTACCGGCACTTACACCGCTGCCGTTCTGGCTGCTGTGATCGCTGCACCTCTGACCTATGCTCTGATCGGAAGCTGGGGTGTCTATGTCGCCATCCTGTGTGGTCTGGTGGGCGGCTGCGCCATCGGCTACTTCACTGAGTACTACACCTCCGATACCTATAAGCCCACTCAGGAGCTGGCAGCAGCTTCCGAGACCGGCTCTGCCACCATCATCATCGGCGGCATCTCTCTGGGCCTGAAGTCCACCATGACTTCCATCCTCATTGTGGCTGTGGCCGTTCTGGTCAGCTACTTTGCAGCCGGCGGCTCCACCGAGATCGTTGACGCTTCCGGCGCCTTCACCGAAGCCTTTAACCGCGGCCTGTACGGCATCGGCATTGCCGGCGTCGGTATGCTGTCCACTCTGGGCATCACTCTGGCAACCGACGCTTACGGCCCCGTGGCCGACAACGCCGGCGGTATCGCCGAGATGAGCGGCCTGCCCGAAGAGGTCCGCAAGCGCACCGACGCTCTGGACTCCCTGGGCAACACCACTGCCGCTACCGGCAAGGGCTTCGCCATCGGCTCCGCCGCTCTGACCGCCCTGGCCCTTCTTGCCTCCTACATCGAGGAGCTCAAGATTGCCGCCCTGCACTACGGTGAGACCTTCAAGACCAGCTACTTCGGCGAACAGGTGCTCAACAGCGCCGATGTGGCCAAGATGAACATTGCTGAGTTCATGACCGCTTTCGACGTGACCCTCATGAACCCGAAGGTGCTGCTGGGTGTCTTCATCGGCGCCATGCTTTCCTTCCTCTTCTGCGGCCTCACCATGAACGCCGTGGGCCGCGCCGCCAAGAGCATGGTGGAGGAAGTGCGCCGCCAGCTCAGCGACAAGGACGTGTTCGAAGGCCGCAAGAAGGCCGACTACGCCCGCTGCGTGGCTATCTCCACCCAGGGTGCCCAGCGTGAGATGGTGGTGCCCTCCATGATTGCCGTGATCGTGCCCATCGCCACCGGCCTCATCATGGGTGTTCCCGGTGTGTTCGGCCTGCTGGCCGGTGGTCTTGCCGGCGGCTTCGTGCTGGCCGTGTTCATGGCCAACTCCGGCGGTGCCTGGGACAACGCCAAGAAGTACATCGAGACGGGCGACGCCCCCTACTGCGGCAAACACACCGCTGTGCATGACGCCTCCGTGGTGGGTGACACCGTGGGTGACCCCTTCAAGGACACCTCCGGCCCCTCTCTGAACATCCTCATCAAGCTCATGAGCATGGTGTCCATCGTGACCGCCGGTCTCAACATCGCCTTCTCCCTGCTGTAAAGCAACCGCGCGATAGAGCAAACCATTCTGAAAGCCGCTTTCCCTCACCGGAAAGCGGCTTTTTACGTCTTGCCCGGCTAGTATCACATCCAAAATCAAAAATCCAACATTCAAAATCCAAAATCTACCGATTCTCCTTGCAAGCGCCCCGCGTGTGTGTTATTGTACAGACATACTTCCAAACCAGAGAATCTCACACACACACCATGGACAAGCTCATCGTAGAAGGCGGCACCAGACTCAGTGGTTCCGTCAATATCAGTGGTTCCAAAAACGCATCTCTTCCCATTCTAGCAGCAGCCCTGCTCACCGATGAGCCCGTGCGCATCACCCGAGTGCCGGACGTCTCCGACACGAACTACATGCTGCAGATTCTCAGCCAGCTGGGCTGCTCGGTAGAGCGCTCCAGCGGCACTGTGCGCATTGAATCCCCGGAAGGCATTTCCCACAAAGCCTCCTACGAACAGGTACGCAAGATGCGCGCCTCCATCTGCCTGCTGGGGCCGCTCATGGCCCGCATGAAGAAGTGTGTGCTTCCCCTGCCCGGCGGCTGCGTCATCGGCGACCGCCCGGTGGACCTCCACATCCGCGGCATCAAGGCGCTGGGTGCCCGCGTGCAGGTAAAGGGCGGCAACCTCGTCATCGATGCCCCGAACGGTCTCGTGGGTACCACCATTGATATGCGTGGCGACAGCGGTCCCACCGTGCTGGGCACGGACAATGTGATGATGGCCGCCGTGCTGGCCAAGGGCACCACCATCATCGAATCCGCCGCCCGCGAGCCCGAAGTGGTGGATCTCGCCAATTTCCTCAACAAGATGGGCGCCCGCATCGAAGGGGCCGGTTCCCGCACCATCACCGTGCACGGGGTGGAGAAGCTGCACGGCTGCGACCACACCGTCATCCCCGACCGCATCGAGGCCGGCACCTTCATGGTGGCCGCCGCCATGGTGAGCGATGGGCTCATGATTAACCGCGTGTGCCGCGCTCACATGAAGGCCATTTCCGACCTGCTCATCGAGTGCGGCCACCGCGTGGAATATAACGAAGACGGCACCTCCGTGTTCGTGGCGCCCGGCGAGAACCCGCGCAGCGGCAAGATTCTCACCAACCCGTACCCGGAGTATCCCACCGACATGCAGGCCCAGATGACTGCCCTCTTCGCCCTCACCCCCGGCATCAGCGTGGTGAAGGACACCATCTTCCCGCAGCGCTTCATGCACTGCTCTGAGCTCAAGCGCATGGGCGCCAACATCAAGGTGGACAGCGGCACCGCCATCATCACCGGCGTGAGCGGGCTTTCCGGCGCCCCGGTCATGGCCAGCGACCTACGCGCCAGCGCCGCCCTGGTGCTTGCGGCCCTCGCGGCCGAAGGCACCACGGAGATTCACCGTCTCTACCACATCGACCGCGGTTACGAGATGCTCGATGAGAAACTCATGACCCTGGGCGCCAAGGTAAAACGCGTGCGCGACCTGGAGCAATCCGCCTTCGGCGAAGAAAACTAAGCCGGCCGGAACACATACTTTTCAGCAGCGGGGGCAGAAGCACCCGCTGCTTTTTCTTTCCCACACGTGTCGCAAAGTTTGAGTACGGAGCTCGATAAATTGGAATTTGGTGAAGCCAAATTCCCATCCCTCATGCGTCAGCGTGAGGGATTTCATACATGCCGCAGGCATGTATTTCATTCACAGCGCCAGCTGTGCTTTCATTGAGCGTAGCGACAAGTTACCGCTGCGCGGCTCAATGAATTACACGCAAAGCGTGTATGTAAATACGCCCGTACGGGCGTATGAAAGCGCAGCTGTCGCTGCGCATGAAATACCGCCTGAAGGCGGCACGAAAGCGGCACTGTGTGCCGCATGGCTCTGGCGCACGCGCCAGAGCTAAATTCCCATTTATTGCGCAGAGGGGGGGGCTTCTTCCAAAATGTTGCTGATATTTCTATTCTCTACAAAATCTTTGGGACACGTCGTGTGTTTCTTTCCCGCGAAACTGAGCATTACGCTGGACATTGATTTTTTTTCAGTTATACTAGCCGCATGAGCAAGTCTGGGTCTCCCTGTTACGGGCGCGTTATCATCATCAATGCCCTCTGCACTGCTGCCGCAGCGGGCATCGCGGCCAGCCAGGGAGCTCCTGTGCTCAGCGCCGTCCTGTTCATTACGGCACTCATGCTGCTGTGCAATGAAGCGTGGTACCGGGCGGCGGCTCTACCCGCCCTGGTTGCGGCGCTCATCGGGCAACTTCGCAAAACCAGTGGAGAGAAGCAGGAAAAACGCGACAGGATGGCACTCCGGCTCAGTTCCTGCGTGCTGCTGCTGATGCCGCATCTCATCTTCGGGATTCTGTATGGGGCAGACACCCTCACCCAGGGGAAGGCTGCTGCAGAACTGGGCATCTGCATCAGCCATGCAGTATTTGCCAGCGCCTTTGCTGCACCGGCCCTGCTCTGGCTCATTGCCCAGGTGGGCACCGTCTTCCCTTTATCCGTGGAGCAGATTTTTGTGCGCGATGAGTTCATTCCCGACAAGTCTGCCGCACCAGACACACCGCCGCCAGCACCGCAGGGAGAATCAGAGCACCAGCCCCGCCACCCACAGCTCCGCGCCATAGCCGGGGAACTTCTCTATTACGGGCGTCCCGAACCGGGCGCCACAAACGCACACGCCCGCACCCATGCTACCATCGGCTACTGCGCTCTGCCCATTGTGCTCATCCTGGCGGCACTGGCACTCAACAGCTACGAACAGTCAGCCCTTATTGCGGGGGTATGCGGCGCCCTGGCTGTCATTTTCAGCTGGGTGTGCTATACACTCATCAGCGAACCCGCAGCCTGGCAACGTAAACTCAGCCGGGTTGAATACGCCTTCACCGCCACGCATGCCTACATAGCAGAGGGCGATGAACTCCGAACCTTCACTATTGATTCCACCCTGAGCATCCAGTACGAGGAAATCGACAGCCATACCGGCAACATTTACCTCACCCAATCAGGCAGAATCGGTGCCACCATGCGCAAACTGATGGGCAGCAAGCTCCAGATGAACGATGCCCGCAGCACCAGCAACCTGAAAGCGCCCCTCGGCGGCTTTTTCCACATACGCAATGGAGCTCTGCGCTGCCAGCAATTGAACCAACTCCGGGAGCAACATGAATCAGCCAGCTGAAGCCACCTCCCGCCCGGAGCAGGATACGCAGAGGAGCGCCCCGGGCTGCTGCATCATAGGCGCGATTGTCACAGCCACGCTCGGGCTGATGAGTGCCCCCATCTGCTGGATTCTCAAAGACGGGCTGCTGGGCGCCTACCCCAGCTATGGACTGGGAGCGCTTTCGCATTTCTGGTGGAGCTTCCTGTGGGGAGCATGGCCAACAGTCACGCTTCTGCTGATTCTGAAAGCCGCCAAAACCCGCAAGGTGCGGTGTATCTGCCTGGGCCTGCTGGGCGTCTGCATCCTCATTTTCATGATGCCTCTGGTCTATGCCAGAGCCTATATTGATTACATGGACTCCCCCTTCCAGCGCGGCGCGAGCATAACCCTCTGGCAGCAAGGCATAGGCCGCATCTACCACTGGCCTGCCGACACTGATGCCCAGGAGAGTGACAAAATCTGGCAAGACTGGGAAATCGCCCACAACAGCACCCACTGCTGGCGCAACCGCAGGGGATGCATCGACCTCCCGATTGCGCAATGCGAGCTGTACCACGCCACCATCCGCTGGGATGAAACGCAGGTGGAAATCACCAACCGCGCCGGCACCTTCACCCGCCCCCGCAACGAGCAGGATGCCCGGCTCCTGCATTATATCTTGCGCACACTGGACAAATAACGCACCCCGCCAGGCCAGCGACTTCACCGTGCCCGCATGGCGCGCGCCGCCCGATTTTCAGCGGCATGCACCGCAGATTCCGCCTTTTCATACTTGACCTGAATCAATTTATGGCTAGAATGGAGTAAAGCGGCTTTATCATTCCAACTCTCTTCACAGCACATGCGCCATTTTCTTCGTTTCATCGCCCTGTTGCTCATAGCCACCATCGTCCTCAATGGCAACGCCTGGGGAGCCCCGAAAAAAAACAAGAAATTGCGTCCGGTTCCCGCGCTCATCGAATCCAGCAGGCGCAATAAGGATTTGCTTTTCAACTCGCCCAAATACGACCGCTACGCCAAGGTTTACTACCTGTATTATCTGAGCAACGTGTACTCAAATGCGGATTTCACCAAGGCTACCGAGCACCTGGCCGAACTGCATAAAAAGATGCACTGCACCGGGGCAGAGCTCATCGTATATGTCGATTACACGGAGGAAGACGCTGCACTCTACCAGAAGAACAGGCGCTACGGCTACATGGCCAACATTCCCAAGCGCTGTCGCCAACTCAACGCCAAGTGCCCATTCGTCAATGTGTACAGAAAAGAGGTTCGCGACAAGCTTTTCAAGGAGCACAAATCACCGTTCGGCTCTGAGTACAGCTATTCCTACCCGCATCTGCGCGCCATCGACGCCGATGGCAACGCCCTGGCCTACTTCATGCTCAGTGACCATTCAGTGCGCATGACCTCCCCCACCCGCAAGACACCGCAGCTGGTGGTACGGGGAGTCCGGAAAGAATCCGAATGGATTGTCGACACCATTCTCGCAACTCATTCCACACTGGTCAAACAGGCTGAATCCATGGAAGCATCCCGCCAGGAGCAGGAGGATGACGAGGATGCAGACGTCAAGAAAAAGAAGAAAGCCGCCGGCAAGAAGAAGGCTGCCAGCAAGAAGAAGTCAACGGGCAAGCAATTCAAGCGACCTCAGAAATGGCGTAAGCACGTAGAGGAAGAGGATAAGGACGATGACGACGAGGAGGAAGATGAGGACGATGAATACGAGGACGACGAAGAGGACGACGAATACGAGGATGATTATTGGGATGAGTAAGGCATCCCTGCCCGCTTCTTGCCATGGCAATTAACAGGCAATGCTTTAATGAACCGCGAAATTGGATTTTGTGGGGAAACTCTGTCGGAGCACGGGACTTCAGTCCCGATTGGAAGCACCGTTATTTCGGGACTGAAGTCCCGTGCCCCGACAACGACAAACATCAATTTATCTCTCCACCTATGACGGCAACACATCAATCACAGGTTGCCGGAGCAACACCCCCCTTTCAGGCGGATGAATCCGGGGCAAAAACAGTCATAATCTCTGCAAAAGGAGCTGTGGGGCACGCGGCGAGCTTTACAGTGTTGACTTTTGGCGGGAATGGGCGTAGAATGACGCGCGTATGACCACAAACGCCAAAAGCTACAAAGACACCATCTTCCTGCCGGATACCACGTTCCCCATGCGTGGTGATCTCACGACCAAGGAGCCGGCGCGTCTGGAGAAATGGGAGAATGAGAAGCTTTATGAGCGAATTATAACGCGCCGTAAGGCGCAGAATGCCCCCCGTTTCGTGCTGCACGACGGCCCCCCCTTCGCCAATGGCGATGTACACATGGGCACCGCCCTGAACAAGGTGCTCAAGGACCTCATCGTGAAGAGCAAGACCATGGCGGGCTACTATGCCCCCTTCATCCCCGGCTGGGACTGCCACGGCCTGCCCATCGAGGCCAAGGTGGTCAAGGAGTTCCAGGGCCTGGAACCCGCTGAAATCCGCCGCCGCTGCACGGAGTTTGCCCTGAGCTACATCGACCTGCAGCGCGTCTCCTTCCGCCGCCTCGGCGTGTTCGGCGACTGGTTCAACCCGTATATCACCATGAAGCCGGAGTACGAGGCCGATATCCTGCGCGTATTCGCCAAACTGGTGGAAAGCGGCGCCGTGTACCAGTCCATGAAGCCGGTGCAGTGGAGCTACGCCCACCACACCGCCCTGGCCGAAGCTGAGGTGGAATACATGGAGGACACCTCCACCGCCATCTACGTGGCCTTTGAGATGGACGGTCCGGTCTGCGGCATCGAGGGTTGCGAAATGGTCATCTGGACCACCACACCCTGGACCCTGCCCAGCAACCTGGCTATCGCCCTCAACCCGGATTTCACCTACGTCATCGGCCGCTACGCCAAGGACGGCGCCGAGCGCAAGTTCATCATCGTGCGTGAGCTCATCGAGACC
Organism: Akkermansia sp.; assembly: GCA_017435365.1. GTDB lineage: Bacteria > Verrucomicrobiota > Verrucomicrobiia > Verrucomicrobiales > Akkermansiaceae > Akkermansia. The sequence goes on along the minus strand of JAFSFD010000031.1, from coordinate 15,172 downwards.
GTTACCGCCAAGACCGGCTGGGTGCTGCAGGAAGAGCTGGCCACCTTCAAGGGCAGCGAGCTGGAGAAGCGCAACGCCCGTCACCCCTTCCTGGACCGCGAGTCCCTCATCATCAATGCCGCCTATGTGACCACCGATGCCGGTACCGGCGCAGTACACATTGCCCCCGGCCACGGTGCGGATGACTACATCGCCGGCATGGCCTACGGGCTGCCCGTGCTCTCCCCGGTGGATGACGATGGCAACTACACCGCCGAATGCGGCCTGCCCCACCTGGTGGGCAAGCACGTGTTCCAGTGCAACGAGGACATCATCACCCTGCTGGTGGAAGGCAACCGCCTGCTGGGCCGCGAGGAGTTCACCCACCAGTACCCGCACTGCTGGCGCTCCAAGACCCCCATCATCTTCCGCGCGGTGAAGCAGTTCTTCATCAGCATGGAGAAGCTGCGCGGCATGGCCCTGGAGCAGATTGACAAGACCGAGTGGCTGCCCGCCTGGGGCCGCAACCGCATCTACAGCACGGTGGAAGCCCGCCCGGACTGGTGCATCTCCCGCCAGCGCACCTGGGGTGTGCCCCTGCCCGTGTTCTTCGATGAGAACGACCAGCCTGTGCTGGATGCCGCCATCGTGAACAAGGTGGCCGACCTGGTGGCCGAGCACGGCACCAACATCTGGTTCGAGCTCACCAGCGAACAGCTTTGCGAGAAGCTCGGCCTGCCCACCAGCCTGAAGAAGGGCAAGGACACCCTCGATGTGTGGATTGACTCCGGCTGCTCCCACGTGGCCGTGCTGGAGCGCCACCCCGAGCTCTGCGCCCCCTGCGATGTGTACCTGGAGGCCACCGACCAGCACCGCGGCTGGTTCCAGAGCTCCCTCATGCTCTCCTGCGCCTGGCGTGGCACCGCTCCGTACAAGAAGGTGCTCACCCATGCCTTCGTGGTGAACCAGGACCGCTCCAAGCTCTCCAAGAGCGCCCAGGGCACCTACACCAAGCCCACCAATGCCAAGTACTTCTACGAGAAGTACGGCGCCGACATCGTGCGCCTGTGGGTGAGCAGCGTAGACTGGCAGAACGAGGTACCCTTCGGCGAGGATCTGTTCAAGCAGATTACCGACCCCTACCGCCGCCTGCGCAACACCCTGCGCATCCTCCTGGCCAACCTGAAGGGCTACACCGGTGAGAAACCCGCCCAGCTGGATGCCACTGATGCCTGGATTCTGGAGCGCACGAACACCCTCATCCGCGAGGTGCGCGCCGCCTACGATGCCTACGAATTCCGCAAGGTGTTCATGGCCATCAACCAGTTCTGCACGAATGACCTCTCCGCCCTCTACATCGACATGACCAAGGACAGCCTGTACTGCGACGCCGCGGACTCCCCGCACCGCATCAGCAAGCAGTTTGCCATTGCCCGCGTGTTTGATGTGCTGGTGAAGCTGCTGGCCCCCGTGCTGGCCTACACCTGCGATGAGGCCTGGGAGCACGCTGGCAACGCCGGCTCCGTGCATGAGCAGGACTTCCCCACCGCCGACCCCGCCTTCGATGCCGGCCTCACCGCCACCTTCGACCGCCTGCAGCAGATCAAGAGCGTGATTCAGGTGGCCATCGAAGCCCAGATCAAGGCCAAGGCCTTCAAGAAGAACAACGAAGCCGCCGTCGCCCTCACCGTGCCCGCCTCGGAGGATGCCGCCGTGCTCGCCCTGCTGCAGGACAAGCAGTTTGCCAAGGAGTTCTTCATCGTGGCCGACCTGGAGGTAAGCACCGGCGCCGAGCTGGCCGCCACCGCCGCCATGACCCCGCACGCCATGTGCCCCCGCTGCCGCCGCTACGAGCCCGCCGTGAACGACGAGGGACTCTGCGAACGCTGCGCCGCTGTCATGGCCTGATAAAAAACACTTAACCATCAAACCACCGACAGGCGCACTCCCCGCAAGGAGCGCGCCTGTCGCATCCCCCGCAACACCATGCCCCGCCGCATCTCCCCCTGGCTCATCGCCCTCATCATCATCCTGTACACCCTCGACCAGCTCACCAAGTGGGCCGTGGTGCTGAACTTCCCCTATGACTGGGAGCACTCCTTCAGCAGCAAAATCATCCCGGTCATCCAGGGCAGTGAGTTCATGAACTTCTGCCTCGTGCGCGTGCACAACACCGGCGTGGCCTTCGGCACCGGCCACGGCACCGTGTGGGCGCCCTTCGTGTTCCTCTGTGTGCAGGTGGTGGCGCTGGTGTGGTTCTACCGCCTGTTCCGCAGCGGCTTCTTCTCCACCCGCTCGCTGCGCGTAGCCTGGGCCCTCATCACCACCGGCATCATCGGCAACATGACCGACCGCCTCCTGCAGGGCTTCTTCATCCCCGGCGCAGAAAGCAAGGGCTTCTTCACCAACCTCATGAGCGGCTACGTGGTAGACTTCCTGGACTTCTCCTTCCCCTGGATTCGCACCGAGATGTTCCCCTACGGCTACCACTGGCCCTCCTTCAACGTGGCCGATTCCTGCGTCTGCATTGCCGCCGCCCTCTTCATCATCTCCAGTTTCTTCATGAAGAAGGAAGAAGAGAAACCAGCCTGATTCTGTTTTTTTCCCCAACTACTGACCATGATAGCAGATACCCACATCAGCCAGCTTCTCGATACCTTCCTGACCCGCAGGGAAGACGAAGTGCTGGAGTTCAAGGAGGCTAAAAAAGGGCTCCAGACAGATGATTTGCGCAAATACATCTCAGCGCTCAGCAACGAAGCAAACCTCCGCCGCCGCGAATGCGCCTGGCTCATCTACGGTATTTCAGACAAATTTCCCCGGAAGGTTGTCGGCACAGAATACCTGGTTCCCGTCAAGCTCAAGCAGGATATCGCAGGCTCCATGACGGCCGGGCTCACGATTCGCGAAGTATACGAAGTGGAACGGAACGGTAAGCGCGTGCTCATGTTCCAGATTCCTGCGGCGCCCAAAGGTATTCCCATCGCATGGAATGGGCATTATTTCGGACGCAACGGAGAAAGCACCTGTGCCCTTTCCATCGATAAAATTGAGGAAATCCGCCGCCAGACAGATGATGACTGGTCTGCCGGAATCATTGAGGATGCTACCATAGATGACCTGGATCCTCAGGCCATAGCCGTGGCAAAAGTGGAATTCCGCAAGCGAAATCCCAAATACGCCGAAGAAATGGCAGATTGGGACGATGCTACCTTCCTGAACAAAGCCAAACTGACCCGGCGCGGCAAAATTACGCGCACCGCTCTGATTCTGCTGGGCAAAGATGAGGCAGAGCACCTGCTTTCACCCGCTGTGGCCAAAATCCGCTGGAACCTGAAAACCGTAAAAAACGAAGATAAGGATTACGAAATTTTTGGCATTCCTTTCATTCTGACCTCGGAGGATGTATACCGGAAAATCCGCAATCTGAAGTTCCGTTACATATTGAATGAGCAAAGTCTCTTCCCGGAAGAGCTGCTGCGTTACGAGCCTTTCTGCATTCGCGAATTGCTCTATAACTGCATAGCCCACCAGGATTACACCAAACGAGCCCGCATCAATGTGGTGGAATTTGAAGACCACCACCTCATCTTCTCGAATTACGGCACTTTCATTCCTCTTTCAATTGAGCGCGTGATTCAAGCTAATGCCCCGGAAGAATCCTACCGCAATCCCTTCCTAGTGGAGGCCATGCGCAATCTGAACATGATTGAAACCCAGGGCGGCGGTATACGCAAGGTGTATACCTTCCAGCGCAACAGGCTTTTCCCCATGCCTGACTACGATTTTTCCGAAGGTAAGGTGAAAGCCACCCTGCCCGGTTGCATCATCAGTGAGGATTTTGCCCGTCTGCTCCAGCAGGATTCCGAGCTGCCTCTGCAAACGGTGCTGGCTCTGGACAAAGTTCAAAAGCAGCAACCGCTGAACGACGAAGAATGGAAAGACGTCAAAACCAGAGGGCTGGTAGAAGGCAGAAAGACAGCACCCTATCTATCCCATAACACTGTAGAAATGCTGGAAACGGATGAATTAAAAGAGCAATATATCCGAAATAAAGCCTTTGATAACAGTTACTACAAAAAACTCATTCTGAGTTATATATACGAATGGGAGCACGCAACTCTCCCTCAATTGGAACAATTACTGACAAACAAATTACCTGATTCATACACCCCGGTGCAGAAAAAGCGTAAAATCTCCAACTTGCTCGCAGAACTAAGGCGGGATGAATGCATCATATGGGGAAGCGGAAAAGTATGGCAACTTACAACAAAAGGCTACGAAGAGAGATTGAAACTTTAGTCGAACTTTAGTCGAACTTTAGTCGAACTTTAGTCGAACTGCTGAACCAGCGCGAGCCACAAAAAATCAATAATCCCCTTAAAAATAAACAATTTTCATCTTTCTTAACTTCATATAAGTTTTAGACAGACTTGAACTAATCCCGGCCCCGCAAACATGAAGAAAATCATTTTCACCGCAATTCTTACCCTGCCCGCACTGGCGGGGTTTAAGAGCACTACACAGGTGGTGCCGCTGAAGTTCGGGCAGGAGCAGGCCACCGTCATCTTCCAGACCACCGGCGAGGAGATTGAGGATGCCGAGCCGCACTGCGACTGCACCAGGGTCAATATCAACGGCAGCAAGCTCACCGCCACCGTGGACACCCGCACCTTTGACCGCGATGTAGAGAAAACAATCACCGCGGAAACAGAGGACGGCGAGGAAGTGACGCTGCGCATGCAGTTCAAGGTGCCACAAGCCATCCGACTCTCCGCCCGCAGCCTGGTGTGGAAACGCGGAGCCGCCCCCACCCCTCAGGTGCTGCGCATCACCCTGCCCCAGGGCGGCCCCATCACCCACATTACCGATGCCGCTCTGAGCGGCGATGCCTTCGACTACGCGCCCAAGGTGGTGAAACGCGGGCGGGAATACACCGTGACCATCACCCCCCGCAGCACCGCCAAAGCCGCGCTGAACCGCCTGGTAATCACCACCGATTCCGCCGACCCACGCTACCACCGACAGATTATCTACCTGCAGGTGAAAAAATAAGCCTTCTGCGCATCGCATTTCTTGTGCGATTACATCTATGAACGTAACTCATTTGATATTATCGGCTTTTGATTTTCCACAGTCAGCACTCATCCATCAAGCATAAAGTTAAAACTCTGGAAGTGAATGCATTACACAATAGAAACTGTTTATCGCACAAGAAATCCGTTTTGCAGTGTATCATTATCGGAAGCATCTTACTATCTGGCATATACAGCTTAATCAAAGCCCCTCTGAACAGCCAGGCACTATACCAGGCAGAATTGAACAGCATGCTGGCAAAGTATAATAAGTCAGGCCACCGGAACTTTCACACCTCAGGGCCTGGCCACTACATAGCACACGGAGGCGGTATAAACCAATACCTGTATACAAACTCAAAAGAAGCCGTAGAAAACGCGCTTAGCAAGGGATTTCGTTTCATTGAACTGGATTTGCAGAAAACCAACGACTCACACCTGCTGGCAGCACATGACTGGAAGCACTTCGGTCGCCTCACCGGACAGTCCGGCATACCTGCCAACCTGGATGATGCCCTAAAACTGAAGATAAACGGCGGGCAAAGTCCATTGAGTGGCAAAAAAATCCACGAACTTCTCCGGCGATATCCCGACTGGTACCTCGTTACAGACAAAATCACTGATTTTGACCTGCTACTTCGCGAGATTCCCCTGCCGGAGCGTATGATTGTAGAAGTATTTTCCCCGCAGGACTACATACGAGCCCTGAAAGCAGGCGTGCACTACCCCGCTTTCAGCGTGCCCCACCAAGCCGCCCTGCGGCAGGCGTGCGTTCACGGCTACCCCATGATAGCCATAGGAGCAGAATTATTCCTGAGCAACATAGAAACCATGCGCCAGCTGCACCGGAAAGGAGTGTGCATCATGGTATTCGACACCGAACAGGCAGGACACGCCCGGTTTATCGAATCACACGCCGGCACCGCAGCCAGCATGTTTTACATAAGCACCGAGCCACCGGCTACTCTTTCCCCAGGCTGAAATCTGCCACCGGCGGGCGATTCAGCAGTTTGGTAAAATCGCCGCAATCCGGAGTAGGCAACTCACATTCAATGCCCGCCAGTGATAGGATGCTGAGGTAGATATCGTCATGCGAAAGCAGCTTATACGCGTTGTCCCGCATGGCGGCAATCTTATCCGGGTGAGCGGTGGCGTACGCATCAGAATACCACACAAAGGAGAACACATGGCGCTGCTTCAACACGCCCAAGGCCCCACCATGCATGTAGCACCCTTGCTCACCGAATGACTGCCCGTGGTCTGAGCTGTACACCAAAACAGCCTTCCTTCCTTTCAATCTGTCAATCAATCGGTAAAGCACATCGTCTGTCTGCAGCAGGCAATTATCATACTTGTCCATTCCCTCATTCCCGAACTTACCGAACTGCGGCTCATGGTCGTAGGGGGCGTGCCCCGTGCCATCCTCCACCAGCACAAACTGCCTGCCGCCGCGCGCAATGGCGGTTTCCAGCCCTGATTCAAGCTCAGCCGTATCAGCGCAGACTGCCAGATTGGTCAATTTGCGGTCCAGAACCGTCGCTATCTGTGGATTGCGGTCCCAGCGCGTCGTGCGGCAAAGTAACAGTAGATGATTAAAACCATGCTTTCGCATGACACTCAGGAATGAGGTATGCTGCGCCTCCCGACTCACGCAGGTGGCATCTGACAGCATCCCATATATCGATGAAACGGTGGAGGTTGCAAATGATTTGAACCACGGGAAATTGATAATGTTTCCACGCAGATTCGAAAGCTGCGGCAGAGTCTCTCTCGCATACCCATTCCAGGAGGCATGATCAGAGCGATACGACTCACCAATGACCAGCACCACCACCACATCACCTCCGCACACCAGGCGGGATGCCAGAGACTCTGACTTCCTCACATCTTTCACCCGGTAATAATCCGCCACGTAATAAACAAAAGCAGCCTGTCTGTAATAAGGCATCAGCACCCGGCAGGCATACGCCGGGCAGGTCTCATTCAGCATATTGGCAACCTGATTTTCCTGCTGCCAATCCTTCTCCGGGCCACTCCCGTACACTGGGGGAAAGAGAAGCGGCAGAAGAGCACGCGGTGCCAGCTCTGCCAGCAGCGGCACCGCGGCCACCGTCACCCCGATGTATGCCAGAGCCACACTCCAGACCCAGCGTCCGGGCAGCTGGGCCAGCCTCACGAAATAACGGCGAAGAACAAGCACGAGACCGGTGCAGAATAAGCCGAAAACCAGCAAAGCCCCTGCAACCGGCAAGGTCAGGAAGCCGGAGAGCTCATGCCAGGTCGTCTCCAATCCTCCGGTTATCAGCTCCGAATACATGCATGGCCCCATCGTCACATGCAAATAGGTGGGCACCGCCCACAAAAATAAAACAATAGGCAGCACCACATAAGCCACCACACGGCTCCGCATGGCAAGCAGTAGCAGCAAGCCTATGGACACCACCGTATGCACCAGAGCCACGCCGAACTGCCCCAGATATAGCATCTGACCGCTTCTGATGCAATCCACGCTCCACTTGGCCATATCCACCCGCAAATGCAAAACGCCCAGGAACAACGAGAGCGCTACCAGCGCCACCCACTGAACCCCACTCTTATACCACAACTCAGCTGCGCGAGACTCACCGGACATAACAAGCAGGAGTATAACGCAGGCCTATCCACTTGTAAAGAGCCAGATAACGTCATTCCTGAGCCAATCACACGCGTCTTGCAAAGATCTGGTAAGCCATAGAAACATCAACAAACAATATAAGAACTTGACTCAGCTTTCCATGGGTGTTACAACATCGGGAACACCATGCAAACGACATCACAGGGATGCAGAAAATCACGGCCGCGCAATGCGCAGTCTGTCTTTCTCATCATATTGGCCGCAGGGCTCAGCCTGAGCAGCCAGTTCCACGGCGGAATCACCCTGCCGGGCATGCTTCATGGCACCATTTTCTTCTTTTTCCTATTAATTCTGGCCCAGCGGAGCCGCCTGCTGGCATACCTGCTTCTACCACTGCTCGTCGGAATCCGGCTCACCTTCCCCGCCTTTTATGACCTTACCGGATTCTTTCTGCACGCTCATACATTTGAAGAAATCATCTCAACGGCCCGCATCAGCCAGTACCACCTGCGCGCTATCTACGAAATCACGCCCGGCGCATGCCTGTTGTGTGCCACCGGAGCCGTCATCCTGTATGGGATGATTTTCTGCGCGCGCCGGTACTTACGTCCAGTATGCCTGAGCAACGAAACCTGGACCTGGATAACAGCCGGGCTGTATATCTCAGTCTCCCTGCTTATCCTGCCATTCGGCAGCATCTGCCCATAAAGCCTTCATGAGCCGTATCACCCGAGAGACCGCCGATGGCATGCGGTGGATGCTGCTGCAGAAATGCACCCTGCAGCCGGTCACGCTGGTGTACAGCATGGTGCTGGCCCGCCTGCTGAGCAAGGAGGAAATGGGGCTCATGGGGCTCACCGCCATTTTCTTCACCGCCGCGGGCACCCTGGCCGCCGGCGGATTCGGCAACGCGCTCATCCGCAAACAGAACCGCACCGCGGAAGACGCCGACACACTCTTCTGGTTCAACCTGGGCATGGGTTTCCTCATTGCCCTGCTCTTCTTCCTTTCCGCCCCCTGGCTGGCGGCCTTCTTCGAAGCCCCGCCGCTCTGCAAGCTGGTGCAGGCCAGCGCCCTCATCGTGCTGCTGAACAGCGCGGTGAACGTACACATGGCGCACTACATGGCGCGACGGCAATTCAAAGTGCCAGCACTCATCTGCCTGGGCTCAGCGCTGGTGGCCATGCCGCTGTGCCTGCTGCTGGCGTGGCAGGGCTGGGGCGTGTGGGCCTACATGGTGCAGGGCTGCGCCAGCGCGGTGCTCAGCGCGGCGCTCTTCTGGTGCATCTGCCCCTGGCGCCCCCGCTTCCGCTTCAGCCGCCGGAGCTTCCACGAGCTCGCTCCTATGGGCTGCAGGCTGGCCGCCACCGGTCTGCTCGACACTGCCTATATCCACGCCCGAGCCTTCTTCATCGGCAAGGTCTATTCCCCCGCCGCTCTGGCCGGGTACAAGAACGGTGCCCAGCTGGCCGCCATGTGCCCCACGGTGCTCTGCTACATGCTGGATCAGATTACCTTCCCCATCCTGAGCACACTGCAAAGCAGCCCGCAGAAGCTCGCCGGGGTCTACCGGCGCTACATGCGGCTCTTCACGCTGCCCATCGCGTGGCTCTGCCTCTTCACCGCCGCCTTTGCCGGCCCCCTGGTGCGGGTGTGCTACGGCCCCGGCTGGGAGGAATGCGTGCCCTACCTGCAGATACTGAGCCTCTCCTACGCCACCTGGCACCTGCAAATCATCAACCTCAACCTGCTCAAAGCCGGGGGCCCGCCAAAACTCTTCCTGCGGCTGGAGCTCATCAAGAAATGCCTGGGCATCGCCATCCTCATCGGCATGTTCTTCATCAGCGTGCTGGCTATCTGCTGGGGCGCGCTGGCCACCTCTGCGCTCTGCCTCACCATCAACACCTGGGCCACCCGGCGCTACATGCAGCTCCCCGCCCGTCTGCAGCTGCTCGACTGGCTGCCCGGCTTCGCCCTGGCCGCCGCCTGCACCTGGCTGCCCGCCCTGCTGCTGGCGGAGCTCGCCCCCATGCCCCGGCTCGCCGCCGGGCTGGTGCTATCCCTGGGGCTCTACCTGGGCATTCTGCGGCTCAGCGCCCCCACCGCGCTCCGGGATATGTGGCAACTCCTGCGGCAGCGCAGGAATTAAGAAAACCAGTGGTATTGGCGTGTACCCCCGGGCATTTCCTCCACCCTCAGTACCGGCCAGCGCAGGAACTTATACAACTTCGTTGTCTTATTTCTCCAGAAAAACAGGGAGCGCAGCATATTGAAACGCGCCAGCTCAGCAAACGGGTACTCACCGGGGTATTCCCTGTCCAACCCGGTGCGCAGCACCATATCCTGATACAGCAGCTTCGCCTTGCGCTGCTGCCTCCCCGGAAGCCCCCCGACCGGGTTCTCGTAAAACTCCATAAACACATGCCGGTACAAATCACGCCAACGGGGCATCAACCCATGCTCCTGCATATAGCGGTACAAAGCCTCCAGCATGGGGCAGGCATCAAACACCCGCCAGCAATAGCGTGCGTTTGTAAACGAACCAGCGGTCTGCAGATAACAATACAAAGGCTCAGACACATAGCAAATCCGCTCAGACTGCATCGCGGCCACATTCACAAACATTGAATCTTCATACCGCATTCCCTCCGGAAAAAACACCTTGTGCTGCCGGAGCAGCTCCATGCGGAAAAGTTTATTCCACATAAACCCATTCGTGCGACCGAGCAGCTCCACAGTCGGCTCGTGAAGCCCTTCGCAAGGCACCTTCATATAATCATTCGAGCAGTCATTCCCCTCTTCATCCACCCCCTGCACTCCAAAACACAGCATATCAGGCCGCTCCGCCAGGTATGGCAGCAAGGTCTCGTACGCATGCGGCACCAGATAATCATCCGAATCAACGCCCGTAAAATACTCCCCTTTCGCCACTGCCAAGGCAGCATTCCGCGCGGCCGACACGCCCTTGTTCTCTTGCTTAATCACCAGAATGCGCAAGTCCCTGGTCGCATATTCCTCCAGAATCGCAGCAGAATTATCCGTGCTGCCATCATCCACGCAGATAATCTCCAGATTCCGGTAGGTCTGGCCGCAGATGCTATCGAGGCATTTCCGTAGCCAGCGGCTCGTATTGTACACCGGCACCACAACTGATATGAGCGGAGAGCTGTTCATTTTTCGTTCCTTATAGTCTTACTGAACTGGGCAGAGAGAAAAGCGCGCAAGGCCGCCTTTACAGAACGCACCGGGAAGCCGTTTGGCGTCTCGTACCGGTTTCCCGGCTGCATGGAACAGAACAACCTCACCCAGTATATTATTTTTTCCATCCTTCCGGAAACGGACCGGCCGGCTATCACGCATGGCAAATAATGCCCGGCAGCCCACCGCAAGCCCAGCTTTGGCACGATGCGCCAGCCCACATGAGCCAGCTCGCGCAGCTGGCGCTGCAACATAAGTGCACTGCTCGCCGCGTCTCTGCCTTTCTGCGCCTGCCATTTGGCAAGTTCCATACAGCGGTTTACCAGTTCCCCGGCTACCAGCTCACAATAATCCGCATCCTCTCGGCAGCGCTTCATGACCCCGGGCCAGTTATTTTCAGCCAACCGGATATATTCCGGCAGAAAGTCAAACCCGGCATTGCAGGAAACCCCCACCTCCGGATAAACAGCCACTGTAACACCGCATACACGCGGCATGCCCTCCACCGCATAAGCGCGGTGCATGAAATCGGAATCTGCCAGGCAGCGATATTGAGCCGCATCATACCCCCCGAGTTCCCGATACAATGCGGCAGATGCGAAATACCCCTGGTGGCAGCAGGGAGTGCTCATGTATAAATACTCATAGTGCGGTGGCTCTACCCGGTCCCGGCCGCCCCCCACCATCTGCACAGCGGCTGCGCACTGGCGGGTTTCCCCCTGCAGAATAGGGGAGACGCACTCCTGCAGCGGTTCCCCGCTGAGGGTGTCATCCGCATTCAGGAAATAGAGCACCTTGCCCCGCGCCAGGCGGATGCCCTTATTCATCGCATCATAAATCCCGGCATCCGGCTCAGAAACATACGCCTCTATCTTCCCCGCATCCAGCCACTCCCGGAGGAGCTCCGGCGTGCCATCCGTCGAGGCCGCATCCACCACCAGGTGTTCTATATCCAGCGGGTAGCGCCTCTTATGCTCCAGCACGGAATCAAGCGTGCGTTGCAATCCACCGCGTGCATTGTAACACACCGTGATGATACTCAGGCTGTATTCCTTCTTTTCTGTCATCTCCAAAGCTGTGTAAATAATCTCTGCAAGCGGTGCCTGATGATTCCCCCAAGTATCCATTGCGATGCCACGCACTCCCGGTCATTATATGACCGCACGCGCACCGGCACCCCCAGGAAACAGAGAATCTCCTGCCCCATGTTCCGGCGCACAAACCAGCGGCGCCACCCCCGGACCGGCACCATGCGGCGGAACCGGAAATCCCGCTGCAAACAGGGTAGCAGCTTCTGCTCTCGAAGCATCCCACAAAACAGCTCCTGCAGCCCCTCACGCATCTCTGGCATCTCGCTGTAATAACGATCCACAAAAACATTGCTGACCGCCAACGGATACCAGGGTGCCCCCACCGGGGAAATACCGGTCTCCCCATATCGGGCATGCACAAAACGCAGCACCTTCATATACCGCAGTGTAGTCTCTCTCTCCCGCTGACCGGCATGCATGATGGAACCGGCGCGCTGCACATAATAATACCCCGTTTCCGGGCAGGTCGCCACGCGGTGCACATACGGAACGGCCAGATAGAACATGGCGTAATCCTCATGCACCAGCCCGTGCGGGAAACGCAGCCGGTGCTCCTCCAGCAGGCTGCGGCGCCACAGCTTGCTCCAGAAGCACACATTGAGCCGCTCTGCCAGCCCCGGCGTCATTGCATACTCCCCGGCCTCCGGCAAATCGAAATACTTATTGTGCGGCAGGGGCGTGCCATCCTCCGCCACATCCTGCACCCCGAAAAACACCATATCCACCCCGGGGGAAACACAGGCCACGGCCCGCTCATACACACCGGGCGCCAGGTAATCATCCGAATCCACCCCGGTCACCCATTCGCCGGTGGCATGCTCCAGCGCCGTATTGCGGGCGGCAGAGAGCCCGGCATTCGCCTGGGTGAACACCCGGATGCGCTCATCCCTCGCCGCATACTCCGCCAGTATCTCTGCGGAGTTATCCGTGCTGCCATCATTCACGCACAGAATCTCCAGATTCCGGTAGCTCTGCGCGCAGATGCTATCCAGACACCGCCGCAACCACGGCGCGGTGTTGTACACGGGGACAATAACAGATAAAAGCGGGCTACTCATTTTCCTTTTATTTTACGAAGAATGCGCCCTGCCATGGCACGGGCAGCAAAATAACCGTTGCGCCAGGGAGAATTCAGCTTAGCCCAGGCTCGTTGCAATTCCACCGGCCAGGGTTCACCAGGCGGCAACAGATGCACATTGGCGCGGCCTTTCAGTGAAAGCTCATACACCCCGCTCAACTTGCCATAATCATTATCCAGCATGTATACCTCCTTGCCCACATGCATTGCCATGATGGCCACATGCAAGCGGTCTGTCACTACTACATCGGTACTTCGAAGAATATCCGCCATGAGATAAACCAGCTGTGCACTGTACGCCGTCTCTCGGCAACTGGCCGAATACAGGATTGATACATCATACGCCCATTCCGACTCAGCCCGTATACTTTTCTCCTTATCTGAGCGTAATACAAACGAAAACCTCCGAGCCGCATTCTGAATCGTAGCTCTGGTCATGCGATACCTGGCATGGGCCACCGCGCCTCCTGTCAGCAATTCATATTGAAGTCTGCTTTCCTCATCTGCATCATTGCCTACTGGCGCAATGGAGTCAAGCCCAGGCAAATCGGCTACCTGCAAACAAAGCCCCATATCATGAGCCAGCCTAAAAGCAGCCCTGGAATTCAATGAGCAACAATATGCCAGCGACTTTTGTTCGCGGCAAAAAACCACGTGCCGCGAATCAAATGATTTCACTAATGAATCCACTCCTTGTATACTGTGGGGAAGCACCACACACCGCCGGACCCGCGGATTGCTCAGGTGCGCCTCAAACAGTTCTATTCCTCCCCAGTGCGACACAAATCGCCCGCCGCCGCCATACACCAAATGATAACTGTCATCACTCGGCGGTTCTTCCGGAGAATATTCCTTCCACGTCAAATGATTCCGGCGAAAAAACTGCCGCGTTGCTTCTGCGATGAGATAATCCCCCAGGTTCCCATCATTCGGCCAGTAATAAAACGGACACAATTCGTGAAGAGTCTCCACGAGTTCCCCCGGCCCAACAACCTCATTACACTCATCTATTTTCTTCACCTTGACCATATACTTCGCGCCGGGTTATTGTAACAAAACAGGCATTGAAAATCAAGCACATTCACGAGAGCCTGTCAGCACCGCAAAAATGTTCAGAGAGCGTCTTTTAGCTTGAAGCCAGGATTACATCTTGTTATAGTGGAATACATGGGTCGTATTCTCTCTCTCCTGCTCCTCATTTTCTGCCTGAACAGCTGTGTCTATGTAAACACACACCGCGCCTGCGCCGACCGCGGGCGGCAGTGCCAGGCCGTGATTCTGCCGGACCAGGAAAACCTGATCATCTACAAGCACCACGGCAAGCTTTATCTGCAAGGCGTGCTCACCAGCGTGCGCCGCACCGGCCGCGATAAAGTCAGTTCTTTCAAAGCCAACGATTTTTCCAGCGGGCAGTATGTTCCCATCAAGGGCGCACCGCAGCGCCACGTATACCGCCAGATTAGTGAGGCAGATATCATAGAGGACGACGTGTTCAACCTGATTCCGGGCAAGGGAGTGCCGGAAGACGCCCGCATTGTGGGGCACCACCGTCTGCCCACGGGCTACCAGATTGACTCGCTGGATTGCAACCCCGTGACCACGCACCTTCAGTACGGCTGGCAGGCAGAGCTTCCGAAGTATGCCCGCCGCTACTACCGCAACATGGTGACCAGCGAGCACCAGAACGTGGGCAGCCACCTCTGCAATACGCGTCGCGGCTTCATCATCCCTGTGACTCCCTCGCGTACCAACAGACACGCCTGGTATGCCTACCCGCTGGCGGGGGCGTCCTTTGTGCTCATCGATGTGCCGGGTACCCTGCTGGCCAACACCGTGGTGCCCGTGGTCTACGGCATCGCAGCCATTCCGTGCAGCATCTACGAATCCGGCAAAAGAATCTTCGTGAACCCCACGAAATAAGCTTCTCTCCGTTCTCTGCCCCGTTGCCTTTGCTTGGATTCCCGGCAACCCGGGAGAACCAATTACGAATTACGAATTGGGAACCTCTAAAAACTCTTTATTTTATCTAAATTGCATGGTATAATAGGGTTATGCGCTTTCCCGGATTCTTTGATGAGGAGTTTAAATTAGAAAGAATTAGCACTTTAGGCGATCCTTTAGAACGTCTTAACCAGGT
>JAFSFD010000072.1 GCA_017435365.1 Akkermansia sp. | reverse complement strand
TCAGGCGGTATTTCATGCGCAGCGCCAGCTGCGCTTTCATACGCCCGTATGGGCGTATTTACATACACGCTTTGCGTGTAATTCATTGAGCCGCGTAGCGGCGACTAGTTACCGCTGCATAAGCAGCGGTACAACCAATGGCTATCGCACAATATATTTCCTTTCCTTGGGAAAATGTTTCTTACGCATTGAGTATCCCAATGTTCGCAAATTCTAATTCATTTGGTAAATGGGTAGTACCGCTGCTGATGCAGCGGTAACTTGTCGCTACGCTCAATGAATTACACCGGCTGCGCCGGTGTATGTAAATACCGCTGCCAGCAGCGGTATGAAAGCACAGCTGGCGCTGTGCATGAAATACATGCCTGCGGCATGTATGAAATCCCTCACGCTGACGCATGAGGGATGGGAATTTGGCTTCGCCAAATTCCAATTTATCGGGCTCTGTACACAAACTTCGGGTTTTTGAGGCGCATGAGAAAAACCCCGCGCGGTCTTTGCAACCGCGCGGGGGAGGGGTAAAAACGATTCGTTCTTAATGGTGCCCGGTTTATTTCATCGCCCTGGCGTGGTCGATGATGTTCTGCACGTTCATGCCGAGCTCGCTGAGCACGACATCGCCCGGGGCGGAGAAGCCGTAGGAATCGATGCCGATGATGCAGCCCTGCGGGCCGACGTAGCGGTACCAGAGGTCGGTCTTGCCGGCCTCGATGGCAAGGCGGCGGGTGCAGGCGGCGGGCAGGATGCTCTCCTGGTAGGCGGCGTCCTGCTGGTTGAAGCGGAACATGGAGGGCATGGAAACCACGCGCACGTCCGGGCCCAGTTCCCTGGCGGCCTGGAGAGCGAGGATGAGCTCTGAACCGGAGGAGATGATGATGGTGCCGGGCTGCTCGGTCTGCTCCTTGAGGGCGATGTAGGCGCCCTTCATGGTGCCCATGCGGCGGGTCTCGGCGGAGATATCGATGACGCTGGTGAGGCTGGGGATATTCTGGCGGGTGAAGATGAGGGCGGTGGGGCCGTTCTTGCGCTCCATGGCGCACATCCAGGCACCGGCGGCTTCTTCTTCATCTGCCGGGCGCACGACATCCAGATTGGGGATGACGCGCAGGCCGGTCACGGTTTCCACAGGCTGGTGGGTGGGGCCGTCTTCGCCCACGGCCACGGAGTCGTGGGTGAGCACATAGGTGACGGGCAGGTGGGAGAGCGCGGCCACACGGATGCTGGCGCGCATGTAGTCCACGAACACGCAGAAGGTGCCGGCGGAGACGCGGAAGAGGCCATCGTATGCCATGCCGTTGCAGATGGCGGCCATGGCGTGCTCACGGATACCGAACCAGAAGTTGCGGCCGGTGTAGTCCGTGGCGGAGAAGTCGCCGGCGCCCTTCAGGTAGTTCTTGTTGGAGGAGAAGAGGTCGGCGCTGGTGGAGAGCAGGCCGGTGCAGGCGGTGCCGATGGCATTCTGAGCCACTGCGCCGGAGGAGCGGGTGGCTTCCTTGGCGCCGGGGGCCCAGGTGGGGATGAGGGCGCTGCAGGCATCGGCGCTCAGGCCGTTGGCGGCCAGGTCGATACCGGCGGCCAGCTCGGCAGCCTTTTCGGGGTTGGCGGCGCTCCAGGCATCGAAAGTGTTCTTCCACTCAGCATAAGCGGCTTCGCGCTGGGTCTTGAGCTCGGCCATGTAGGCGCGCACATCGTCGGAAACGTAGTACTGCTGGTCGGTGGGCAGGCCCCAGTTGGCGTGAGCCTCGGGCCAGAGCTTGGCGCCGCCTTCGCCGTGGCCCTTGGTGGTGCCTTCGAAGCCGGGCACACCCTTGGCGATGATGGTCTTGGCGATGATGAGTTTCGGGCGGCCATTCTTCTCCAGGCGGCAGACGCGGAGGGTGTTCTCCACTTCTTCCATGTTGTGACCGTCGATGGTGAAGGCATCCCAGCCCTGGGCGGTGAAGCAGGCGGCGATGTCGTCAATCTGCGTGGTTTCGATGGGGGCATCGAGCGTGATGCCGTTGGCATCGTAGATGAGGATGAGGTTATCGAGCTTGAGGGTGCCGGCAATGGCGGCAGCCTCGCGGGAGATACCTTCTTCGATGCAGCCGTCGCCGGCGAGGCAGTAGACGTTGCTGTTGAAAATCTCGTGCTCAGGGGTGTTGAAGCGGGCGGCGGCGTGCTTGCCGGAGATGGCGAAACCCACGGCGTTCGCAATGCCCTGGCCAAGCGGGCCGGTGGTGCATTCCACACCGGGGCAGCAGCCGAATTCCGGGTGGCCGGGGGTGTTGGAGCCCTTGGCGCGGAAAGCCTTGATGTCATCCATGCTCACGGCGTAGCCGCTGAGGTGCAGCCAGCTGTAGAGGAACATGGAGCCGTGGCCGCCGGAGAGCACAAAGCGGTCGCGGTTGAGCCAGCGGGGCTCAGCGGGGTTCACATTGAGCAGTTTGCCATACAGTATGGCACCGATTTCTGCGCAGCCCAAGGGCAGCCCCATGTGGCCGGATGCTTTGTCGAAAATGGCATCGATGGCAAGACCTCTGGCCTGATTGGCAGCCTTTTGAAGGATTTCCGTATTCATGCGAATTTGAGTATAACAGATGGCGCTTTATTGTAAAGCAAAATGCGGCAGCTTCCCTGCAAAATCGGCGCTATGGGGGGCGCGGACTACGGGTCAATCCTGATTTTGAGCATCTGGCAGGTGCCGATGAAGCATTTCCGGTAGTCGAGTTTCCCGTTGGGCAGGGTGGGAATGAACTTGACCGGAAGGATATGGCGGGGGGCCCAGTTGCGGGGCAGGTGCAGGTTGGAAATACCCTCGCGCAAGATGGAGTAGTCGGCGGCGGTGATTTCCTGGTGCAGGGTGGAGAGCAGCACCAGTTCCTCGCCCCCGGTGCGGCTGGGCACGCTGACGATGGCGAGTTTGCGCTCGGTTTCGTCCTGGGGTATGTTGAAGATTTTGTACAGGTATTCTTCCAGCTGCACGTGCGGAATCATCTCGCTGCCCATCTGGGTGAAGCGCACCTTGCGGCCCAGGATGGTGAGCATGCCATCCGGCGACATGAAGCCGACATCCCCGGTGCAGAACCAGTTGCCATGCATGCGGGGGGTGTCCTCATTGCTGAGCCCCAGGTATTTGCGGGTGATGGCGGGGCCTTTGAGCCAGACGAGCCCCGGGTAGGATGGGTTGGGGGAGGGCTCCGGGTTGTAGAGGCCGGTGATGCGCACGGCTACGCCGGGCAGAGGGGCGCCGATGCAGCCTTTGCGTGTGGTGGGCTGGCAGGGGCGGGTGGTGTCCGGGTCGGTATCGGGGGCCGGCATGGCAGCAGCTGCAAAGGGAAGCACTTCTGCCGCGCCGTAGCACTCCAGCACCTGGAGGTTGAAGCGTTGCCGGGCTTCTGCGGCCAGGGTTGCGGGCATTTTGGCCCCGGAGCACAGGCAGTAGCGGAGGGCGGTGAATGTGTTGGTATCTGTGGCGGCTTTGAGCATGGCGCGCGTGCCGGCCGGTGTGTTGATGACCAGTGCGGCTGCATGCTGGTGCACCAGGGTGCAGATGCGTTTGCCGGCGGCGGGCAGCGTGTAGGTCACCATGTCGAATCCGCCCAGCAGGGGTAGCAGCAGTCCGCCTATGAGCCCGGCCGGGGTGTAGGCCGGCATGATGGACATCAGGATATCGTGCCCGGGGCTGAGCTGCAGGCGGCTGCGCAGGCTGATGGCGGCTGCCAGGAGCATGCGGTGGCTGAAGGGAATGCCCAGGGGTTTGTCCTCAGTGCCGCCGGTGAAGAGGATGGCGGCTTCGGTATCGCCATCTGGGGAGGAGATGCTGGCATGCTGCATGAGCTGCTGCGGGGTGCGCAGCTTGGAAAGGGTGCTCCAGGCTTTCAGTTTCCACGGGCCTTTTTCTGCGAGCTCCTGGTCCAGGTAAATGAGGTCGCGGGCAGGGGGCCAGGCGAATTGCCGCTGCATGTTGGTGAAGCGGGTATCGGTGATGAAGCGGGTCAGCCCGGCTTGTTCAACAACGTGGGCGAACTGCTCCGGGGTGGCGGTGTAGTTGATGTTGACGGCGGTGATTCCGGCCAGAAGACAGGCCAGGTTTGCGATGGTGCTCAACTTGCCCGGCGGCAGGATGATACCCATGCGGGCTGTGGTGGAGTGCTTTTCCAGCACGCCGGTGGTCATGACTGCGGCGGAAAGAATGTCGCGGTAGTGCAGGGTCGTGTCATCAATGCCATCCAGCAGGCGGCCCTGCGGGTTGCGCAGCAGGGCTTCCACCAGCAGCTGGGGCAGGCTCGGGTGCTCCAGCATGGGGTGCTGCTCCAGCTGGGTGGTCTGTGCGCTCATCCACGCAGCCTGCAGGCGGGAGCCCAGCTGGTTGCCGGCTCTCAGGGCCGGGCAGAAACTGATATGCAGGCGGTCGTAGGGCTCCCGGGTGGTGATGGCGGCATCGAAATAATTGTTGTACATGCCGGCATACACCGGCATGGCGTCCAGCGTGGTGCCATCGAACAGGGTGAGCAGGTTGGCGGGTATGTCCGTCAGGGTGCCCGGGGCTTGCAGCGGGCGCCCCGGCAGCATCACGACGTGGCGCCCCATTTCCAGATGGTGGCGCACCTTCGCTACGATGAAATCGCGATTCTGCTGGTGGAGGGCGCACACGAACCCGGCTGACTGGCTCTGGCGCAGGTGGTTCATGACCGCCTCGCCCGGCATGAGGGAGCTTTCCACCAGCCAGGCCACACGGGCCTTGCCCCCCAGCGCTTTCTCCAGCTCCAGCATGGTGGACAGATCCACGCGGTTCGGCACCACCAGAATGGGTTGTGGCGGTATACTGTCTGCTCCGTCTATGCGTATCTCACTCATGCTTTGTCTGCCTGCGGGCTGAGTCTAGCACAAACTTCTCCGCCTTGCGAGCCTGAAAACGGGCAGCACACAAAAAGCCGCATGTGTCCCAAAGATTTTGTAAGAAATAGAGCTATCAGCACTATTTTGGAAGTAGCCCCTATCTGGTCGATAAATTGATGTTTGTCGTTGTCGGGGCACGTCCGTGCCCCGACAAAGTTTCCCCACAAATTCCAATTTGGTGAGTTTTTAGACGTTCTCTCCTGTTTTTCTGGCGGCAAAGAAATCCCCTGCCCGGCGGGCCGGGCAGGGGGTGGAAATGAGGGGTGCAGCCCCGCAGATTACTTGATGAGGCCGAGCTCCTGGCCGGCCTTGGCGAAGGCGGCGATGGCGCGGTCGAGCTGCTCGATGGTGTGAGCAGCGGAAATCTGGGTGCGGATGCGGGCCTGTTCCTTGGGTACCACGGGGTAGAAGAAGCCCATGGCATACACGCCGAGCTCAAGCAGGCGGTTGCTCATCTGCTGGGAGAGGGCGGCATCGCCAATCATGACGGGCACGATAGCGTGGCCGGCGCCGGCGAGGGTGAAGCCGCACTGCTCCATACCCTTGCGGAAGTAAGCGGCGTTGCTCTGCACGCGCTCCACCAGCTCGGTGGATTCCTCGAGCATGTCCAGCACCTTGATGGTGGTGGCGGCGATGGCGGGCATCACGCTGTTGGAGAAGAGATAGGGGCGGGCCTTCTGGCGCAGCATGTCCACAATTTCCTTTTTGGCGGAAACATAGCCGCCGGAGGCACCACCCAGGGCCTTGCCGAATGTGCCGGTGGTGATATCAATCTTGCCGAAGAGACCGCAGTGCTCGTGCGTGCCGCGACCGCGCTTGCCCAGCACGCCTGTGGCGTGGGATTCGTCGAAGTGCACCAGGGCACCGTACTTCTCGGCAAGCTCATGAATCTTGTCCAGGCTGGCCACGATACCGTCCATGGAGAACACGCCGTCGGTGGAGATGAGGATGGTGCGGGCGCCGGCGGCCTTGGCTTCCTGCAGCTTGGCTTCCAGGTCGGCCATGTCGTTGTTGGCGTAGCGGTAGCGGGCGGCCTTGCAGAGGCGCACGCCATCGATGATGGAGGCGTGGTTCAGGGAGTCGGAGATGATGGCGTCCTCCTTGCTCAGCAGGCCTTCGAACAGGCCGCCGTTGGCATCGAAGCAGGAACCGAAGAGGATGGTGTCCTCGGTGCCGAGGAAGGCGCTGAGGCGCTCCTCAAGCTGCTGGTGCAGGGTCTGGGTGCCGCAGATGAAGCGCACGGAGGCCATGCCGTAGCCCCAGCGGTCGATGGCGTCCTTGGCTGCCTGCATCAGCACCGGGCTGTTGGCCAGGCCCAGGTAGTTGTTGGCGCACATGTTGATGACCTTGCTGCCATCCTTCAGGCCCACTTCGGAGTACTGCTTGGTGTCGATATAGCGCTCCTGCTTGAACAGACCGGCGGCCTTCAGGGCCTCCAGGTCGCTCACCAGACGGTTCTTGAACTCGGGATTGTACATGAAATTTCGGGGGTGAAATTGAAAGTCGGAAGATTCTACTCCCCTTGGTATCTAAAGTCAATGCCGTATTCCGGGCGTTTCGCGCCTTTAATAAAAACATTGCGTTTTTTTTTGAACGCCCGCGGCCGCAGCGGAGTCGAAACTGCATCAGCCTGCGAGACCCGGCTGCGGTGGAAGGAGAGAGCTGCCGCTGCCAATATGGGATGAGGCTGTGTTTCAATAAGGTAGTAAGTAAGAACCGCCCGCGTGCAGCTGTTCAGGCACATGCGGGCGGTTTCTTTGCTCCTCTGCGTGTCACTCTGTTCCGGAATAGGTGAAGAAATGCTCGATAACGTAAGATTTTTTATTATTGATGCGGCAATTAAAGATTGATGAGTTATACGCGTTTAATAAATCAGAATTTGTGGGGGACCATTGTCGGAGCACGGGACTTCAGTCCCGATTGGAAGCACCGTTATTTCGGGACTGAAGTCCCGTGCCCCGATGGCTACAAACATCAATTTGTCGTCCCGTCAAAGCAATATTCTTTAACCGCCGCAGCAGTAAAAGTTAAGAATTTTCTTACATTATAGAGTTGAGTTATTGCAAAAAAACCTCCCCCGGAGGCGGTGCTCCGGGGGAGGTTATAGTCGGAGAGGGTGTTCTTTACTCGGCGGAGTTGATTTCCTTGAGGGCCTCGTTAATGCTGCCCATGTATTCCACAATCTGCTTGTTCACGTTGTTCTCGTGCAGCTCGCAGGCCATGCGGATGGCGTTCAGGATGGCCACGCCGGTGGCGGAGCCGTGGGCGATGATGGAAAGGCCGTTTACGCCGATGAGGGGACTGCCGCCCACGGCATCGGCGCTCATGCGCTTGCGCAGGGTCTTGAACACGCTGCTCATGCCGATGGCGCCAATCATGGCGAGCACACTGCTCTTGATGGCGGCCTTCATGGTGTGGGAGAAGAACTTGGCGGTGCTTTCCACGCATTTGAGCAGGATGTTGCCGGTGAAACCATCGGTCACGGCCACGTCCAGCCCGTGCTCAAAGAGGTCGTGGCCTTCGGTGTTGCCCACGAATTCGAAGGGAAGCAGGCCTTTTTCATCCAGAGCTTTGAGCAGGGCATAGGTCTGCAGGGAGGTTTCGCTGCCTTTGCAGTCCTCGGTGCCGTTGCTCATCACGCCCACCTTGGGGTTCGGGCGGTTGTACACATAGCGGGACATGAGGGCGGCCATCACGGCGTAGCCCACCATGTGGCTGGGCTTGGCGTCCGGGTTGGCGCCGGTGTCGCTCACCAGCACGTTGCCGTGCGCGGCAGGCAGGGGGGAGATGATGCCGGCGCGCTCCACGCCGGGCAGCAGGCGCAGCTTGATGGTGCTGGCGGCTACGGCGGCACCCGTGTTGCCGGCAGAGAGCACGGCATCGGCCACGCCGCTCTTCACCAGGTCCACTGCAATGCTCATGGAGGACTTCTTCTTCTGACGCACGGCCATGATGCCGCTTTCCTCCATGGTGACTACTTCCGGCGCGTGGATGAACTCAATCCTGGGGTGGTTGGCAATGCCGGCGGCTTCGCAGGCGGCCTTCACGGTGTCGCCATCGCCCACCATATAAATTTTTTCCAGAGTGGGGATTTTTTCCAGTGCCAGTTTGGCACCATCTACATTGATTTGCGGCGCGTTATCGCCGCCCATGGCATCGAGTGCAAGCTTCATGAATGGGGAAAATGGTTGGTGGTAAATTACCTTGACTCTACTCTAGCAGATAATGCAGCCATGTCAACACAAAAACAGCCCATACTGTTGCAGTATGGGCCATTGCTTGAAAAAAAAGAGTTGCTTGGTTGAGCGTCAGCGGGATTAGTCCACGAGCTTCACAACCACCTCAGCACCGCTCTGGGTCTTGTAGGTGCCGCACTGGGGGCATGCGGTGTGACCGGGGACGGCTGCGCCACACTTCGGGCACTTGCCGAGCTTGGGAGCCTTCCAGGCCTGGGCGGCCAGGCGGGAGCGCTGCTTCATCTTGGACGTTCTGCGTTTCGGAGCTGCCATAGTTCTATATCTGGTTTAAGGAGTTCTGTGATACATTGAGTGGAGCTTCGGCGCTTATTCCTTGGGAAACTGATCCAGTGCATCCCAGACGCTTTCGCCACTCGGGGTGGCAGAGTCTACACCCGATTGGGGGTCTTTGTCCAGTCTAAAATCACCAAAAGTGTCATTTATTTCACATTCAAGCCCTGAAATCTCACATTTCGGGTAGCTGGGCAGGGCCAGAACGACCTCTTCGCGCAAATCTTCGGTGATATCGAGCTGCAATTTTCCCTTCACATCGTAGGAGTAGGTGAGCTCATCCAGCTCCACGGTGTAGGGGAAGAGGGCCAGGCAGCGGTCGCAGCGCAGCTCGAAGGGGGCGGTGATGCTGCCGCGCACCATGAGCTCGGTCTCAAACAGCTGAACTTCCAGCTCATAGCTCAGCGGGCCGGTGCTGCGCAGCGCAGCGCTGTCGATACCGAACACGGCGGCATCCAGCTCTCCGCTCAGGTAGCGGCCTTCCTCGGGGAATTCCTCCAGGGGTATGATGAGTTGCGTCTGCATGGCCGTTACCATACCTGCTGCGGGGGTATCTTGCAAGCCTTATTTTTATTCAATCACACTCCAGAGGCGGCCGTTGCGGGCGCGGATGAGGCGGATATCCAGGTCGAAGGCGGCGCGGAGATTCTGCTCGGTGAGCACTTCGTCGCGCGAGCCGTAGGCCTGGATTTCGCCCTGGCGGAGAATCATGCCGCGGGTGAATTCGGGCAGGATGTCCTCGATGCGCTGGGTGATGAAGATGATGGTGAGCTCCGGGTGGGTGTGGGCCAGCTCCGCGATGGTGCCGAGCAGGAATTCGCGCCCGGCGATATCGAGGTATACGCTGGGTTCATCCAGAATCATGAGCTCGGGGTTGGTCATGAGGGCACGGGCAATGAGCACTTTCACCTGCTCGCCGCTGCTCATGGTGGCCACGGTGCGCTCCATGAGGTGCTCTGCCCGCAGGCTGCGCATGAGCCCGGCTGCGCGTTCTTCCTCTGCCGGGGTGGGGTCGCGGTAGAGGCCGATGGTGGCATCCGGGCCGCTCAGCACCATTTCTCGGCCGGTCCATTCGCGGTCGCCGAGCCACTGGTGCATGAGCGGGCTCACCCAGGCAATGCGCTTGCGGAGCTCCTGCAGGTTCACGGTGCCGAAGCGGTGCCCCAGCACCTCCACCGTGGCGCCGAAAAGCGGCCAGGCATAGCCCATGAGCATGCGTACCAGGGTGGTTTTGCCGGCGCCGTTTGCACCCAGGATGAAGCAGCGCTCCCCCTTCTGCACCTGCCAGTTGATGCCGTGCAGGATTTCGCGGCCGGAGAGGTAGACAGTGGCTTTTTCGACGTTGATGACGTTTTCCATGGCGGGGGTGTGGGGGGAAAGGGGCTTAAAAAAGATTCGGCGGGTTGGGGCAACCCGCCGAATCGTGAGATGGGATTGTGATTAGTTGCGTTCGAAGAGGGAGCGGATCTTGCTGCCCACGATTTCGACGGGGTGCTCGGCCAGAGCAGCGCGCTTGGCCAGCAGGTTGGGGGCGCCGGCAGCGGCCTCGGCCAGCCACACGCGGGCGAACTCGCCGCTTTCGATGCGCTTGAGGCTTTCCTTCATCTTCTCCTTCACCTCCGGGCCCAGAATCTGCGGGCCGTTGTAGTACTCACCGAACTCAGCGGTGTTGGAGATGACGCCGTTCATGGCCTGGATGCCCTTGTTGTAGATGATGTCCACGATGAGCTTGGCCTCGTGTACGCATTCGAAGTAGGCCATCTCGGCGGGGTAGCCGGCCTCGATGAGGGTCTCGAAACCGTACTTCATGAGGTCCACCAGACCACCGCAGAGCACGTTCTGCTCGCCGAAGAGGTCTTCGTAGGTCTCTTGCTGCATGGTGCATTCCAGCACGCCGCCGCGGGTGAGACCCTCGGCCTTGGCCATGGCCAGGGCAGTCTGCTGGGCGTTGCCGGAGGGGTTCTGCCACACGGCGATGAGGCCGGGGCAGCCGAAGCCTTCCTCGAACACGCGGCGCACCTCGGTGCCCGGGCCCTTCGGGGCCACCATAATCACGTCCACGTCAGCCGGCGGCACGATGGTCTTGAACACGTAGGCAAAACCGTGGGAGCAGCACAGGGTCTTGCCGGCAGCCAGGTTGGGCTTGATCTGGGTCTCGTATACCTCGCCGTGGTGCTCATCGGGCAGGAGGATGTGGATGATGTCGGCCTTGGCGGCTGCCTCAGCCACAGGCATAACCTCAAAACCGTCCTGGGCGGCTGCATCCCAGCTCTTGCCGGGGCGGATACCAATGATTACGTGCACACCGCTGTCGCGCATGCAGAGAGCCTGGGCGCGGCCCTGCGCACCGTAGCCAATCACAGCCACTGTCTTGCCATTGAGGACGCTCACATCGGCGTCCTTGTCGTGGAGAATGTTCATCGTTCTATCTTGGGTTGATTATGCAGGCATTCAGTGCCTGAAAGTCAGGTCTGGATTGTAGCAGCGGGAGCCCGCATTGCAAGCCAAATTTGTGTATTCAAGCATGATATGGGTTATTTTTCTTGCGATGGCGGCGAAATATGGTAGAGTAAAGGGCGTTATGAAGCTTCGCATTTCTCCCCGGCGCGCAGCCGGTTTCACTTTGATTGAATTGATGGTGGTTATTGCCATCATGGTGACGCTGGCCAGTATCGCCGGTACGGCTATCTATTCCCATATGGGGGCTGGCGATGAGGCTAAGTGCCGCGCCCAGCTGGAGCAGCTCCACCAGCTCGGTATCAAGTACAGCCAGGATATCGCCCACCCGGCCCTGCTGCCCACCAGTGGCATGGATGATAACGAAGATACCGATACCGTGTGCGAGACGGATGGCTGGTGGATTTCCGTGGCTCCGGAGCTGGATGCCGTGGCGTTCCCCCGCCAGATGGGTGGCAAGATGAAGGTTTCCTCCATTTTCCACTGTCCGGCGGATAATCGTGCCGATATCGGCTCCGACAGCACATTCGCGGCGGATGAGAAGAGCGTTTCCTATGTTTCCTGGACAGATGCCACAGAGGACCCGGAGAACCCGAACTCCTGCATCCGCACCACGGCCAAGCAGCGCCTGGATGCTCTGCCCTGGCTTTCGGATGGTAATCCGGTGAAGGGGGAGAGCGTGACGGATGTGGACACCTTTAAGAAAATGGTGATGCCCGCCGCTGAGCGCCACGGTGGCAAGGTGATGGTGGTATACGCCAGCGGCATGGTGAAGGCCATCGAGGTGGAAGAGGATGCCAACGCTGAGAAGCTCTTCAAGAAGTTTGCCCCGGAGCTGGCCGGCAAAGCGGCCAAGGCTAAGAAGGGCAAGAAAGGCAAGAATGCCCGCAAGGCTGCCGATGATGAAGAATGATATTCCTGCGCCGCTGCCCCTGGAGCCGGACTGCCTGCCGCACCTGCAGAAGCCGGTGGTTCTTGGGCTGAGCGGTGGTCGCGATTCTGTGGCCCTGCTGCACCTGCTGGTGCAGCAGGGTTGCTCTGTGCGCGCGCTGCATGTGCACCATGGTATCCGCGCCGCTGAGGCCGATGCGGACGCCGCTTTCTGCGCCCGCCTGTGTCATGAGCTGGAGGTGCCGTTTGAGCTTCAGCGGGTGGATGTGCCCACCCTTGCCACGGAGCAGGGTGTTTCGCTGGAAACCGCCGGGCGGCACGCCCGCCGCTGGTTGCTGGCTGCTGCGGCCCGCCGCTGCAAAGGGGGTGTAGTGGCCCTGGCCCACCATGCAGATGACCAGGCGGAGACCGTGCTGTTCCGCCTGGCGCGTGGGGCGGCCGGCTTGCGCGGCATGCAGCCCGTGCACGAGGCCAGCGGTATCATATGGGTGCGGCCCATGCTCAGCTGGCGGCGGTCGGAAATTACCGACTGGCTGCAACAGATGGGGCAGAGCTGGCGCGATGATTCCACCAATGCCGTGGCGGATGTAGCCCGAAACGCTCTGCGCCTGGAGGCTCTGCCGGCGCTGAATAAAGCCCTGGGGCGCGATGTGACCCCCATCCTGGGGCGCAGTGCCCGCCTGCATGCCGAAACGATTGATGCGCTGGAGGCCGCCCTGGCCGCCCTGCCTACCAGGGACCCGCAGGGGCGTCTCTACCTTCCCTTTGTCTGGCAGCAGCCGCTTGCTTTGCAGAAAGCCATTGTGCGCCACTATCTGCAGGAGCACTCCGTGGCAGACATAAGCGAGGAAATGGTGCTGGCCATTGTGGATATCCTTCCGGCGGAGGCGGCGACCTCGCGTGTGAATCTCCCCGGCGACCGCCAGGCCATCCGCCGCGAGAGACGCCTGGTTATCTCCCCCGCCTGATTTGTTCAGGCAGGTTAGTATTTACAACAAAGAAGCACCGCGGAAAGCGGTGCTTCTTTGTTGCAGGAATGCTCAGCCTGTTTATTTAAGCAGTTCATCGATGAGGAAATCTCCGGTAATCATCCAGTAGCGCATGGTGAGACCGGCCAGAAATGCCGCGGCCAGGATGGCTATGACATAGAGCCGGCGCAGGATGATGTGCAGGGCGCTGTCTTCCTCCGTGTAGGAAACGGAGGAGAGCAGGGGAGATGCGCCATGGCTTACCTTCTTTTTCTTCTTCTTCCTGGGTTGCTCAGGTGCTTCTTCCTCAGTGGGGGCCTCCTCGGGGGCCGGCTCTTCTGCGCCTGCTTCAGCTGCTTCTGCAGCAGAGTCGTCGTACATGAGCATGGCCGAACCGATGTGGTAGACCGCGCGGGGAACCAGCACCGCGGATTCCGCAGGCTGGTTTTCGGCCAGCAGCGTGGCGCCTTCTGCAGCAATGGCAATCACATAGCCTTCCTCCTGCAGGGAAATGGTGCAGTGCTGCGGCAGTAAATCCGCAATGTGCGGCAGGGAAATGGAGCATCCGGCATCCGTGCCGATGAGTAGCGCGGTGCCGTCCTCGGGAAGATTGTAGCGGTAATCGTTACCGGAAGCGTCGATGATATCGATTGCAGGCATATTCGTCAGTCAGTATGCCACATGTGGCGGAAAACGCAAGGAAAAAGCTCAGGCTCTGATGATTATTGTGGCAGGTGGTTCAGGATTTCTCGCACGATGAGTTCCTCCTCCACCAGGCGGCCTTTGCCGCTGGTGCCGCAGGCCAGCATGCCATCCTTCGCCGGGCCGATGATGTGGTGCCGGTCTCTGGCGGCCAGGGTGGCGGCGTTGGCCTGGGTGGCGGGGTGGTCCCACATCATGTTGTTCATGGCGGGGAAGATGAGCACCGGCCCGCGGTAGGCCAGGTAGAGGCTGGTCAGTGCGTTCGGGCACTGGCCGTGGGCCATGCAGGCCATGGTGTTGGCGGAGGCGGGGACGATGGCCAGCACATCTGCCCTCTGGGCCAGGTCGATATGCACCGGCACCCAGCTGCCGGTTTCATCTTCAAAGGTGGTGATGACCGGGTTGCGGGAGAGCGTCATGAGCGTGAGCGGGGTCACGAACTCCAGCGCCGCCGGGGTGCATACGCAGTGTACCTCATGCCCCAGTTTCACCAGGCGCGAGGCGACTCCGGCGGCTTTGAAGGCGGCGATGGAACCGCAGATTCCCAGTACGATGGTGGCCATGGCTCTCTCCCGGTCAGTGTGGTTCAGGTCAGCAGGCGGCGGGGTCGAACTCCACAATCATGTTGATTTCCACCGCCACGCCCAGCGGCAGGCTCGGCACCCCCACGGCAGAGCGTGTGTGCGCTGCCTCCGGCCCCAGCAGCTCCACCAGCAGGTCAGAGGCGCCATTGAGCACCTTGGCCTGGTCGGTGAAATCCGGGGTGCAGTTCACAAAGCCGTTCACCGCCACTATCTTGCGCAGCGGGGCAAAACTGCCCAGCTCGGCCTGGATTACGGCCAGGCGGTTCAGAATGGCAGCCTGGGCGGCGCGCTGGCCGTCCTCTATGCTTACCCCTGCGCCCAGCTTGCCGTAGATGGCCACATCGCCATTGATGGAGATGCCGCCGGAGAGATGCAGATAGTTGCCCGTGCGGATGCACTGCACATAGGAACCTACCGGGGCGGGAGCGGGGTTGAGCTTCAACCCTTTCTTTTCAAGAGCTTCGAAATTGAATTCCATATTCTATAGTGGATTGGTTGCGCCTAGCATACACTGCCCGGTGCCCCTTGGCAAGGAAAAACAAAGAAGCCCGGCAAGTTGACTTGCTGGGCTTCTCTGACTCCGGCGGTTGGGATCGAACCAACGACCTAATGATTAACAGTCATCCGCTCTTCCGCTGAGCTACGCCGGATTTTGCTTCCCCCGTGAACGGGGTGCGGGCAGATATTACTACTTTGGCTTGCCGATTGCAAGTCTTTTTTGGAAAAAAATCAAATTTTATTGTCAAATGGGGTGAAAAAAGAGTAAAATACCCTCATGAACAACCAGAATTCATCATCGTGGACGCTTCGATTCACTCTTTTCGGGATTCCGGTGCGCATTCTGCCCATTTCCTGGGTGGTGCTTGCGCTGCTGGGTGGTGCCATGGGGGTGAGTGATGGGAGCGATTTGCTGCGGGTAGCCATTTTTGCATTGGCGGGCATGCTCTGCCTGCTGGTGCATGAGTTCGGGCATGCGCTCACCGGCCGCGCCGCAGGTGCGCTGGTGGAGGGTATTGAGATGGCCGGCATGGGCGGCACCACCTCGTTTGCCACACTGCCGCCGAATCGCACCGGGTATTTTCTCACTGTGCTGGCGGGGCCGCTTTCCTCGCTGCTGCTGGGCGGGGTGCTGGGGCTCTGCTTCGGTTTGCAGATTGGGAATGCCTGGGTCGGTGTGCAGTATGCTTACCTCATGCCCTGGCAGTCTGTGCTGCCGCTGGAGCTGCAGCAGCAGATTGTGCTGGGGCTGTATGCCCACCCCATGCCGCACCTGCTGCAGCAGGCCTACATGGTCGGCATGCTCATCTGCTTCTGGTGGAGCCTGTTCAACCTGCTGCCCATCTTCCCGCTGGATGGCGGCAAGCTCCTCGGCTCCATTCTGAATAATTACCTTGTTCCCTGCGCCATCGGGCTGGTTGTCAGTGTGGGGCTGTGCATCTGGGCGCTGGTGGAGGGGCAGTGGTTCAACGTGATGATTCTCGGCTACCTCGGCTTTATCAACTGGCAGTACCTGAAGGTTTTTTACGCGCACAAGCGCGGGTGATGGGATAGATTCTGCCCTCCCGCCCTGCCGCGGTGTGGGGTTGAAAAAAAGCCCCCGGTGCGTTGCAGCACCGGGGGCTTTTCATCAGCAGTACTGAGTCAGCACATATTGCAGGATACCGCCTGCGCGGAAGTATTCTTTCTCAATCGGCGTATCGAGGCGCACGATGAGGGGCAGCTCGAAGGGCTCTGCACCGGTGGGCTGCACCAGCAGGGTGGCGGCGCTGCGCGGGGCCATGTCGTTGTTCAGCCCGATGATGGAGAAGCGCACGTCCTTGAGGTCCTTCACGCGGTCGTAGTCCGCCGGGTTGGCAAAGTTGAGGGGGAGCACGCCCATGCCGATGAGGTTGCTGCGGTGGATGCGCTCGAAGCTCTTGGTGATGACGGCTTTGACGCCCAGGAGGTTGGTGCCCTTGGCGGCCCAGTCGCGGCTGGAGCCCATGCCGTAGTCCTCACCGCCGATGATGATGGTGCTTACACCGTCCTTCATATAGGCCATGCCGGCATCGTAGATGAAGGTGGGGGTGCCGCAGGGGGCGGTGATTTCGGTATCGGGGGCGCTCACGGGGCTGCTGCCGAAGTAGAGGGTGTAGCCGCCCTCGACCCCGGCGGTGAGCAGATTCTTGATGCGCACATTGGCAAAGGTGCCGCGGGCCATCACCAGGTCATTGCCGCGGCGGGAGCCGTAGGTGTTGAAATCGCGGCGCTCCACGCCCTGGGCGCTCAGGAACTGGCCGGCGGGTGCCGTGGGCTTGATGGCACCGGCCGGGGAGATGTGGTCGGTGGTCACGCTGTCGCCGAAGATGCCCAGCGGGCGGGCGTTCACGATATCGGTGATATCTCCCTTGCGGCCATCGAACCCATCGAAGAAGGGCGGGCGGTGGATATAGGTGGAATCCGCATTCCAGGCAAAGGTGGCGCCGGTGGGGGCGCTCACGCCGTCCCACTCCGGCACGTGGCCGGCATAGCAGGCGGCATAGTCTGCCGGGCTGGCGGCCCGGGCCTGGGCGGCGGCGATTTCCTCGCCGCTGGGCCAGATATCGCGCAGGTACACGGCGGAGCCATCTGCCGCGGTGCCCAGGGGCTCGGTCTCCATGTCAATATCCACGCGGCCGGCCAGGGCAAAGGCGATGACCAGCGGGGGCGACATGAGGAAGTTGGCCTTCACGTGGGAGTGGATGCGGGCCTCGAAGTTGCGGTTGCCGGAGAGCACGGAGCAGGAGACCAGGTTGTGCTTCACCACGGCTTCCTCCAGGGCGGAGTTGAGCGGGCCGCTGTTGCCGATGCAGGTGGTGCAGCCGTAGCCCACGGTGGAGAAGCCGATGCTGTCGAGCGCGGCGGTCAGGTCGTTGTTGGCAAAATAGCGGGCGGCGATGCGGGAGCCGGGGGCGATGCTGGTCTTCACGTATGCCGGCACCTTCAGGCCCAGGGCGGCGGCTTTCTTAGCCAGCAGGCCGGCAGCGAGCATGAGGCCGTCGTTGCTGGTGTTGGTGCAGCTGGTGATGGCAGCCACCAGGATGGAGCCGTCCGTGAGCTCCACATCGTGCGTGGTGGCGGCGTCCGGGTTGCCGGCATCGCCCTGCATGGTGACGGCCACGGGGGTGGTGCGCTGCTCCTGGCCGTAGGTGCTGCGGCAGATTTCGGAGAACTGCTCCTTCAGGGTGCTCAGGGGGATGCGGTCCTGCGGGCGCTTGGGGCCAGCCACCGCGGGCACGATGGTGGAGAGGTCGAGCTCGAGCTCCACGCTGTAATCCAGCTCGCCCTGGCGGGGCATGCCGAAGAGCCCCTGGGCGCGGAAGTAATTTTCGCAGGTGGCCACTTGTTCCTCGCTGCGGCCGGTGGTGCGCAGGTAGGCGGCGCTCACTTCATCGAAGGGGAAGAAGCCCATGGTGGCGCCGTATTCGGGTGCCATGTTGGCCACGGTGGCGCGGTCCGGCAGGGAGAGGGAGGCGGCGCCCTCGCCGAAGAACTCCACAAACTTGCCTACCACGCCGTGGGCGCGCAGCATCTGGGTCACGTGCAGCGCCAGGTCGGTGGCGGTCACGCCCTCGCGCAGCTTGCCGCTCAGGTGCACACCCACTACCTCCGGCACCAGGAAGGTGACCGGCTGGCCCAGCATGCCGGCCTCGGCCTCGATGCCGCCCACGCCCCAGGCCACGATGCCCAGGCCGTTGATCATGGTGGTGTGCGAGTCGGTGCCCACCAGGGAATCCGGGTAGTACACGCCGGCGTTTTCCATGACCCCGCGGGCCAGGTATTCCAGGTTCACCTGGTGTACGATACCGGTGCTCGGCGGCACCACGGAGAAAGTCTTGAATGCCTGCTGGCCCCACTTCAGGAACTCATAGCGCTCGGTGTTGCGCTCGAACTCGCGGGTCAGGTTCTTCTGGTAGGCGGCGGGGAAACCGGCCCAGTCCACCTGCACAGAGTGGTCTACCACCAGGTCCACCGGCACCAGCGGCTCCATATCAGCCGGGTTCTTGCCCAGGTCCTGCACGGCGGCACGCATGGCGGCCAGATCCACCAGCAGCGGCACGCCCGTGAGATCCTGCAGGATGATGCGGGCCACGGTGAAGGGAATCTCATAGCTGCCGGGAGCTTTCGCGCTCCACCCGGCCAGGTTCTTCACGTCCTGCTCGGTCACTTTCAGGCCGTCGCAGTTGCGCAGCAGGCTTTCCAGCACAATGCGCAGCGATACCGGCATGCGCCTGATGCCCGGGAACCCTTGTTCCGCCAGCGCGGGAAGTGAATAATACTGGCCGCTCTTGCCGCTGCCTGTGGTGAATGTCTGCACTGTGTTCATGGTCAATTTGGCGTTTTTTCGTGAATAAACCGCGGCAAGTATACACCATCAAAACAAAATTTCAAGCCAGTAAATTGCATTTCCAGCACTTTGGACCGAAATTTGCTCACCGCAGGGGGCTTGCCTGAAATTATATGCAATTATATGCGAAGTTACATATAATCGCATATAATCGTATATAATTGCAGATTTTTCCGGGGTGGATTGCAAAAAAATGGGGAATTTGAGCAGATTAGGCTTGCAAAATCGGGCGTGGCGTAGTAGTCTCCGCTATGGCAGAAATTCAGCTTGGACTTACATTTGACGACGTGCTCCTGCTTCCTTGCCTGAGCACGATTCTTCCCGGCGAGGCCGATCCCTCTTCCCAGCTTTGCGCTGGTTTTCCGCTGCGCTTGCCGATTCTTTCCGCCCCGATGGACACCGTGACTGAGGTGGACATGGCCATCGCCATGGCCCGCGAAGGTGGCCTGGGTGTGATTCACCGCAACAACCGCATCGATGACCAGGCCGCCATGGTGGCCAAGGTGAAGCGCTTTGAAAACGCCGTTATCACCAACCCGCTCACCGTGAGCAGCGATATGAGCCTGAGCCGCGTGAAGGGCATCATGCTGGAGCACGGCTTCTCCGGCCTGCCCGTGGTGGCTGATGGCAACATCCTCGTGGGTATCATCACCGGCCGCGATATGCGCGTGGTGGATGGCCACGACCTGGACAAGCTCACCGTGGCAGATGTGATGACCCCCATGAGCCGTCTCATCACCGGGGCTCCCACCACCACTCAGGATGAAGCCCGCAAGATTCTCTACTCCAACCGCATCGAAAAACTCCCGCTGGTGGATGAAGCCGGCCGCCTGGTCGGTCTGATTACCGATACCGACATTCGCAAGCGCGAAGCTTTCCAGGAATCCACCAAGGACGAGATGGGCCGCCTGCGCTGTGGCGCCGCTGTGGGCCCGGGTCCGGAGTTCATGGCCCGCGCTCAGGCCGTTGTCGATGCCGGTGCTGATGCCCTCTTCATCGATGCCGCCACCGGCCACACCAGCCGCGTGCTGCACGTGATTGAGAAGCTGCGCGAGCTGGGCAAGCCCGTGGTGGCCGGTAACGTGGTGACCCAGGACGGCGCCCGCGACCTCATTTCCGCCGGTGCCAGCGCCATCAAGGTAGGCGTGGGGCCGGGTTCCATCTGCACCACCCGCATCATCTCCGGCGTGGGTATGCCCCAGTTCACTGCCATTCAGGAGGTAGCCACCGTGGCCCGCCCCGCCGGCGTGACCGTGATTGCCGATGGCGGTATCCGCTACTCCGGCGATGCCGTGAAGGCCCTGGCCGCCGGTGCCGACCTCATCATGATGGGTGGCATGCTGGCCGGTTGCGAGGAAAGCCCCGGTGCCGTGGTGCACTACCAGGGCCGCAACTTCAAGACCTACCGCGGCATGGGCTCCCTGGGCGCCATGCGTGCCGGCTCCGGCGACCGCTACGGTCAGAACGGCAGCGGCAAGCTCGTGGCCGAGGGCGTGGAAGCCCGCGTGCCGTACAAGGGCATGCTGGCCGATGTCATCTTCCAGCTCGTGGGTGGTCTCCGCTCCGGCATGGGCTACCTTGGCGCCAAGTCGCTCGATGAACTCCGCGAGCACGCCCGCTTCGTGCGCATCACCGCCGGTGGTCTCCAGGAAAGCCACCCGCACGACGTGACCATCACCCAGGACCCCGGTAACTACAGCCGCTGATGGAGTGGTGAAGCACTCATGATTATTTTACACGGCGCGCCTGCGGGCGCGCCGGTTTTGTGAGAAGAAACGCATTTTTATGAAGAATATCGACATTACAGAAATCAGCAGGAACCCGGTGGAGCTCATCGGCAAGCAGTGGATGCTCATCACCGCCGGCACGGCAGAAAACTTCAACTGCATGACCGCCAGCTGGGGCGGCATCGGCTTCCTCTGGAACCGCCCGGTCGCCTTTGTCTTTGTGCGGCCCAATCGCCACACCGTGAACTTCATCGAGGCGCAGCCCGCCTTCACCCTCAGTTTCATGCCGGAGCAGTACCGCCAGGACCTCATCTTCTGCGGTCGCCACTCCGGCCGCGATGTGGATAAGATGGCCCACACCTCTCTGCGCCCCGCCACCACCCCCGCCGGCCTGCCCACTTTTGAGGATGCCGAGCTCGTGCTTGAATGCCGCAGGATGTTCCGCACCACCCTGCAGGAAGCCGATTTCCTGGATTGGAGCGAGGTCTCCCCCGCCTGGTATGCCCAGGATAATCCCCTGCATTACCTCTACATCTGCGAAATCTCTGCCGCCTATACGGCTTGAGAAATAGGAATTTGTGGGGGAACTCTGTCGGAGCACGGGACTTCAGTCCCGATTGGAAGCACCGTTATTTCGGGACTGAAGTCCCGTGCCCCGACAACGACAAACATCAATTTGTCGTTGAGTCCAAGCAATATTCTTTAATTGCCGGAGCAATAATTGTATTCTGCGGGGTAAGGCGCGGGGGCCTGTGCCGTTTTGTGTTCCAGAATACGGAGCATTTCCGGGATGTCGGTGCAGCGGCGGAGGCGGAATTCCTCTTCTGCGGTGAAATCGGGGTAGCAGAATGCCAGGTATTTCTTCATGCGGTTGCAGTGGCCTTTTTCTGTGCGCTTGTGCAGGAGCACGCGGCCCGTTTCCTCGACCAGGATGCTGTAATATTGCCGCATTTCTTCCGCCGTGGGGGGCGGGCCGCCGCGCAGCTGCCGGAAAAGGTAGGGGTTGCGCACGGCTCCGCGCCCAAGCATGAGTCCGGCTGCGCCGGTCTGCTCCAGGCAGTCTGCCGCCTGCTGCACGGTGGCGATATCGCCGTTGGCCAGCACCGGGCAGGGCAGGGTGGCGGCGGCGTGCCGCACGTAGCTGAAATCCGGTGTGCCGCCGTATAGCTGCCGGCGGGTGCGGGCGTGGATGCCCACTTCATCGGGCGCGGCGGCGGCCAGTATTTCCAGAATGGCGGGGAATTCGGCTGAGGCATTTTCCCAGCCCAGGCGGCATTTGATGCTGAATTTTCCCGGCGGGATGGCGCGGCGGAGTTCCTGCGCGATTGCCGCGAGGCGGGGAAGTTCCCGCAGCAGGCCGGCACCGGCACCGTGCCGGTTGACCAGCGGAGAGGGGCATCCGGCATTCAGATTGATACCGGCCACCCCGGGGCGCCCCAGCAGCATGGCGGCATCCCGCAGCAGGGCGGGGGCATCGCTCCCGGCCAGCTGGGCCAGAACGGGGATTCCGGTTTCGTTTTCATCGATGCAGCGCAAGTTGTGCTCGGCCAGGGCGCAGGTGGTGGGGGTGCTC
Organism: Akkermansia sp.; assembly: GCA_017435365.1. GTDB lineage: Bacteria > Verrucomicrobiota > Verrucomicrobiia > Verrucomicrobiales > Akkermansiaceae > Akkermansia. The sequence continues at coordinate 1,846 of JAFSFD010000072.1, read as the reverse complement.
CGGAAATATGCCGTGACGAACGCATCCGGCAGGGAGCCGATGCGGTGCAGGGTGCGCATGAAGGCCAGGTCTGTCACGTCCTGCATGGGGGCCAGGAGCAATCTCATGCCCCTATGCTAGCACGAACGGCCTGCTCTGGCAAGCGGTACCCGTGCCGTGCTGAAAATATAATGGCCGGTGTATCGGAATGGGCTTGACAAAAAGGTGGTTAGCGTGCATAAATGCGGGTACCCATAGCATCCGATCATGAAACGAACCTTTTCCATGCTCGCCGCCGCGGCTCTGTTGATGACTTCTTGTGTGAATAATCCCAATGACCTGGCCCAGATGGCCACGGGCTATGCCTTTGCCCGCCCCAGGATTAAGGTTGATGTGACAGAATCGGTGAGCACCGGGCAGTGGGATGTGCCTGCCGGGCTGGATGGCCCCCGCCGCATTGTGATTGATACCGAGCTGCAGCAGGCGCACTATTACATTGCCGGGCGCCGCGTGGGGTGGAGCACGATTTCATCCGGCAAGGCGGGCAAGGATACCCCGAAGGGGGTGTTCCCCATCATCTCCAAGGATGAAGACCATGTTTCTTCCACCTACGGCAGTATCGTGGATGCCGATGGAAACACCCTGGTGGACAATTACACCAAGGGGGAACCGATTCCTCCCGGTGGTATTTACAAGGGCGCCCCGATGACCAACGGCATGCAGCTGACCTGGGGCGGTATCTGGATGCATGAAGGCCTGGTGACCTCTGCCCCGGAGAGTCATGGCTGCATCCGCCTGCCCAAGCGCATGGCCAAGATTTTCTTCGATAATACGCCCGTGGGAACACCGGTGGAGATTAAGTGAGATTATGATGGATATGAAAAAGTTTTTTCTGGCGGCTGCTGCAGCAGCTGTGGTGGCTGGCGGGTTCAGCTCGTGTTCCCAGGTGAACTACGCCGACCCCGGCCTGGTGTACGAAAATATGACTCCGTATGAGCGGTTCGTGTTCCGGAATGCGAATTACCCGACATCGATGCAGGTGTATCTGGATGAGGCCCTGCTGGAACGCGCGGATGCCAGGTGCCCCATCTACATATGCCTGAGCCAGCAGCGCGGCCGTTTATACGTGGATAACCAGGTGGCGGCTGACTGGCCTGTATCCACCGGGGCAGATACGCACCCGACTCCCACCGGCCCCTACCGCGTGCGTTTCAAGGAAAAGGAACATGCCTCCAATCGCTACGGCAAGATGTATAATGCTGAGGGCAAGTGCATCAACCGGAATGCGGATGCTTTTACTGAGCAGGTGCCCGAAGGTGGGCGCTTCGAGGGGTCGCCCATGCCGAACTGGATGCGCCTCACGGCAGATGGCGTGGGGATGCACACCGGCAAGGTGGTGGCCGGCAAGCGCCTTTCGCACGGTTGCATCCGCCTGCCGCACATGATTTCCACCATGCTCTTTGATATTGTGGAATACGGCTCCCGAGTGGTTATTGCAGAAGATATCGAGCCCCATTATCCCGTGGCGGCCATCATGGCCCAGCGTGAGATTGAGGCCGCAGAATCTGCCTCCCAGGCCCAGCCCGAAGAACTGCCCTGAGCGCAGCGCCTGCGTTCAGGCAAAAGGGAACAATACAACGAACCGAATGGGATTCGCTGGGGGCTTGCATTTGCAGACTGTGGGATTTCTCCGCCCATACGTGTCCCATGTTTGAGTAAAGAGCTTGATAAATTGGAATTTGGCAGCTCTGGCGTATACGCCAGAGCCATGCGGCACATAGTGCCGCTTTCATACCGCCGCAGGCGGTATTTCATGCGTAGCGCCAGCTACGCTTTCATACCACAGCGCAGCTGTGGTATTTACATA